>JABDBE010000027.1:0-34381 GCA_013288805.1 Acidobacteriota bacterium
ACCCCGATGACTTGGATCGACTCATTCGTGAGTGGCTTGCCTTGCTGAATGACCCCAAACCAGGCGAACTGGAAACCCGCATCCGGCGATATGACGGACAATACCGATGGTTCCTTATCCGTGTCCTTCCAGAATTCGACGCTGAAGGGAAGGTCGTCAGGTGGTATGGAAGCGATACCGACATCGAAGATCGAAAAAGAGCGGAGAATAAGCTTGTTGAAGACGGGCGGGAGCTTCGCCGGATAACGGACGCTATCCCGCAAACCATTGTCGTCCTGGACCCGAGCGGCGATCCGCTCTACGCGAATCAGGCGGTGCTGGAATATACCGGCCTGACCATGCAAGAGGTGGTCAGTTCTGGGTTTCGTGCCCGAATGTTTCATCCGGAAGACGTAGAGAAGTTGCGGGAGGAGCGCCAGGCGGCCTATACACGCGGACTGCCATTTGAAATCGAGCAACGAACGCGGCGAAAGGACGGTCAATATCGCTGGTTCCTTATCCGTATTAACCCGTTCCGCGACGAACAGGGAAGCCTGGTGCGCTGGTATGCGACGGGAACCGACATCGATGATCGCAAGCGTGCCGAAGACAGGACACGAAACGAAAACGTTGCGTTGCGCGAAGACATCGTGCGCTCATCCATGTTCGAAGAAATCGTCGGTTCCTCCGAGCCATTACGTCGTGTGCTGGTTCAGGTTACCAAGGTAGCTCCGACGGATTCCACAGTCTTGGTCTTAGGTGAGACCGGAACGGGAAAGGAACTGATTGCTCGCGCCATTCATAACCGGTCCACGCGTTCAAACCGTGCTTTTATTCGAGTGAATTGCGCGGCGATTCCCCAGTCGCTGATTGCTTCCGAGCTGTTCGGTCACGAAAAAGGTTCCTTTACAGGGGCCACTCAGCGTCGGCTGGGCCGTTTCGAATCGGCCGACGGTGGAACGATATTCCTCGATGAAGTAGGCGATCTTCCCCCAGAGACGCAGGTCGCACTGCTGCGAGTTCTTCAGGAGCGTGAATTCGAACGAGTGGGCGGCACTCAATCGGTTTCGGTTGATGTACGCGTGATAGCGGCCACGAATCGAGACTTGACTTCAGCCGTGGCCGAGGGCAGGTTTCGCCAGGATTTGTTTTACCGCCTCAACGTTTTTCCGATTCGATTGCCGGCCTTGCGCGAGCGCACAAGTGATATTTCCGTGTTGGTCGGATACTTGATCGACCGCTATGCCAAAAAATTGGGCAAGAAGATTCGAAACATAGACAAGAAGACGATCGAACTCTTCCACGCATACGATTGGCCGGGCAACATCCGCGAGTTGCAGAATGTAGTCGAACGGGCGGTGATTCTGTCCGAAGGGGAGACTTTCTTTGTAGATGAGACCTGGCTCACGCGCGTGACTCCCGCACCGGCTGCGACGACTGCTCCGCTGGTTGCTAGCCTTGTCGAGCACGAAAGAGAGATCCTCGAAGCCGCTCTCCGGGAATCCGAAGGCGTGGTTGGGGGTCCAACCGGCGCTGCCGTTAAGCTGGGCATTCCCCGACAGACGCTCGAATCCAAAATAAGGAAGCTGGGCATAAACCGCCACCGCTTCAAGGTTTCTTAGTTTTCTCAGCGACAAAGATCACGCAACAGCAGCATGGCGCTGTACGCATAGAAACCAAAAAGATAACCGGGAGATTTCTAGCCCATGTAGTCGTTCCATCTCTTCCGGGATTTGGATTTTCTGACAAGCCAACCCAAACGGGACGGAACCTCCCCCGAATCGCCTCCGCACGGAGTCTGCTAATGCAGCGGCTTGGCTACAGGCGGTGGGTCGCACGGAAATGCAGAGCATCTCAGTTTCGAAGAACAGCGAGCGGTCGATGGTGCCAAACGTTTCCTTGGCGACGGCCACGGCTAAGGACCGGCTTGATTTTCGAATCGAGCGTTCGCGCGGGCAGTCCGAGTTTCGTGGCGGCGCCGGATGGGCCCGAGACCTGTCCGTAACACTCCTCTAGTGCGGTTTCGATGATTTGCTTCTCCTGCCGAGCGAGGACACGATTAAACGTACTCACGCGGGCTACGGGCATGTCCGAATGCCCGAGGCGCCGACAACCTAAAAAAATCCAATCAGGCTGGCGAAGCAGAGGAACGTCGAAAGGTCAGACCTGCTGCTTCTTCAATTCGCTAAGGCGAGGAAACTGTCCGGCCTGATACTCGGCAAAGAGTCGGGCAATGTCCTGCTTCGAGTCGCCAATAAATGGACCATAAGAAACGATCGGGTCTCCTTGAGGCTGTCCCGCATACAAGATCAGCCGCGCTCCGGATTCGCCAGCGACCACACGTACGATGCTCGCATTGTTGTCAGTCGGACGATCAAGCCAACCCACCTGGCCCGTGTTCAGCGTGGTCTCCCCAATCCGAACCGAACCACCAATCACGAATACAAAGCCGTTGTAAGACACAGGTACTTCCTGCACGGCGGATGCACCTCGTTCCAAATTGATTTCGACCATCGTTACTGGCACATAGTTTCGTGTGCCTGAACGAAGACTTCCGGAGGAACCGCTGTAAACCCGGATCTCCGCTCCGGATTCGTGGCGCACAGGAATCGAATCGGAATGAAAGACCTGAAAGGCCGGCTCAGTCCAGCGTTCTTTTTTGGGTAAGGTCAGCCAGAGTTGGAGCAAGCGCATTTTCCCTTTGGTCCTCACATCTTCATTGTGAATAACGCCGCTGCCCGCGGTCATCCACTGCACTTCGCCAGCGTTGAGTGCGCCGCCCTCATCGCGGTCAAAGATCGCGCCGTCGAGAATGAGAGTCACGGTTTCAAAACCTGCATGCGGGTGAGGACCACCAACTGGCCGGTCGCCAATGTCAAGATGATCGTCCATCAACAAGATGAAGGGATCGTTCATCTCGAAGTTTTCGGGAGACACGACAGGCGCAGCTAGATGCCCCGGACCGACGAATCCAGGTGCCGCTGGAGGAACGTTAACCACGCGACTGATACTGCGTTGTTGCGACATGTCTTCTCCTTCTGAAATCAATTCCCCGTTCACTCAAAACGCTTGCTGAACGGGCGCTTGCGCCATTCGAGTGCCATATCACCGATCATGCACTCAGCACGCAAGTACCGTTCTTCTCATACTTCGACGCAATTTATGCCTGCGTCGCAGCCTTCGCGCTGAAAATGCCCTTGAAACTTTCGCGGTACTGCAGGAAAACCAGAATCCACAACACGCAAGCGACCAGAGCCGGCGCGATGGTGCCCGGTGACATCGTCAGGTGAAACGCCAGGATGTTGTAGAGCTCCGCAGCCAGCAGCGTCAGCGCAAGTGGCACGAATCGGCCAAAGAGCAGCAACAGCCCACCAAACACCTGCCCCGCGAAGAAGAACGCGGCAAAGTGCGATGCGACGATGGCGCCAAAAAACTGTAACGCCAGCGGATTCGTGGGCGGCGGCTGGTGGATAAAGTTGAGAAATCCGTTCAACCCAAAGACCGTAAACATCAGGCCCAGTAAATAGCGAGCAACAATTGAAGTAGTTTTCATGAATGTCCTCTCTTAGAAGGTCTGCGCGTGCGTCTGCACGGCTTGAAGGTGTGGTGCGAGAAATGTGTTCCGGTCCTTCCCCTGGTTCAGCGCGCTGGTCCCGCCTGCGGTGAGGAAGGTCGCGTCCGTCACGCCAAGAAAACCAAATACGGACCGCAGATACGGCTCCACGAAATTGAACGAGGCCATCCGCGTCTGGGCGTCGTAGATCCCACCCGTTGCGATGATGAAGGTTGCCTTCTTGCCGGTGATCAGGCCCTTCGGCCCTTTCTCACTGTAGGAAAAGGTCCTGCCCACGCGGGCAATCTGGTCAATCCAGAGCTTGAGAACCGAAGGCACGCCAAAGTTATGCATTGGCACTCCGATGACGTACTCATCCGCCTGCTCCAATTCGGCGAGCAGCGAGTCGGAGAGCGAGAGTAATTGCTTCTGCTGTGGAGTCCGAGCCTGTTCCGGCGTATAGACGGCACCGACCCATTCCGCATTGATTGGCGGCATGGCCGTTGCGTTGAGGTCTCGTTCAATGACCGTTCCGTCCGGGTGCGCAGCCTTCCATTGAGTGACGAACGCAGCAGTTAGTTCGCGGGAGACTGACCGGCCGTAAAGTGGGCTGGAATCAATATGAAGCAGCGTCGACATTGAGAATTCCTCCTGCACGACATATGATGAGTAGGCGACATATGTCGATTCAGGAAAATAAACAACTGTCGCTTTAGTCCGTAAAAGGGTATGCTTTCATCAATATAGAAATGGCCCAGCTTCTCCAACCCGACACAGAAACGACGGATCCGCGTATCCTGCGGAGCCGACGCATGCTGATGGAAGCTCTGGCCAAGCTTTTAACTAAAAAGGAGTTCGAAGACGTCTCTGTGCAGGAAATCGCCGACGAAGCCACGTTGAACCGGGCCACCTTTTACCTGCACTATGCGGACAAGAACGCGTTGTTGCAGGCCATGACCGAATCCCGCTTCCGCGATCTCATCGAGCGTCGGGCCATAACCTTTAACGACTGCAATGGGGCACTGCGCGCGATCGCACTCGGCGTGTGTGACTATCTTGCGGAGAGAGCAGGCTGTCCCACTCAGTTGTCGCGGATGGCGCTCGAAGGCTCGATCATTCCGATCGTTGAGGATATGTTCAAGGAAGGACTTGCCCATCATGGAATGGCTCCCGGTGAGGACGCGTCACTCCCCGCGACCACCGCTGCCTGGGCCGTTTTTGGAGCCGCACGCCGCTGGTTCCAGACTCCCAATCGCATCCCCGCGGAAGAGATGGCAGCCAGGATTGAAACCATGGTGAGCCCGATTCTTTTCGGCGCCTCACAATAGCAGAGCGGAACAACCAGTATCGGGCGGTATCATCTGCGCAGGAGAGATGATTTCGGCGTCTTGCCTCTGCCTTGTCGCGACACAGGCCGGGCGATCGCTGTTTCCGTCGCATCAGAATCTTAGAATTCTTTGCACTGATCAGTTCTTTTTCGGTGGGATAGAGGAGGATGAATGGCGCAGGTATGGTTAGTCACCGGCAGCTCTCGTGGTCTGGGTCGTGCAATTGTTGAAGCGGGCCTCGCTGCGGGCAATAAAGTGTTGGCGACAGCTCGGGACGTTAAGTCGCTGGCTGATCTGTCGAAACGATATGGAGATCAGGTCAAGCTCTTCGCAATGGATGTAACCGACGAAGCAGGAGCAGCAAACGCGGTAATAGCGGCGGTCGATGTATTTGGCTCGCTGGATGTGGTCATTAACAATGCGGGATACGGCAATCTTTCGTCCGTCGAAGACACGCCTCTATCGGAATTCCGGGCACAGATCGAAACGAACCCCTTTGGAACAATTATTGTGACCAAGGCAGCTCTGAGATATTTTCGCGAAAAGAAAGCAGGCCAGTTCATTCAGTTCTCATCGGTGGGCGGAAGGATTGGCCCTCCGGGACGTGGGCCTTACTCGGCGGCGAAGTGGGGTGTCGAAGGCTTCTCCGAGGTGCTTTCGCGCGAAGTGGCACCGCTCGGCATCAAGGTCACCATCGTTGAACCCGGTGGCTTTCGCACAGACTTCGCGGGCAGTTCCACCGAACTTAGCGAAGGTCATCCTGAATACGATTCGACGGTTGGAGCTACCGCGAGATTTCAGCGGAACTACAACGGCAAGCAGCCTGGTGACCCCAAAAAGGCAGCTCAGGCGATCGTCCAGTTGACGCAAGAACGGAACCCTCCATTGCGACTCTTGCTCGGCAGCGATGCGTACGCCGCCGCGGAGAAGAATGATCTTGCGCGATTAGAGGAAGCACGAATTTGGAAAAAACTCAGCGTCTCCACCGATTTTGAGACGAAGTGAAGAAGCAGCAAATATTAAGCAGGAGAATCCCAACCGCGCCGAGGTAGTCAGTGGTTCGACTTGGACTGGATTCTTTCCTTCTTCGTCTCACTTGACGATCAGATTGCGCGAATCAGCCGCATGAAGGGACCAAAAGCAGTGTTAGTCGCAGCCCGGGGATTTTGAATGTAATGGCCTCTTTTTCATCCTTCGTTGAAACCGGAGTCCGGTCACGCTGACCTGTTTACAGAAGCTTGATGCCAGGCGGACTGCCCCTGTAACAAAACGCGAGCAGACAAGAAAGCCGCCCCGAAGGGCGGCTTCACAGCTTCTTCTCACGAGATTGCCTATGGGCCAGTGACGCTGACCCCCTGATTGTTGAGTCCAACCAAGACGCACATGACCTTCTCCGACGCGTATGTGGCACAGGACGGACCGGCCGTGAACGGAGATCCTCCCACCTTGTTGTATCCAGTCCAGCTCCCATTGGTGTAGGTCTGTTCATAAAATAGAGAGTCTTGCACGTTGATAAATCCGCACACGATGGTATCGGATGATTCCAGCGCGCAACTGTATGCCCCTGGATAAACGTTGCCCGTGATTTGACCCCAGCCGGTCCAATCTCCTGTGTTCCAGCCGTTACCGTTGAATTGATTGACCCAAACGGCATCGTTACCGCCCAGGACAATGCACGCCACACCGCCTTCCACCGTGCCCTTTTTGTCCACTGCCAGACAGGAAGGCGGACCGATGAAGTAGCCTCCCAGGGTGAGGACGCCTTGCCACCTCGAACCATCGAACAAGTCCGCGATCGTGGTGGTCGCATTGTTGACAATGGCATTTGCCTCGCAAATGACGTTGCCGTCGTCGTCACCCGTGCAAGCGGGGGCGTTTAGCAGTCCCGAGGCCTGACTAGAGAACTTCCCCCAAGTCGTGCCATCGAACACGGAGGTGGTCAGAGTTCCGGTCTGGCTGCGAGCTCCACAAAGCACCCTTCCGGCACGGAGAAGCGCGCAGCTCGGATTCGAGTCAATGAGCCCGCCCGAGTCAATCAGAGAGCTCCATTTCTTGCCGTTAAACAGGGTGCCGGTCAGTGTATTGGTCGCGCTGGTCACGCCGCAGAATACGCTGCCGGTCCCGTCGATGACGCAACTGGGGTTGGAGGTGACGGTTCCAGAAAGATTGGTCCATCCAGACCATTTTCCGCCGGCAAATTCGTTAGCCATCAAGGAGTGTTGCTGACTCTGAGCTACGCATATAACCTCGTCGGAACCAAGTTGTACGCACGAAGGGGTCCCGACAACTTTGGTTGTGCCCAAGCTGCGAAAACCGCTCCACGTAGCAGATGCTAAAGGGGTTAACAGTACAGCAGCGCCGAGCGCCACAAGCGACACAAAAATCCGGTGCTTCATATCTACTCCTTTCTTAGTTCTTCATTGATCAAAGTCGGCAGAGGCTGATAGCATTCCTACCCTAGGTGAGCTTGAGCTCTCCTGTCCCTCCCCCTAGATGGCTCCCAAAGCCGGCCTTCACTACGCAATGCGCAAAGGCGCAGGAAAAACCGTCATGCCCCTGAGAAATCGCCGATGGACGGGAAGCTCTGAGCTTCAAGCACAACCGGAGACAGTTGAGGAGAGACGTCTGCTGGACGATCTGTTCAGCCTGACCTACGAGGAACTGCGCCGCCTGGCTTCGAGCGTGCGGCGAAGCGACCCCGGAGCCAGTCTTAGCCCCACGACACTGGTCAACGAGGCCTGGATCAAACTGGCGGCTTCGCCCCAGTTCGCCACCACCTCGCATCCTCACTTTAAGCGCATCGCCGCCCGCGCCATGCGCCAGGTGCTGGTTGAGGCTGCGCGCCGACGAAATGCCGACAAGCGAGGCGGGGGAGTAGCCATCACGTTGAGGTTGGGCGACGCGATCGAAGACATAGAGTCTTGCAGTAAGGACTTGCTCGCTCTCGATTCTGCCCTGGAACAGCTGGGGAAAATCCAGCCACGCCAGGCCATGATGGTTGAGAGCCGTTTTTTCGGCGGCCTCGACATCAGCGAAACCGCGTCTTTACTTAACATATCGGAAGCTACCGTTCTCCGCGATTGGCGGGCGGCAAAAGCTTGGCTGGCGCACGAACTGCGTCAGGCGCGCTAAAGCCTGAAGTAGACGCGGGTGTCCTCGCCCGTGCAGAACCGGTGGCCACTGCGGTGAGGGCGAGCAGTCAATTTCGGGGATCTGAAATGGACAGCGCACGCTGGGAACGAGTTCAGGCGCTCTTTCACGAGGCCGCCGATCTCCCGCAATCCGAACAGCACGCTTTCCTGGAGAACGCCTGCGGCCCTGACGACGGACTCCTGGCCGACGTGACGGCCATGCTGGCCGAGGACGCCCGCAGCGCAAGCCTGCTGGATCAAGACCTCGCCCACGTCGCACGCAACCTCCTCGATGAAACTCGCGGCCCTGAGCTGCCCTTGCGGGATTTCGGACCCTATCACATCAAACAAGCCCTCGGCGAAGGCGGCATGGGCGTGGTCTATCTCGCCGAACGCAACGACCTTGGGAGCCTGGTTGCAATCAAGATCCTGCGTGATGCTTGGCTGTCGCCGGCCCGGCGCGAGCGCTTTGCCAGCGAGCAGCGCACCCTCGCTCAACTCAACCATCCTTCGATCGCGCGGCTGTACGATGCAGATACCCTCGCCGACGGCACCCCTTGGTTCGTCATGGAGTACGTTGAAGGCGTTCCCCTGACCGAGTATTGCGCCGGAAAGAAATGCTCGGTCGAAGAGCGCTTGCAATTGTTTCGATCGGTGTGTGAAGCGGTGCAGTACGCCCATCAGAACGCGGTCATTCATCGCGACCTAAAACCCTCCAACATTCTGGTAAAGCCTGACGGAACGGTCAGGCTCCTCGATTTCGGAATCGCCAAGCAAATTGAAGGAATGGACGCGCCCGCGGATCAGACGCGAACCGGATTGCGCCTGATGACGCCGGCTTACGCCGCGCCCGAGCAAATTCGCGGTGAGCGCGTGGGAATTCAAACCGATGTGTACTCGTTGGGCGTGGTTCTCTACGAGTTGCTCGCGGGCCAGCTTCCCTTTGACCTGTCGAACAAAACTCCGGGAGAGGCCGAAACCATGATTGTGCAGCGGGAAGCGGAGAGACCGTCGCTCGTGTCCAAGCGCTCGCGCGGGGCCTCACCTGGGATTTCCGCCAGCAAAACTGCTTGGAGTGATTTGGATGTGCTCTGCCTGACCGCCATGCACAAAGATCCGGAGCGGAGATACCGCTCGGTCGAAGCCCTGATACGAGACGTTGACCATTACTTGCAAGCTGAGCCGCTCGAAGCCCGCCCGGACTCGGCGGGCTACCGGCTCGATAAGTTCATCAGGCGGAATCGGCGGGCCGTGTCGGCCGGCGCTGCGGTATTCGCAGTTGTCATCGCCCTCGCGGTGTTTTTCACGGTACGGTTAGCGAAGGCCCGCAATGCCGCGCTTGAAGAGGCCGCTCGTACCCAGCGTATTCAGCGCTTCATCATGAACCTGTTTCAGGGCGGAGACGAATCCGTAGGTCCATCTGGTGAACTGAAAGTGATCACCCTGCTTGATCGTGGTGTGCAGGAAGCGCGCACGCTTGGCTCCGAGCCTAAGGTGCAAGCTGAGCTTTATCACACGCTGGGAACCATTTACGACCAACTCGGCAAATTCGACCAGGCGGACACCCTGCTGAATTCCTCGCTCGAGGAACGCAAGAAAATGTTTGGCACTGACAGCTCCGAAGTCGCGGATACCCTGGTCGCGCTGGTTCAGTTGCGAGTGGACCAGGCAAAGTTTGATGAAGCCGAGCAACTTGCCCGCCAGGCATTGGACATGACAAAGCGGCATCTGCCGCCCAGCGATCCTGCGGTGGGCAAGGCAACCGCGGCGCTGGGCCGGGCGCTGTCAAATCGCGGCTCGTACGACCAGGCTATCCAGGTTCTGGACCAGGCCGCGCGGCTACAATCTGTGCCCGGCGGTGTCCCGCCAGATCTGGCCGAGACCTTGACCGACCTGGCCAACGCAAACTTCTATGCTGGTCACCTGGATATTTCCAACTCGCTCAATCAACGCGTGCTGATGATGGATCGTCAGCTCTACGGAGATCGCCATCCCAATGTCGCCGAAGACTTGATCAACCTTGGCGCTATTCAAACCGAATGGGGGCATTACGCCGAAACCGAACGCGACTATCGGCAGGCGCTGGACATAATCCATAGTTTCTATGGTAAAGATCACCCAGAAACCGCTTCGGTTATGACTGTGCTCGGGCGATCACTGGTCGCTCAGGGAAAATATGGCGAGGCAGGGGACATGCTGCGTGAGTCGCTCGGCATTCAGGAACGCGTCTACGGCCCGGCACATCCGCGTGTGGCTTCGGCCCTGGGCGAACTCGGCAAGGTTGCCATGCAACAGGGCGAACTAGATGAAGCTGAAGCCGACTTCCATCGTCAGGCCGATATCTATCGCTCGGTCTACAACGGAAGACATTACTACATTGGCGCGGCGCTGGTGAACCTGGGTGGCGTCTACATGGAGCGAAAACAATATTCCCGCGCGGAACAGAATTTCCGGCAGGCACTGCAGATGTACGCGCAGACACTTCCCTCCGATCATCAGAATGTTGCCATTGCGCGGATCAAGCTAGGGCGCGCCCTGTTTGCCGAGCGCCACCATGAGGAGGCCGAGCATGAGACCCACGCCGGCTACGAGATTCTCACAAAGCAGACCACGCCGTCCGCCATCTGGCTGCAGAATGCAAGAACGGATCTTATTGCAGAATACGACGCGCTGAAACAGCCGGAACAGGCGGCAAAAGTCAGGGCCGAACTGGCCGAAGCCACCGCCAAAACCTCCGATGTCGCCAGCAAGAAATGACATCACGGGCGCGATCCGGAAGCCTTCGTTCGGGCTGACATCGAGACGAAGGCGGAAATACGAACGCCGCCGAGAGCGACTTCCGTTCTCGGACGCCACGATCCTGGCACTTCGCATCACCGTAACGTCCCATCAGAGAAAAACGACAGAGATTAGCGAAAATTACGGTTATACTCAAACCCTTCGATGAGCGCTATGGCCTTCCATGAGAATGCCGGTCCGCGTCAAGTAGATTTGATTTGCCTTTCCCGAAATCTCCCTTTCCTTCATGACGGGAGGGTGTTCAGAGCGGCCCGGAGCGGTCAAGGGCGCGTTCTTTGCGGCGTAAGCGAACCCTTGACGGCGAGGACCGATCGGTCACCATTCCGTCAGGAAGGAAAGGGCCAGTCGCTCGGAATTTCTTGTCTTTTCTCAGTTCTTGCTTTGCGCCCAAACCCACCCTGTCGCCACCCTTCCATCCGCACTCTTCGATGAGCGCTCTTATTCGCTCGGTTATCTCGCGATGGAAGTTGGGGTGGCATGCAGCGCGGACTCATCAGCCCCGACAAGGGTCGCAACCCACAAACTATTGTGTGGCCTCTGAAAAAGAAGCAGCCTTAGTATCCACTAGACATGCTCATCGCTCCCCTACCTTACAATCGAAAATAATGTTCGAGCAGCACAGTCGTGTCGTCCCCGCCCTCGCTCTTACCGCCGCTTAGACTTTGTGGCTGGTTTCACTAGGTCCGCGAGCAAAATGGGTATTACACGCTCGCCGTCGAGTCGATGCTGCCGGAGATCGTCGAGCGCTTCCTCGGAACCAAATAGAAGGCAGTCGGTCGCGGTGCAGAAAACCGCTCTATGTTTCCAGCTTCGTCGCCGATTATTTACGTCGGGCTGCCAAGAAAGCCGGAGTGCAAATCGCGGATGGTCAGAGGTTCGGTCTTCATAACCTACGTCATAGCCTGAGCAATTGGCTTGTTAACAAGGCGAAGGTCGAGCCGAAAACCGTCCAAGGCATCCTGCGTCACGCGAAAATCCAGACAACTCTGGATCTCTACATGCAGGAAGACAGTGACGAACTCGGGCAGCGCAGGGCGTATTTCTAACCGCTGTAGGGATGAGCGCGACCGTGCAGTAGATTTTGTGGATTGACTTGTGGGTTGGAGCTTTGGATGCCAGTCACTCCTAACTCTTTCAAAAGGAATGGCGGGGACGACGGGACTCGAACCCGCGGCCTCTGCCGTGACAGCGAAATCTTCTCCGGTAACTAACTGAAAACACGCGGCACGGATGGCGCTACAGAAACGTTTTAATGACCCTCGGAAACAGTTCGTGGACCCTTATTGGACCATAATTTCTGGTGTGCTTTCACACGGCAGAGGCCGGCCGAAAACTCACGCCGCCACGGTGTCGGCCA
Organism: Acidobacteriota bacterium; assembly: GCA_013288805.1. Taxonomy (GTDB): domain Bacteria; phylum Acidobacteriota; class Terriglobia; order Terriglobales; family Acidobacteriaceae; genus JABDBE01. The sequence continues at coordinate 12,148 of JABDBE010000027.1, forward strand.
GGGGGTTCGCCGCAGGCGCAACCCAAAGATTGAAATACCTACATTGCTTCCTCATCCTGCATAGCCCTCAAGAACCTTTGACTGAGGGCCGGATCAATACGATCAGCTTGCGCCAGCGCCCATTGGCTCCATTGTTCGACTTCTGCGATTGAAGAACCATCAAGTGCCCGTGCTTGTCGGATCGCTTCGACATACTTCCTTATCTCGCCAGCCTGCTGAAACGCTGCCGCATCCCTCAGAAGCCGGTTTATTCGACCTTGCTCGATTCGCTTCTGCCGTTCTCTCTCTGCACGTTCTGCTTCAAGCTTGCGCTTACGCTCTTCCTCTTCGAGTTCAGCTTTCCGCTTAATAAGCCATTGATGGTGATGGAGTGCGTGTTCGCGATACTGAATCTCAGCGGTCAGGATCAACTGCACCGCGATCTCTGTCATCCGAGTTTCGATCTTCTGGACATCATCGTCCTGCCAAGTCGCAAGCACTTCTTCAGAGCCGAAAAACTTCACAACAGACAAGCACAGTTTCGTGTCGTTGGATTCCCCAGTGGCGTTTCTGGCTCGTGCACCACGAGTTGATATCTTAGGTTTTTCAAGATGGAGATGAAGGTGCTGCTGGAAAAAGGAAATGTGAATCTCCCGTGCTTCGCGGCCGTGGACCGATGGTCTACCGTTCATCTTCGCCACCGCAAAGAACAGGCTGTTCAAGATCCGAAGCCGACGGCGTTCAAATGGTGTTTCAAAGATCGGATTGTTCCACGACATCGGATAAGGGTCGGCTAGCTGCTTCTCTCGGCGTTTTTCATCCTCCCTCAGGAGACGATCAATCGCGGGATGCCAATTGAGGGTTTTATGCGGAACGGCTACGCGACCTACAGTTTCAGCTATCCGTGCCCGCACAGCCTCGATCGGCTCGGAGAACTCTGGAGGAGCACCAATGGGGGTGAGAAGTTCCTCCTGATTCCAGTGGCGGTACGAACCATTTCCTCCGCTCCCGATTGAAACCTCATCGTCCATCCCAGGGGGACGTGTGGAGAATGCCGCTTGAAACGTATCCTTTCCCGCATCTTTCTTTGCCCAATAACCGCGGTCTGGGGTCGGGATTCCTGCCCCTGCGCAGGTCTTCTTAAGTGCTACGTCGGAGATCCCGAACCGTGCGGAGAGAGTCTTCATCGGTTCAGACCAGACGAGATCGTAGAGCGCCTTTCGAGAGAGTCGTTCAGTCATGGTGTTTTTTGAATCGGATATTCTAAGTTGTGATTCCGATACTCTGCGGTGAACCAAACCGCGCGGCCCGAACCCACTCGGGCTATTTGTTTTCGGCTGGCTTGAGGTGGGCCGGCTCTTCGAGAATATCCAAAAGAGCAGTTGCGCAATACACTCGATCGCGCTTCGCATCGCCAACCCGTTTTACGATACGCGCACGTTCCAGTCGTTCGATGGCGCGCTGCGCGGTCGTAAACGCGATCGCCAATTTGTCCGTCACGCCTCTTGTAGTGATGAACGGATTTGCCCCCAAGAGCTCGACTACCCGCAACGGGTTGTTGCTCGATTCTCCGGAGACTTTCTTCTGCCACTCGGCCAGTAGTCCGTTGATACGCATGGCTCGACTCAAAGCATCCTCAGACATGCGAGCGACTCCCAGTAGGAAATACTCCAACCAATCGTTCCATGCCCCGCGTTCGCTGATCCCGCGCAAACCGTCGTAATAGTCTCGCCTTGAAGCTTCGAAGAAGCCCGACAAATAGAGCAGGGGTGTCGGGAGGATTTGGCGCTCGATCAGGAACAGGGTTATGAGCAAGCGTCCGACTCGGCCGTTGCCATCAAGAAACGGGTGAATGGCTTCGAACTGATAGTGAGCCAGCGCAATGATCACGAGAGGCGGCAGGGTCGACTCTTGCAGGAACTTTTCCCAGGCCCCGAGACACGGCTCGACCTCTCCTGGCGGGGGGGGAATGTACGAAGCAGTTGCGATAGTGCTGCCGGGTTTGCCAATCCAATTCTGGATCTTCCGAAAACGTCCGGGCGCAGCCTGATGCCCCTGGACGCCCGTCATGAGTTTTTCGTGCAACTCGCGGGTGAGCCGGACGCAAAGAGGAAGTTTCTTGAGACGCGAGATTCCGTGCTCAAGAGCGACTACATAATTGCCGACTTCCCGAAGATCTTCGGGACTGCGATCCACGATCGCTCCCGCCTCAGCGGCAAGCAACTCACCAAGGGTGGCCTGTGTCCCTTCTATCTTGCTCGATAGAACGGCTTCACGCTGAACGAACGGCCGAATCAAAATATGGGGATTGGCAATGCGACCACCCTCGCCCGCTAATCGTCCAACTAGCCGGTCTGCATCCGAGAGCGCCCCAATCAGCCGAGGTGTCCAGTTCAGTTCAGGGGGCAGGGGCGCCGGCACAAAGGCGGAATAGCTGCCCTGCGATACTTTCTGGCCGGGAATGTTAGTAGCGTGAGCCACATCCACCTTCTTAAGGTCGAAAATAGCGTTCCCTGCTATTTTCACAATCTATGATAATCGAAAATAACGAGATTTGCTATTTGCACGGGTGAAAGCATCCCGTGGTCCGCAACGATGCTCGCTTCAGGTTTGGCCTATTACCGCAACTTTGCTCACTCAGAACAACGAGGAAGTGAAGGTGGGACAGGAGTTCCTACATCATGCGAACAGTCGCATTACGCTGGATCTTTACGGGCAGGCGGGAATGCCGAACGAACGGCTGGCATAAAGCAAACTTGTTCGGATGGTGCTCAACAAGGGAAAAGCACTGGCCTAACTGGACCATGACCGAAATTGCCAATTCCTTGCAAGTGCTTGAAGAATGGCGGGGACGACGGGACTCGAACCCGCGGCCTCTGCCGTGACAGGGCAGCGTTCTAACCAACTGAACTACGTCCCCACTTGCGTTTCATCGGGTTCGCTGGAAACCCTTGATTTTCGCGTCTTTTCTTACGTCTATAGAGTCGCCTGTTTCCACCACTTCCACCCCACATAAACCAATTTCGGGGTTTTATCGACCGGAAACTGTAAGGAAATATGCCTCATCCAGTTCCCGATGCGAGCTCTACGACCCGGAGCATCTGTCCATGCCCCGTGAATGAATTGTAGCAGAGGCAATTCGGGTTGGTACAGATTGCGAGCAAGCCGCGTTCTCGCAGCGGGAAAATAGCACTTTATCGAGGCGGATTCATGGCGCAGTCCGCGTGGTCTGATGGGTTCCAAGAGTAGCGATGCCATCCTCCCGTGAGAAGCAACACTTACTTCTCTTCGGGGACACCGTTGGTTCCCCGGACCGCGTTCACTATCGGCTGGGCTTCGCGAGATCGCGGGCGGCCTATTTTCCGTACGCGTGTGCGATCTGGCCGACGAGCTTGGCCCACCCCATGTCCATGGCCGCGTAGACCTCGCCGGCCTCCGGTCGCCCATTGTCTTTGAGGATTTCCACCATTAAGGTTGCATAGTCCGAGACAATAACTCCCGCCTGCAGCATGCGCAGGAGCCCAACTTGCCGCTTGGTCTCGCTGAATGTTCCCGAGGCGTCGACCGCCACATAGGCGTCAAGCCCCTTGCCTACGGCTGTCATGGCCGGAAAAGCCGCGCAGACTTCGAGCGAGATGCCGGCGAAAATCAGTTTCTTGCGGCCGGTCGCCTCGATCGCGCGAGCTACGCGCGCATCGTCGAATGCGTTGACCGATAAGCGGTCGATGATCTCGATGCCCGGCAGCGCTTCCACAAGTTCGGGGAATGTCGGCCCCCACATGCTGTCCCGCGCCGTCGTGGTAACGACGATCGGCAGCTTCAGCGCTTTCGCCGCTTTGGCCAGAGCCACCACGTTGTGTTTCAGCTCGCCGGTGGAATAGTCGCGGACCCCCGTCATCAGACCTACCTGATGGTCCACGAGCACAAGCGCTGCATTTTGCGAAGTCAGGGGCTCGTAGGGATGGATTTGATTAGTCATGACGTTCTCCTTTTGAGTTCACGCTGTTTTTAGTCAGTCGCCGGGGCGACCAATTTATTTTACGTTACGTTACGTTTTATAATAAACTGCGAAAACATCTATGTCAATGAACTTTACGCCACGTTCCGTTAAACTTACTTTGGTGAAGAAGAACACGCTTTCCGCTGCGCGCAAAGGCCGGCCGCCGAGTGAATTGGCGGCATCGCACCTCGCAATCATGGATGCGGTCTATGCCCTGCTTCAGGAAAAGTCGGTCCGCGACTTGACCATGGAGGAGGTCGCCAAGCGGGCCAGGGTCGGCAAACCCACGCTTTATAAATGGTGGCCGACCAAGGCGACCCTGGTGTTGGCCATGCTCTGCGAGCGGATGGCACCCAACCTGGCAATGCGGACCGTCCTGACGGCGGAAGAGTCTCTGCGCCTCCGGGTGCGGCGGTTGATTGAGGTGTTCAACGGGCCCTTCGGCAAAATCGTGGCCGGGCTGATCGCCGCAGGCCAAAGTGAGCCCGCCATTCGTCAGGAGTTCTTTGACCGATTGGTTAGTCCCCGGCGCACTGCTGCTATCGCCGATCTGCAGCGAGGCAAGGACGCAGGCGAGTTGCGGTCGGATACAGAACCTGACCTGCTGAACGATGCGATCTTTGGCGCTATCTATTATCGCTTCTTATTGCGCTCGGGCCCATTGACCAGACGGTTCGGCGAGGAATTGGTCGAGCAAGTCATTCGTGGGCATCGCTCGGGAAATGCCCGGACCCGGAGTTGATGGAAACGACACACGACGCCGGACCCCGAGTGATTTGCAGCCGCTGGAATACGACGGCTCAGAGCGCACTGGTCTCATGGAATCATCCATGGCATTCGTCCGCCGTAGGCGATTTCGAGTGTCTCGGTATAGGATTGTGGATTCGTCAATCTCCGCATTCACTCTCTGCGGCAGCGCGCGTATTCGAATTCATGCGTATGCTTTTTTCTTGCGCACGCGGCGCTCACTATTTCTCGTGTCAACCCGAACGGAGTGGCCGTTCCAAGGCTATTTCCCTCGCGTCTCTGGCGTCCCAGACCCTGTCCCCCGAGCTCAGAAAGCAAACTGACATCCTAAATGTTAAACCATGTCTATGAGGCAAGAACGCCTTACAGGAACGCCTCATAGGAAAACACCCTCGGTTCACTCCAGAATTGCCCACGTCAGGGGATCACAAGAGGGGGCCGTTAGCAGGGTCCTCTGGGGGCGGGAGCATAGCACCCTTCATCGAGAGCGCATAGCACTCTTCATGAACGGCGTTTCTATCCGCGTCCGTCTTGGCGGTCCGCAGATCCACCGGCTCATCGCAGAGATAGCATAGCGGGAATCGGGATTGCGCAACCGTTGTCATGAAGTGACCTCCGTTCGTGACCGCGCGTTGTCGGCAGACCGTGTATGCACGCGATGCGCCAAACCAAATTGTGGATAAACTCGTAAGCAAAGGTTAGAACCAATCCGTTACCCGTAAACTGAAGGTGCCGATTCACAGTTCAAGCGCTGAATTACCTCGAAGGCATTCGGATTTTCCTACAGCATACGATGTAGAGAACCAGTAGCCAGAGTACGGCATCGAAGGAACAACTCTTGCCGAATGCCATTTCGTGTCGCATCTGTCTACGAGGATGCTGAAGCTGAGCTACGACATAAAATCGCGAGCCATGGCCAGTCGCAGTCTGGACGAACTGCGCGATGAACTCAATCGCCTCATGCTGGAGCACATTGAGAGTGTGAATGCAGAGACGTTTCTTGGGAGACTCAATGAAGAGGCGTTGCTACAGCAAGAAGCGCGGCTCAAGCGTATCCGCGAAGTATCTGCCGAGCTTCTATTGAGATTGAGACGACGCGCAGCGTAGCGGGTCTTTGGAGCTTCGGAGGTCGCCGAAAGAAGTCTGGAAGAAGAGGAGGAAAGCGGATGACAGAAAAGCCGAATGTAACTCTGTCCGGAAAAGTTGAGAAAATCATCAAGTCCCCCGATCCAAGCGAACCGGAGAAGGCGGAAATATCCCTCAGGGACGGTGATCCTCTCTATCAGGAAATCCGCATTGAAAACTCACTGACGGACGAAAACGGTGACGAGGTGAGCCTGAAGAAGGGTGCCGAAGTTGACGTTACGGTTGAAGCTGAGAAGAACGCGACAGTCCCTAAAAGTAATGGCAACAAATAATTCCAGACGCGCCACTTCCGTGTTTTTATCTCCAACGAGCGTATATAGGAAGGCACGGCGAAAGGAATGATTTGGTCAATAGCATACTCGTAGACGCAGCGGATGCTGGTGATCCGAGGCTATTGAGCACCGCCAATTTGCAATGATCCAGATCGGGTACGCGAAGCACCCGGCGACGGTAATTCGGCTTGATTCTGTTGTTGCTCATTGGCAGTAGCCCTCGCATGCCGCAAGCATTGGAAGTACGGCATACCGCCCGCGGGATGCAAGTCTGCTCAAGGGAGGAATACGGCCTTGCGGGTCTGAGCGCCACGGCCTGTTTACATCAGTTAACAAGATCGCCGCTAAGCTGGTTTCGGCTAAGGCCAGTCGCAAGATCACTGAGGTCCATGATCTCTTTCTCTTTATGGCATTTCACAAGGTCACCTTGGAATAGTTGACCTCGGTACATACCGCCCCGCGAGGCTATAGCCTAGTATCTAAAAAACCCAACCTCTGGACAAACGTTCCACCGCTCGTAAGACGTAAGCGAAGGAGGGACCGTGAAGACTAGATCTGTTGATGGGATGCAGGTACTAAAGCGCCGAAGTAGTCGCATGGCGCTCAAAGCTCGTATAACGATGTCAGGCGATGACTGTACGAAGTGCGCCTTCACTCTGCCCGCCAACGCAACCAAGCTGAACCGACATGGGGCTGCCATTCAACTGAATCGTGAGCTGTTGGTGGGTTCAACCATCTTGTTACAGAACACTCGCCAGACTAAGCTTTCTGCCCGGGTAGTCACCCTGATCAGCGCACAACGTCAGGGTGTCTATACATATGGGGTCGAGTTTCTCGAAGCAGACGCCGTGGAAAAGAATTTCTGGGGAATCAACTTTCCGTCGCCTGTCGTTCCAAAGTGAGTTGGCTCCTGACGAGTTTATGCTTCAAGTCGAGCGCGTGAGATCGATGAATGACTATCCGCAACCTGATCAGGATGTCTGCTCACGGTCGATCTCACCGCATCACCTGCCTACTAAGTATTTGCGATTCGTTCTGTGGCGCGTGTGTGAAATAGAAGTAGCTGCCTCCGTTGCCTCCCCACGTGATCACCCCGTCTTGTTTGCCACCCTGAAAATTACCGATCGGCAAACTCTGGATAGAACTGAACGATATGCCGAGAGGCGACCATGAGCTCTTGTGCCCAGGGGATGTGTACTGCCACTTGACGAGCAATGTCGATTCTGCCAGGTCTGTATAGCCGTCGCCGTTGAAATCACCCGCCACCAGTCCAGCTACCGAATCTACCGGAGAGTCGCCAATATCAGTCCAGGAAGTCGTGCCCCATTCCGTCACTTGCCATTTATGGTTCTGCACACGCAGGATCTGTGTCTTGCTCTTGTCTGTGAAATGACCGAAGCGCAGATTGGAAATCGTGTCCGCATGGGGCACCGCCCATGATGTCCAGTTCCGCCCCCCGGAGGCCAAAAGCCATTGCGCGCCCGTGGCCAGCAGTAGATCGCTGCGCCCGTCGCCATCAAAATCGCCGACCGCCAAATCGGCGAAGGGCCCGTTGGTCACGTTGATGGTTTGCCACGCTGAGACACCTGCCCATGAGACATCGATGTTGGAACCGTGAACGGTCAGGACGTCCGTACGGCCGTCTCCGTCAAAATCACCCAACAGGAGAGCGCTCGCCGGCTCGGATGCACGATTCAGGTAACGCCATTCCGCCTGCCCGCCCGAGGAGTAATACCAGACGGCTCCCGTTGCCAGGAAAACGTCGTCGATTCCGTCGCCGTCGAAATCGCCGACTAAGAGCCGCCCCTGCGTCGGGTCCTGGTTGAAGCTATTGCCGGACTCAACAGGAGAAATAAAGAGCTGACCCGAGTTCGCGGAAGCGGCCCTAATCGCCATTCCCTGGGACTGAAGGAATACATTGTCGTGAATATTGGTAAATCGACAGGACGAACCACGTTCGTTGACGCTGTGCTGGAAGACGCCTGGGTTCCACCAGAGAAATGTTTGGTTGTTCTTCAGAAATGTGTTCCAGCCGACGTCGAAGTAATCGCCGGCGAGCCCCGCGTCCCAGCTACTCTTTCCCGTGTAATTGACACTACCGTGCATGTCAATCTCGTCGCTGGTGTAAGTCCCGATTTCGCTCAGGAAGAAGTTGTCCATCGCCGCGTAGCCTCCCAGGCAGCTCATTTCACGCGAAGCCACCGGTTGATTTACCGATCCGTAAAATACATTTGCGCGGATCTGTGCAAACTGTCCCCCGCTCGGGCTGACCTCGTACTGGTCGTCATGCATGAAATTTCCGACCATTAGTGCTATCGGCGTGTCCGGATACCCACATCCAGTGCAGGGGCTTGGCTGAGCATTAGGGTCGCCCGGGAAACCTGCGCTGCCAGCTCCAGTGCCAGCCGCTGGCCAGTGAGAAATCTCCATACGGTCGATCCAGACGCTCGGCAAGGGCAAAGACCAGTAGGGGGCTCGACTGGCCGAGATGGCGACTTGATTTGCAGTGTTATCTTCGATGATTTTCCCGCAGCGTGAGTCTCCGTTAGGGCCGTGCAGCCGGAACCCCGTAAAGCGGACGGCTTGACCCGTGGCTTGAAAGACGGGCCAGTCGGTTTTATCGGAATCGACACACGTTCGGATCTCCGGCCCATTGTACGTATAGCTCCGGTAACCGCGGATGGTGGTCCCATCAGCCACCTCGATGTTGCCGAGACCGACGCCGGTACTCGAGACGCCAGGATACGACAAGTCGGTCAGCACCAAGGGTTGGGAATCATCGATTTGGACAACTGTTCCCCAGCCGCACTGTGTCGCCGCGCAAGCCAGATGTGGCTGATCTGAAACGGTCAGAAATCCCGATGTAGGCGTCGCACCGGAGCCATCGACCGCATTGAACCGGAAATACCGTGCGTCGATCCGCAATGGTTCCTCTTCCGAGACCACGCGCGTGGCGACGACGAGCGGCGTCCGCGGAACCGTTGATCCATTCGCCCGCTCTATCACGAAGTCGCGCGTCACCTTGGCGCCGGCAGCTTGCGAACCCATCAGGATCGCATCTCCGTCGACCGCAAATCGCTGCGCGGGAGAAAGTGGTTTACTACAGGCCTGAAGCTCGAGCGCCGCGTTTGTGGCTACCGTCCTACCATGAACGCCAATGCAAAATCCGGTGTTCGTTGCCCCCGTAGACGTTGTCACTGGAGCCGTTGGTGCTGTAACCGCGATGTGAGAACTCAGGGGAGCGTTTGTGAATATCGGATAGACGGAGAGCACTACATCGTGACTCATGTGGTCGATTTCCGTCACCCGAATTTCCTGACCATTGGTGTGGTCGCACGCATTGATGAATACTGGGCTGCCCGGAGCCCATGATTGAGGCGGTCCAGCATCGATGCAGCGCCCGCTACCGAGGTCCTGGATGTAGAACAAGCGATTAACCAGTGGAGCACCCAAGCAGAATGCCGCACAGTTGACAGGCGGTGGTGGCGGTGGAGGTGGTGGCGGCGCTGTCTTGCAGTCGCACTCGTACTCGCCCTTTGGGCCGCTGGTGGTGCAGACACCTTGGGCCTCGCCAGACTTACACGCGGCCTTAGGGTTCGCGCACTGCCCTCGACTCTGGCCTTTGTCGATTACAGCGCACGTCTGTGCCACAGCACTTGGTGACCAGAGCGAGACGACACTCGCCGCGAGCAGTAACAGCAGCAAGGCCCTGACATGTTGCTTTGCAAAGTTGTGTCGACAATACGCGAGTAGCATACGCTGCCCCTCCTCAACGACCGGCGTGCGGATAATGATCTCCTTTTTGGTCTCAATCGAGCCCCGGATCGAAATTTTCTTTTGGACCGAACAACGGCTCATGGCGGAACCCCGACCGAGTTTTAAAGACCCTTGATAGAAATGGACTGAGCGTCCAGCGTTGCTGGCCTCTAAAGAAAGAATCGGAAACGGCAGGGAAAATACGACACGTGCGAGCAAGTATTTCTTTGTTGCCGCGGGCGGAGCTGGCAAATCAGTTGAAGCAACCATGCGTGCTATTGGTAGTTTTTCGGGCAGGAAGATAAGGCAAATCAATCAGCGAAAATGGCTTGCACGACACCATGAAAGTCAATTGGCGGAAAATCTCGATTACACTCAAACCCCCATCAAACCGTGTAATGGCCCGTTCACAAACATCTATCTCGATTGTCGATTAGTCGCACAGTCGGCGGCCACGACTATTCTGATTCTGCAAGTTTCCGGCTCGTCGAGCGTTCTCGAAGAAAATGATAACTGGATTGCTCGGCTCGAACAGGCGCAGTGCAATGACAAGACGATGACGAAGAACCGCACAAGAACGCTATGGCTGCCTGCTCTTATGAGTCTGACCGGTTCAATGTTGTGGCGGTTCATGTTGCAAAGATCCTTTCCACCATCGCAGCCGCTTTTAAACCACGCAGGGCTCCCGCTCGCGTACCAACTTCTCTGGCTTGCTGCCTTGCCGTTAGTTGGCGCATCGAGCGTGTATTTATCTCGCCGCGCCGGAGGCGACAAATTGACAGGCCTTATGGCGGCTCTGTCCCCTTCGATCGTGATGATCCCGCTCTGGCTGGCATTAGCGACCAAGATGAGTCACCCATCTCCCCGCCAGTGGTTTGGCTTGGTTTGCGGCGTGCTGAATTGGATTGTTACGCCCGGTATTGCTCTTTCATTGGGCGCGTGGGCTGTGCTGAGGACCCAGACTTCCAAGAACACAGACAATGTCACTCACTAAACCATCCTCAGAATCATAAGGTTTCAGGAGAAAGCAGGAAACAACTGATCTCTTGTGACCTCTCATCTTCTCTTGCCAATCCCAGGATGTTAAGGCTCGAACAGATCCACTCTCATTGTGGTCCAGTGGGCTGTTGCTTCACCTCCTCAGTTCTAGCATTCGTTCTCTGATCGCCTCCTGTTCCAAGACGATCCGCACCCGCATTTTCTGCAGATCTAATTCCACGAGAGCAATTATCTGGGGTTCCGCCCGCTCGCGTGGGCTGGCAAACATGTGACGGAGGTTAGCGGCAACCATTGCATGTGTGGACCCGTCAGAACTATCAGGTCAAGCGACTAAGAAATGACTTCGTTGGCACTTAGCTTGCATCGCTACACTTGCACTTGTGTCGGTCGAACTGATATTGAAGATTCGCTTGAGCCATCGCAGGGCTTAGAGCCGCAACCGGAACTGTGAATCGCTCGGCGCAGGCTGTGCAGATGGCCGTCGCGGGCACGATTGAACTCCATTCAACTACGCGAAGTCGCCGGGGTAAACTTCTATTGTGCTCGATTTCTGCGCTGATGCTCACCGTGGGGGTTTCCAGCTTAGACGCTATATAGCGACGTTATAACGCGGATGATATCGCCGGGGTTCGGGTGGTGTCAAACGTAAGATGGAGCGACTTTGGAATGCGTAAGCGGGAAGAAGAAAGTCGCACCACTCCTCGATGCTGTACCGGCAACAGGAACTACTGCGCAGCTCCAACCGACTCTCGCCGCCAGATTGAGAGTCCAGGCGCCTCTAGTGCCAGTGCGCCGAGCGATGCGGGTTCGGAAGTCGGCCTCGTGAGAGCTGCGTCAGGCCCTTCGGGAATGTCATGGTGCCCTTGGTCTGTCCCGCAATGATTCCCTTGCCAGCAATGGTCTCGTAGGCGAAGCCCGCCAGAGTGGCGATGATCTTAAATTGACTCTTCAAGACCTTCACGTTGAGTCGCGCCCAGGCAAACCCACCAGTTCGAATAATATCGCAGGCGTCACGGCGCAAGATGGCACAGGCGCAACGGGCAAGATCGGCAAGGGCTCGGAATGGATCGCAGCCAATACCGGTCACGAAGACCACTGATCCGGTTCCCCTGAAGCGCAGCATGTCAACGCAGCCCGCAGAAAAATCGCCGCATTCCAACCCGCACGTTGGGCGAAAATAAAAGCTCAACAGAAGAGGGCTGCGTAGTCAGTCCGCACGGAGAATCTGACGAATCTATCAACGATGAAAGTCACACTGGAGGACGCATTGTCTTTACTCGGCAAGTACGTGGACGAACGTACCCCCGTACTTGCTGGTCTTTTGACTCCATCAGCGATCAGACGATTCTGATTGCTGTTCGTCGTTCTTTTTCTCTTTCGCAAGTGCCTTGATTTCTTCCGCTATTCCTTGATGCCTTTCTTGGCGTTGTTGATGAGCATTCTGCTCACCTTGGGTCTTTGGTCCAGCCTCGTACGCACTATCCAGTTCTTTCAGCACTGATATCTCTTTCAAAAGCGTGAGCACCTGAACGGATTTGTCGCTGCCCATGCTAGACCCTCAGTCCAATCGTGACAGTGTGTATTTCTGGAATCAGTCCGGTGTAAGCGCAGTCTAGCTATTACGAACGATTTCTACCCTGCGATTCTTCGCACGACCTTCGTCCGTGGAGTTGCTCGCAATCGGCCGAGCCTCGCCAAACCCTTTGGCACTGAGGCGGCTCCGGTCGATGCCATGTTCGGCCAGCCAGTTCATGACCGCATTGGCTCGATCGGTAGATAACTTGAGGTTAGCTTCTCGCGAGCCAACGTTGTCCGTAAAGCCCTCGACGCGAATCTTCCAATCGGGATGTTCTTTCAACGCATTGACAGCATCGTTCAGTGAAGCTTCAGAGTCCGGTGTAATGTCGGCTTTGCCCGTTTCGAAACGCAAGTTCGAGAGTGTCACCCTGCCTCTGTTGCGCAAGGCTTCAACATCACCATTCGCTCCACCATTACTGTAGCGATTGAGTTCTGCGACCAACGGGCGCGCACCGGTCGGGGTATTGAGATCGCCTTGTAGAATTTGCTGATTCGAGACTTTTTCGCCATACAACTTAGTATCTTCACTCTCATCCGGGCGCAGCGTAGAGCCTTCCAGGGATAGCCCGGCGAAAAGACCCCGCGAACGTGACCACGACAGAATTTCGGCATGCAACAAGACGTCAGTGTTGGCGCTGGTATCGCGGCCCACCGGACCGGCTGCGGCCTCGGCCTCGCCTCCGATAGTGAACTTGTCCGCTAGCAGTTTTTTCATTCCGCCCTCATTCATAATGAGCAGGAAAACGTCTGTGGAGGATCCTCCTATTTGCAGACCATAGCTTCCGCCCTCAATCCGAATCGCGGCAGGCGTTCCGAAACGACCAGTGCCGTTCTTACGACATGAGACGAAGCCACGACCATACTTGCCTCCGACAATAAATGCGGCTTTTTTGACGCCTGGAATAATCACAATACATCGCGATTTATCAAAGAGGTCACGAGGAATACCCTTATCAGGCTCGTGCATCGCTTCACGGAAGGAGATGGCCGCACTCTGCAATCTTTTGTCGGGTGACGATTCCGATTCTTGCGCAGACATGGGTGCCACACCGACAAGGAAGCATAGGCTCAAAGCCGTAATCAGTGATAAGCGTCGAGGCCCAATATGCGTGATTAACTGAATCGAAGTCATTTCATTTCTCCCTAGGCTCTCGCGTTCTGCCGCGCTCCCACACAATGCGTCATAGCTCTGATGCATAAGCTGCCATCTCGTTGCTTAGATCGCCCGCTAGCCGGGAAACGAAGTGAGGCAATGCTCTAAATCTCGACGGACTGCGTGCTGTCGAACAGACATTCGCCGACATTCCTGATATAGCTTTGGCGCGATGAAACATCTGGAAAACCGATGGAATCCCGACCTTCAAGAATGGTTTTGCATCAGCTGTGGCCGGACATCGGACCACGTTGTCTATGAGGACGCTCAAGCTGAGATGGAATCGTTCAAGTGTGTGCTTCCCGCCGCAGAAGTGTATTTGGAACGCGCCTGGGTCAGGTCACATACGCCTTCTGTTGTCAAAAGTCCCCCTGACCGGAAAGGAGTCCCATGCCCGAAAAGCCTAACGTCATCACTCTTCCCGGAACTGTGGAAAAAATCATTCCGTCTCCGGACCCGAGTGAACCAGAAAAGGCTCAGATTTCGGTCAAGACGGCGACGATTTGTATAAAGAAATCCGAATCGAGAACGCACTGCAAGACGAAAACGGCAACAAGGTTGCACTAAGAAAAAATGCCGAAGTCGAAGTCATTGTCGAAACACATAAATAAAAAGGATACGACGCCGAAGCGTTAGCGTCAGGCCACTCTCACGCGGCGTGCGAGTGGCTACAGGCGTGCCGTGCAAACTTTCGGTGCACATCGGACTCTGCCTCTCTCGGATGGTCACGAAGATAGGCGGATGCCACAAATCGCGTTTCGCAAGCCTCGCAGATTCCGATGTTTGCGGTCACGAACCGAAGACAACGAGGGTGGTCATTTGGGACTGCTTCTTCCCACTTACAAGTATGTGCTGCGAACTTTCCCCACAGATAATCAGTCGCCTCTCTGGGCTTCTTTAGCAATTCGCTGGGCGTGAAGAATTTTAGGCGGCACTGGGCACAACCCGCCATAGCAGGCGTCTCGCGCAAGTATTGAAGAAAAACGATCCGAGAATCATCCATGCCATCAGCTAATCTGGCATGACTTTCATGGCTGCGCCATACAGCGTTCCCCGCAGAAGCGATTATTGATTCCTCACGAACGCCAGACGTTGACCCCGCCGCGTTCTTCTTGGATGGCTCCTTGAAACGCGGGTTTTCGTACTCGGATGCGTCAGGTTCGCACTGCTTTACGAGCATCGCGCCCTGAGAAAATACGTCGCTGTACTCGCTGAATATGATGACTGGCACCGATGGCATCAGAGCCTTCAAAGCACGCGTGGCATCGATGCCGTTCATCACCGGCATGGACAAGTCCATCACAATCAAATCAGGATGCAACGCCTGAGCTTTTTCGATCGCTTCTTCCGTTCTGTGCTTCTCCGCAAACGTTAAAATCCGACTCGGATGTGAGCGCTTGGTAGAGCGCATAACGAATGGTCGTGTTGTCATCCACCACTAACACAGACTTCGCCATAGGAGCAGACCCGACCCGAGAAGGCCAACCCAAACAATGTGGCGAGACTTCAGATGCGGAAGTAGGAACGATGTTTGTCCGCTCGTGGCTCATCCAGCTTGTGAGGGCTGTATTATCTGCAATTTGACGTGTAACTCAGCTGGGAATCGGCCTCTGGCTTCGGTACAACATAAGTACAACATAAGAAGAGCGCCCATGATCTTCCAATCAAGGACGCTCTTCAAGCAGCCCTCCCCCGAACTGCTCCCGGACACAATAGATCTTGCACTGAAGAGTGTAAATGGCACCGGCGAGGTAAGGTACATGGCACGGGCGGGGTAAGGAGAATAAGTGGCGTGGGTAACAAGGGTGAGCCAACAAATACCGCACAGATAGCCCACAGGAACAAACAACAGTCCGACATCGAACAAAAGCCAGACGCGGACGCAATCTTGAACGAATCAGTTTATCCGCAACTCCTCAAGCCTCGGGTAAGCCATCAATACATTCCCTAGCACCTTTTCATGGAGGTAAAATCGTCTGTGTTTGCAGCTTTGATTTGGTACTGGTCACGGATCGTTCTAAACGCTGCCGCTAGGTCTTCACGAGTTGGTTGCTTCTTGGACTTCGTCGCGGTCTTCATCACGCCCCCTTGGGAGGCTTTGATACGTGGGCGCATGATGCAGTTGCCCTCAGCGGGAAAGTGTCACTTCTCTTCACCTACAATGAAACGCAATATAAGCAAATATAAAAGGAAGAGGCCGGAAGCGACTCCGGCCTATATTACTGTGGCGATTGAAACTGGCATCGCAACAGTAGGCCGCAGGTCTGGAACGATCAATACACGCGACGCTGTAGGTGCTAAGAAACAGGCCGAACTCGTTGAGCCCGGCCCGAAAACAGTCGAATCGCTAACCTACCTTAGCCTCTCACTTCGGAGTGGCGACGAAGCCGGTGCTGATGTCCCCGCTGCCAAAAAAGCCCACGAGCTGGCCCTTGTCGTTGATGCCATTGACCGTGGTCTGGCCAATGCCCTTGGGATCGTCGACTGACGCGAACTTGCCGTTCTGATAGACGAACCCGTGGTTTGCACCGGCGCTGTCGGTGTAGAAACCAACAACCTGGCCTTTGTTGTTCAACCCCAGGGCCTGGGTGCCCGTGCTATCGGGAAAATCGAGCGTGGTGAATTTGCCGAGGTTCAGCAGGAAGCCGTGATTGACCATGCCTGAATCGACATAGAATCCGCAAACCTGCTGCTCGTTGTTGACGCCGGTCGCCTGAGCTCCGTTCACGGCCGCCGGAATGGTGATGACTTCAAAAATCCCTCCGTATTCGTCGTAGATGTACGGGAAGTCGGGGGTGCTGTTGGTGGCGCTCATGCTGTAGTAGCCGGAGGCCTGGCCGTGATCGTTCTGGCTCAGCAACTGGTTGAACGCCGTTCCTGGATAATCGACCGTGAAGTATCCGGAGGTGCCGCCAAAGAAGCCGTGAGTCACGTTGCTGGTGTCGACGTAGAAACCATCGGTGCGGCCGTTGTTATTAATCCCAATAACCTGGGTCATGGCCGAGCCGGGGTAGTTCTCGGTGGTGAAATCGCTGGGCGGGACGAGTGTGAAACCTTTGTTGCTGTTGAAGTTGTGGTATCCAGCGATTTTGCTGGCGTTGTTAATGCCAAGCAACTGGGTAAACTTGTCGTGAGGGTATTTGATGTTTTCGAAGCTGTATTTGGTAGCGGGAGCCTGAGCCCATCCTGAAGCGCACAGTGCAAGTCCCAGACCGAAATTAAGAGCAAGCGATTTAAAGTTCATGTTTTTTCTCCTCTTTTTTCTTCTGTTATGTGCGTGATGAGAATTAGCCCTCCGGGTCGTCTTCCCGTTGATTCAGAGTTTGACAACAGCCCGGAAGTACTCTCAATCTAGGGCGGGAATACTGTAAGAGTCCGCCCGAGTTGACGGAGGCATTTGAATGCTAGCGAGTCTGTGAAGCGTTAGATTGCAGCGTTGACGGAGGCACTGCGCGCCCAACAGAAGCTGAATGTAGTGCTGTTCGAAGTTCCGAGTCAATACGACAATCACCGTAGGGAAATGTGCTTTCAGTTCGACAGCGAACAGTCTCAAGGTAGCAATTAATGGGTCCCTCGCCTCCGTTCTATAGCCCGCATTCATCGAGGTAACGAGCCAAAGCAGTCGGATACCAGACGTAGACGACGACCTCACGGTGTGCCCTCGCCTCAGCTGACAGGGGCTCCAGTCGCGATGGATCAGTCCAACAATATGTAACTCGACCAACCACGAATTGGCCGCTGGGTGCGGGGAGTTGGGGTATGCTCGCGCCATCGTGGGCGCTCACTTTTCCGGATTGGGCGAAGAGTACCGCTGTAGTGAAGATCACCGTGGCGAAAAATCTCACACATACCCCCTCGCGAGCTAAGACCAGCTGGGAATATGGCCTCAGATCCAACTCAGTATACGGTGGTGGCAAGCCATCGAGACATCACTGTCAATCCACAGGTCAAATGGCGAAACCAGGCCATAGCGCTCATTGAGGGGTTTTGAATGTAATCGCGATGTTACGTCAAACGGCGAAGACTTGCCTTGAGCACGCCTTATTATTTTTTGTTGGAGTATGTCGTCCTCATCGACAAAGACCGGCTCGCAAATCATCGCTAGCGAGCGAGACGGGCTTGGAATGGGCTGATCTTGAGGGTGAGGAGAGCATAGTGTGTCCGAGTGACTGATGAGCAAGAGAGAATCCCCTGCTCGACAAAGCGGCACCGGCCAGAGATTCGGTGGAACAGCTTAGTGGCGAATCGAAAACGCGGTGTTGCCCTGAGTGGTTCCGTAGAGCAATCCATTTCTTTCAAGAAGACCTCCCGACGGCTCACGACCATCGACTCCGAACCCTATGAAGCTGTGGAGAACAGTTTGGGTCCAACTTTGCCCTGATGGCGCAAGCTTGTAAACCGTGCCAACGTTGGACTTACCGCCGGTATAGGTTGTGCCGTACAGATTCCCGCTTGCGTCCAAAGTGAGGGCACTCATCGGCTGGGAGCCGTCGCTACCCGAAAAGGAGAAGATTGTCGTTGCGTTCCAGCCCCCGCCTCGCTCGGGAGAAAGCTCGAAGACCGATCCATTGCCGGTGCTGCCTGCAAAGTTCGTTCCATAAAGGTTGCCGGCCTTGTCAGAGATCAGCCCAGCCCAAAAGCTTCCGACGTCTGCGATGGTAGTCTCCGTCCATGCAGCTCCCTTCGTCTTTGGCGGTGAGAGTTCAAACGATGTCCCCAGCAGAATGTCGCCAGGAATCGTTGTGCCGTAGAGGTTGCCCTTCTCGTCCCTCAGCAGGGTTTGCATGTAGCTGGGAGAGCTTCCATCGGAAGTGTTTTGAAAACGATACAGGATGCGTTCCACCCAAGCGCCGCCGGACGACTTACTTAGCTGGAAGACTGTGCCGTATCCGTATCCTTGTCCGGTGATGCCCCCGTAACTGGTAAAGCCATAAATCTTGTCCTGTGAGCCAAAAACCAGTCCCCCAGGCTCAAAGCCGTCGCGGCCACCTTTGAAGCTGTAGACTACGGTTTCTTTCCAAGCTCCACCTTTCTGGGTTGGTGGCGTAAGTTGGTAAAAGACACCGCAACCTACTCCACTGGCGTCGCAGTTAGCTACTCCGCCATTGATGGTTGCGCCATATAGATTGCCCTCCTTGTCCATCAGCAGACGGCCCCCGGAAGGATAAGCACCGTCGGGACTGCCGTGGAACTTGTAAATCGTCGTCTTCGACCAGACGCCTCCCGCTTCTGCCGGTGGCTCAACTCGAAGACTGTGCCACAACCGTTCCCTGTATTGTCGCAGTTAATCCCGCCGAAACCTGTGACGCCATAGAGGTTTCCCGCCGTATCGGAAATGAAGTTAGCAAGCGGAGTATCGCCGCCACTCGTACCCTTAAAGGAGTAGAGCACGTTCACTTTTTCAGCGAGGGCAGTGGTTGCCAAGAGCGCAAATGCGATGGCCACAAACATTAGTCGGCTCGTCTTGCTCTTCATTTTAAATCTCCTTCGTTACAGCTCGAATTCTGGGGCACAGGTTGCGGTTGCTTGGTCGCTGATTCCAGCGTCGTTGGCTCGATGTAGCCGTTGTCAAGGAATGATCTGGAATACCGTCCCGCAGCCGTCGAGGCCATGTATTTGCGTACAGTATTTACCTTTCGCACCGCCGGATTCCGTCGCTCCGTAGAGAACGCCGCTGTTACTCAAAAGCAGGCTGCCCACGGGTTCGATACCGTCGAGGCCGCTGAACTGGAAGAGTGTGCGCTCGGTCCACGCCGTTCCCTTGCTGGCCGGGGGCTTCAATTCATAGACCGTACCGCATTGTGCATAAGGACAGCCTTTGCCATAGCCGCCTACGGTTGTGCCATACAGGTTGCCCGCTGGGTCCGCGGTGAGGCCCCAAACGACTTCCTCTGGAATGCCATCGTTGTTGTTGGGTGGAAACCGGTAGATAATCGTCTCCGTCCAATCGCCCCCTTTTCCCGGGGACATTTCGAAGACTGCACCGAGACCAAGCCACCCTTTCGTTCCTCCGTTTGCCGTCGTGCCGTAGAGGTTGCCCTGGTGGAAGATCATGCCGCTTTCAGGATTGGCTCCATCCGTACCGGAGGTGAAGTTGTGGAGAACCGTTTCAGTCCAGGGATTGCCCTTCTTCGACGGTGGCGAGAGCTCGAACACGACGCCACATCCAGCATAATTACATTTCTTGATTCCGGCGGTAGTGCCGCCGTAGGACGTCGTGCCAAAGAGATTGTCTTTCTGATCAAGAACCAACCCGCCGTTAGGCCATGCGCCGTCGTGATTAGCTGTTTCGCTTCCGAAAGAGTAAAGGGTCGTCTCAGTCCATGAATCGCCTGGCTGGGCGGGCGGAGAGAGTTCGAAGATGGAACCATCTGCGTGCTCGCCGCCTTGGGCACATTCGCCATATAGATTTCCGGCTTGGTCGAAAATCAAGGGACCGGACGGATTGTTTCCATCGGTGCCATTGAAGCTATGAATTGTAGTTTTGGTCCATGAGCCGTTCTGCGGAGTCAATTTGAAGATTGTGCCGAATTTAGATTGACCACCACAGCAGGTCCCACCATAAAGATCCCCCGCCTGGTCGAAGATCAGGTGTACATCGGGACCGATGCCGTCGGTGCCTCCAGCAAACCGGTAGAGCACCTTTTGAGTCCAGCCCTTTGAGCTCGGCGTGAGTTCGAATACAGTGCCATATCCATTGGCCGCCTTGCCGACGCCGCCTTGCCAAGTTACGCCGTAGAGGTTACCGGACGAGTCGGCTATAAGTCCGGCCATCGGAAAGACCCCGCCACTAAACGTATTGAAGCTGTGGAGCACTGTCTCCTTCGACCCGGCGATGGCGCTGCTGGCGAATATCATTGAAGCGCTGAGAATCATTAAGCAACGAGCCGAAATTGTGGATAGATTTTGATTCACGGTTTGAACTCCCTTCGAAGAGGCGCTCCAGGCTGAGAAGCCATCAGGGTCGGCACCACGAGGCGCAAGGCGCGCCGCAAGGCAAATTGGGAACGATGTTAGCAGATTTCTAAATGGGCGGCAACGATTCAGCGGATAGTGTAGATGCACTTGGATAATGTCACCCCCTAACTGCAACCAAACCTTGTCACGCTAGAGGGATGGTCCAACTGGGTAATCAGGGTGTGGTCTACAAGGCTGAGGATACCGAACTCGGTCGATTCGTCGCCCTGAAATTCCTGCCCGAAGATTTAGCTCAAGACCCGCAGGCGCTCGAAAGGTTCCGACGAGAGGCGCGTGCCGCCGCGTACAAGGATTTCCTGATGCTCTGGAAGGACGCCGATCCCGACATCCCCATCCTGAAGGAAGCCAAAGCAGAGTACGCGAGGCTGCAATAGCTGTTCGGGCTATGATGTTCTTGCGGACAATCGCACCAATGCCAAGAAGCACAATCAACTTCGACGCTGTGCGGGAAATCGGCTTAACGCTGCCCGGCGTGGAGGAGAGCACAGTCTACGGGTCACCCGCGCTCAAGGTTCGCGGAAAATTGCTCGCGTGCCTGCCTACTCATCGTTCGGCTGAGCCGGGTTCGCTTG
Source organism: Acidobacteriota bacterium (assembly GCA_013288805.1). Classification (GTDB taxonomy): domain Bacteria; phylum Acidobacteriota; class Terriglobia; order Terriglobales; family Acidobacteriaceae; genus JABDBE01. Next base: position 33,328 of record JABDBE010000027.1, read on the forward strand.
CCGTTCGCGTCGGTTTCGACGACCGCGCCGAACTGATCGCAGCCGCTCCCGACGTTTACTACGTGACCGACCACTATCTGAACCACACCTCGGTGCTGGTTCGCCTGTCCCGCGTTACACCTGATGTCCTGCGGGACTTGCTCGGCATGGCTCACAAATTTGTGACCGCTGATGCGGCTCGCCACTCGCCATCGCGGAACCACCGCAAGCCTGCCTGATTCTGGCTGGCTTCCGAGCAATCCAATAGCGACCGACCTTCTGCATATTGCTACGATAGGCATTGAAATTGGGGGACGTATCTGGTGAGCAAGTCGATTGACCGGTCAGCCTTCATTGTGCAGGCAGGTCGCGTCAGGATGCGCCAAGGCAACAGTGCAGTAGGTCAAATATTCGTAATACCTCCCCAAAAGTGCTCTTCGGGATCGACGCCAGAACGCTTTAACTACAACAAACGATTCATTTCTCGCCCATGGCACGGTAGATGCTCCAAATACGAGAGCGACGTGAACGGGACAGTGGTTTTTCTCTTGCATGGATATTGCAGTTAGGACAATGCCCTATGCTGACATGCTCCCACTGCGGCAAGGAGACCACTTATCCTTTCGCTGCCGAGTTCAAGCGAGCCGATGCTGGTCGGTTCATCTGTGGCGACTGCAAGAAGGAATTCTTCGTCCTCGACAATGTACCGATGACCAAAAGGCAATACGCCGTCAAGATCAAGTCCCACAACGACGCACAGGTTGACCTAACTTATGCACCTCAATCAATTCGGAGAAGGGGTGTATAAACCAGCCATCCGCATGCTGGAAGCCGAGGACATCAGCGTGCGGCGAACATCACCCTTGACGCCTTGGGTCAGCGATAGCCAGTCAGCCGCGTGACCAGAAGCACCAGTGACAATCCGATGGCAGCGATGCCGTTGGCGCGAATCCCACGACAGCTTGCCGCCCAAGGGAACATCAGGATTTCGAAAAGCGGCATGAATTTGTCCGGCCACAATAGTCCCGCCAGCCCGAAGGCCACCCCGAGTTGGACAACAAGGCACAGCCACAGG
>JABDBE010000027.1:34453-36531 GCA_013288805.1 Acidobacteriota bacterium
GATTTGGCGATGGCGATTTCCTGCTAGGACTGGCGAAACCTTCGGTAAGTCACTGTCAATGACAATGCCAATCTCTCTACAACAAATACTGTAGGAAAATCTCGACCCTCCAAGAGTAAAATTTCCGCCGAGTTGGCAAGTCCCGATGAACAACGCTGCACCTAACGAGTTCGTGCTCAGCCGCTAGCAGTACAGACATGTTCACGATCGGGTTTGGTACGGCTTTTGCAGTCATAAGTCCGGGCGGAGGTACTGATGATAACGTCCCGATTCCAAATGTGTGCTATTTGCCTTGAGCCGATAGATCTATGCACCGCCGAGACCGACGATGAAGGAAGGGCGGTCCACGAAGAGTGCTACCTGATGAAGATGAAAGGTAATCCGCCGACCGAAAACTCCGAGGAAACTAGCCAGTGAGCTAGCGAGATTCAAGCAGGGCTAGAATCTCTTGCATGCGGTCGCGGCGCTGGTCGTAGGCAAGGCTCTCTTCGTTCGACATCCCGCCATATCCCGCGTCTCTGGTCACACTTGCGTGCAGCTCCCATAGCCGTGACAGTTCATCCTTGAGATCCTTACGCAGTGCTGGTGTGAGGTTGTCACGAATCATGACAACAGTGTTTCACAAACGGCCGAAGATAGATACTTTCTTGTGGATCGGGCTGCAGTTAAGTTCGCATCACGTCCTGCTCACTGACGGGGCGGGGAATATCTACGGCACGACCTACGGGGACGGCAGCAAGACCTTCGGTTCGGTGTTTGAAATCACGCCGTAGCTGGCCCTGAGCTTCTTTCGTGGCGACGAAGGGCGCTGAGAAACAGTCGCAGTGAAGCGGCAGGAGGAAGAAAATGAAAAACGCAAAGATTGTTCTTTCGAAGATCGTGCATTCTCAGGGCTTGAAATCATGTCGCACGAGCGCGGCACTTATACTCACAACGCTTTTGTTGATGGTCGCAGCGGGCAACTACGTTGGCAACCGCGCAAACCCACACTGACTTGCTCGACTGCAAGCAATTTACAAGCATGGCGAGTTCCGTTCTGGATAACGCAATCGCCGGCACAACCTTCAGTAAAAACAGCGAACCCTGGCGAACCCTTCCTCGTACCTCACCGGTAGGGCGCGACGCTTCGCCAGTTAAGCGGAAGCGGAGTCGGTGGGCGGATGGTCGTGTGACCTCCGCGATCACTTCCTTGCGTGGGACCCTCGGGAGCGCCTTCACTAGCAGCTTTTTGGGATATCCTGAAGATCACTCCGCAACCAGTTGGCGCATCACAGGTGTCATTCCCGCCTCCTTCCGTACCACTGAACAAACTTCCATTGCTTGACTGAAGAAGCGAGGCTGCGAGATAAGACCCATCGGCCTTCCCGTCGAAGTTGTGAAGCACCGTAAACTCCCCTGCAGGGGTCATTTGAAAGGCCGTTCCCCATCCTCCGGTTCCACCAAGATAAGCCGTTCCGTAGAAGTCCCCATTCGTGCCTTGAATCACGCCTGCGTAAGGGATTGCGCCGTCATTGCATATCCCGCTTTCGCAGAAGTTATGCATTGTAGTGAGCTTCCCATGCAAACTGATTTTGTAGATTGTGCCGCTGTGTTCCGTGCCCCCATTATCAGTTGTGCCATACAAGTTTCCGCCCTTACCTTGTGCCAGCAAGGCTTGCGGAATCGCGCCATCACTGCAATCGCTGGCTGCGCAGAAACGATATAGAGTGGTCAACCTGCCCGAGGGAGTAATACTGAAGACGGAGCCGCATCCGTCCGCGGGGCACCATGTACTGTTATGGTTTCCCCCCTCGGCCGTGGTTCCATAGAAGTTTCCATCCTTGGCCAGTGTCAAGCCGATGTAGGGGAATGAGCCGTCCGTGCAGCCGGTCTTGGAGCAGAAGCTATAAATCCTCTTCAATCCGTGGCTGGCACTGAATTTGAAGACTGTGCCGTTGCCGTTGGCGCCGCCCCCAATCGTTGTCCCATAAAAACTTCCGTCACTAGTTTGCACCAATGATGACTGAGGCTCGGCGCCGTCCGTGCAGTTGGCCTTGGAGCAGAAAGTATAAAGTAAGGTGAATTTGCCACCGGGCGTG
>JABDBE010000028.1 GCA_013288805.1 Acidobacteriota bacterium
CGGTCGTCATCATCAGAGGGCCTCGGTGGGTTGGCGTCTACGGCTGATCTTAGGGGTGAGAAGACGCCGCAGAAGGGGCACATTCCGCCGTAGTTGTTGGTTTGTCCGTCCCAGGCCAGGAGCATGGGTTCGCCGCATCCCCGGCAGGCGCAGCAGTGGAGTTCGGCTAGTGGGGTTTGTCGGCATGCTGACTTCTTGGTTAGCTCAAGTGGTTGCTTCATAGTTTTAGTCCTCGTTGTCGGTTGATTTAGTGTGGAGCTGTTCGATCGGCAAAAGGCTTTTTCCGATATGCATTTCTTTCGCGTCTGCCCACGTCTCGAAAAACCTTGAGACGTGGGGCACCCTTTTTCTCATCCGGATGGTATGGAAGGTAATTCACTACGTCCCTACACGCCGGCCGGACGTGCCGCTCCCCGGCGGAGCAGGTCCCAGGCTTCGCGATATTTCTCGAAGTGGGCGCCATCGGACCTTTTTGCGCCTTCGGGATAGAGGCGGATGTTGGTTAGATTTGCAACCTCGGCGACCGGGATGATGTACCAGGCATCGTGAGCGACGACGTAGGCGGCGACGAAATCGATTTCATGCGGGGAGTAGGCAATGCCGCTTTTTTGCTGGCGCTTGCGCGTCACGCAGACGCTGTATCCCCAGCGCGAGGTGGTGAAAACCGATTTCACCTGAATGCGAAACACGCGGCCGTTTTCCTCGATGATCACGTCGTAGGGCTCGCAGTCACCGTAGGGCTTGCTGACCGCGAATCCCATGCTGGCGGCTTTGACCACGAAGATCAATTCCGCGATCAGGCCTTTGCGTTTGGAATAGAGTGTCGTGCGCCCGATGGACTGGCGCTTGCGGAGCGGCGGGGAAGGAGCAGCAGAATATTCTGTCATAAACGTTGCATGCGCAGGCGTTCGCCGGGGCGCATACTTCTCCCTTTTTATTTGGATTTGAGTTCGAGAATTCGCGGGCGAAGGCGTCCGCGCCACACAAACAGCGCACAAAAGAAAAGGCGCGGGCTGAGTGCCTGCGCCTTTTTTCTGTCTATATATTCAGGCTATCAAATTCGACAGGTAACTATGCCATGTTTTCCAACTTTATTTTCTGTTTGCAATCAGGGGGTTGAAGGGAATTGGGGGTCAAAGGGGGCTTGACAAGATTTCTCCCGAATTGGGAAACAGTCGAATTTTGGCTTGGCTACGATTTCAGTTGGGCTAGTTGTTTTTTCACGTCCGCGGCCTGGCTGTAGTTGGGATTGATTTTCAGGACGCGTTCTAGATGTTGCCGGGCGAGATCGGTCTGGCCCGTTTTTTCATACGCGAGTCCGAGGTGGTAGTGGACGGTGGCGTCATCGGGCGATTTATTTTTCTCGCCCAGTTTGAGCGCTTCCTGAAAAAGATCGACGGCTGATTGATACGCGCCCTTCTGGTAGAAGACCCAGCCCAGAGTGTCCGCGGCATTGGGCGAATCGGGCATGCCGCGGCGGGCGGTTTGCGCCAGCGAAAGAGCCATGTCGACGTTGCCGCCGGATTGCAACATGACGTAGGCGAGATTATTCGAGGCCAGCGGATTCTCGGGCTTGATTTCAAGCGCCTTCTGATACGCGTCTCTGGCTTTGCCCCAATCCTGTTTGGATTCGTACAGCTCGCCCATCAAAATGTAAAACATGGCCTCGCGCGGATTATTCTGAAGACTTTGCTGATATGTCAGGATGGCTTGGTCGGTTGAACCTTTGGCAACTTGCACCTGGCCCAGCTTGAGCAAGGCATCGGAATTATTTTTGTCGAGTTCGGCGGATTTCTTGAATGCGGCTTCGGCGCCGTCGAAATCTTTCTTGCTGTTGAAGAGGACTGTGCCCAGCAGATCGTAGAAGGCGCTGCTGTTCGGCGATTTGGCGATTTGCGCGTTGGCGGCGGCGATGGCTTTGTCGGTCTGGTTCTGGGCGAGATAAGTATTCATCACGCCGTTGAGAGCGTCGTTGGAATTGGGATCGCGGTCAAGCGCCTCCTGATAAGCTTTGCCGGCTTCGTTGTATTGCTTTTCGACCAGCTTCAGATTTCCCATCTGGATGTAACCGGTGGCACTCTGCGGGGCAATGTCGATGGCTTTTTGTATGTCTTGTTCAGCGGCGGCGAATTGCTTGCGATCGATTTTCGAGAGAGCGCGCATGGCGTATCCGTCGGGTGAGGCCGGTTGCAGACGAATAATCTCCGTCGCCGTTTGTTCGAGTGTCTCCATATCGCCTTTGCGCATGGCAGCGGTGGCGAGGGCGCGCTGGGCTTCGATGAGATCGGGACGCAGGCGCACGGCGGTGCGCCATTCCTCGACCGCACGTTCGGGATTGCCCATCTGATCGAGCGCAAGTCCGAGGTGATAATGAGCGACGGCGTTGTCGGGGTCGTTTTTTAGCGCAGTTTGCAGGGTTTGGGCGGCGTCGCTGGGATGGCCGCCGCGGAGCTGAATTTGTCCGCGATAGATGAGGGCATCGGTTTCGTTGGCATTGCTGGCGAGAATCGCGTCGTTGAGTTTGGTGGCTTCGTCGAGGCGGTTTTTCAGGATTAGCAACTGAATGTAATTCTTCTCGACTTGCAGGTCTTTCGGATGGTCGTGATAGACGACGCCGTATTCGGCTACGGCTTTATCGAGATCGCCGGTCGCGAAATAGAAGTCGCCTAACATGCGGTAGCCGGTCGAGTTGTCGGGGAACCGCGTCTTGACTTGCTTGAGAAATGCCTCGGCCTCAGCCTTCTTCCCCTGCGCGATGTAGAGACGCGCGAGCGCGGCAGGCGGATCAGGATCTTTGGGATCGAGATCCATGGCGCGACGGAACTGCTGCTCAGCCTCGGGGAAGCGACTGCGTGACTGATAGTAGCCGCCCAGGGCCAATTGCGCCTGTATTGCCTTAGGGTTCACTTCGACTGCCTTCTTGAAATTCACTTCGGCGGCGTCGAGCTGATTGGCTCGTATCTGTACGAGAGCGAGATTGAGATACGGTTCCCAGTTGTTGGGAGCGAGAGCGATAGCCTTCTGCATTTCCTGAATGGCTCCAGGATAATTGCCCTGGCCAATCTGAAGGTTCGCGAGAGCCATGTGGACTTGCTGATTGTTGGGCTGCTTTTGCAGAAGTTGATCGATCTGCTCCTGGGCCTGCTTGAAATCGCGTCCCGCAATCAGGAGATTTGCCAGGTCAATGCGGGCGGGATAATTGTCGGGCTGAAGCTCGAGGGTGCGGGCAAGTTCCTGATAGGCGGGATTCCACTGCTGCAACTTGAGCAGAGCTTGCGCCAGTCCGTAATGCGCGTTGCCATAGGTGGAATCGATCTGGATGGCGTTCTTGTACTGAATGGCAGCTTCGCGATACTGGCCTTTGTCGTAATAGCGCTGCCCGCTCTCATAATATTTTTGCTTGCGCACGTTGGGATCGCGGGAACATCCGACGAAAAGAGTTGCGATCAGTGCAAGAGCCAGAACCAGACGAAAAGCGGAAGAAGGCCTCATTACAAATCTCCAGGAACGGGCGCAGTCGGCGCCAGACGGTTGTGTTCTTGTTCTCATCTTTAATTTACTCGGCTACATCAAGAAGCCGTCTCATAAATGAACTGGAATGTGAACTTCCGCGCCTCAGGGGCTAAAGCCCCTCGTATTCATTGATCCCGGACGGCACGACTGAAGTCGTGCCCTTCCCAAAAGCGATTTATGAGATAGGTTCAAGTTACTGCAAATAACGCGCGGCAGAAAGTTACTCATGGCACAACCCTGTCATTGCGGAATATACCTGTCCAATTGGGGAACGACATTTCCGGCGAAAGACAGCAAACGTTGTTGGGCGGCCTCGATGGTTTCATCGCGAGGCAGCGGCGTAATCACGCGCACCAGGGAACCATCGCTGCGGTTGAGCCGGATGGAGTCCGCGACCAGATAGAACTTTGCCCAGTATTCGCTGGCCAGAGCGCGATCGTGGGCCCAATACCAGTACAGAACGAGTTGGCGTTCGTCGCCCTTCGCAATGACGTAGCGATTCACCTCAAATGGCGCGCGCCCGGGAAACGAAATGGAGATTCGGCTGGACTCCGTGGGCAACCAGCCTGCACCCGGCAAGCAGTGTTTCGGCGAGTGAATGGCGTCGCCGGCGCGCTGACTGGGAAAGTAGGCGAGGAAGAAATCAATATAGGGCTGGCTGGCGGAAGTGTTCTCGTAGAAGCGCTGAAGAAAATCGCCCGGTCCGAGAATCGCGAGAACATCCTGCTGCATGGGGACGTCGGTTCCTGCCCATGGACCCAATTGGTACGGCAGGGAAGCGAGGGGTTCGTGATCGGGCAAGGTCTCGGTGCGGCCGCGAGCCTGAAGAAAAATTGCCGTGGCCGCAAGCAGAGCAACTGTGATCGCGAATCTCCATTGTGATTTCACGGCCGGGCCTCATCGGTTCTTGCTCCAGTCCGCATCCGGCCAATCAGTAACAGGCGGTGAAAGAGAAAAAGCATGGCTAGCGCCACGACAAAGACCAGCCAGCCCGAAAATATGTGGAAAAATCCTTCAGCTTTGTCTGGATCCCAGTATTGCACCAGCAGGCCCGTGCCCACGATGCGCAGACTGTTGGCGGCCACGGCGATGGGAATCGAAGCCAGCGCTAATGCAACTCGAACCCAGGTGCGAGTTTCGACCAGGTATCCGTAAATGATGGCCAGGGTCACGAGCGAAAGCAGCGAGCGAATGCCGCTGCAGGCTTCTACAACCTCGAGCGGCATCGCCGGAAGATTAATGATGTTGCCTTCGCGCAACACGGGAACGCCCAAAAGAGGCAACAGTAGCGCCGCCACTTTCGAAGCCAGAATTTGAAGGGGGAAAGTAATCTGGCCAAAGACGATTTCGGGGATGGGAATCATCAGGAACAGAAATGCCCAGGGGAAAAGGACAGCGAGAAACGAATGCCATCCGCGAAAGAAAATCACTAGCCCTGCAATCAGCAGGAGTAAAGAAATACGAGACAAAAACAGCTCCACTCCGAGCACTCCTGCGACGAGAACAACGAGCGCGAAGACTACGATCAGAAGCCCAGAAGATGATGGATCACGAGGTTCGCGAGCAAGCCGATCGCGATCCTGCCACAGCACGAACAAGGAAAAGAGGGGAACGAAAAACCCGTGAGAAAAGTTCGGATCGTTCGACCACTGTTTTGCCAGATGAAAAAGGACAGAACCGTAAAGCCAGCCAATCAACAAAAACAGGATCGCTGCTTGCCACGACGACTTACGATTCAGAGCAGGCTGCGGAGGCCGCTCCGAGAGCGATGCGGTTTGTGCAAGATAACTCACTGCGTGAGATTGTGGAGGATGCGCCTAGCATATGCGAACGCCACTCCCAGCGCAATGATGTTAGCGATAGGATTCGCGATTATCGCGGCTGTACTTCGACCGGGTCTTTCGGTCACTGCTGGAGGGATTTGAGCGCTGTTCCGGTTCCGCGTTTCCAGTTCGCCCGTTTTCCTCCAACTCCTGCGGGAGGACCGAGAGTCTGGCGTGGCTGAAGGTGTCATCCACCGCCAAATACTAAGCTTGGTCACGATTCGTGCCAAGACGGGAGAAAAAGGGTGCCGGTGAGATTTTTCAGTTACGGCCTGCCATTTTGATGACATGATTGCCGATGTGGCCGAAGTTGGAAAAGCGCTGGTTTGGATGCAAACACCATTCTTTATGGGATGGGGCTGCCGCCGCTGTGGGTGGAGGGATTTTATTCCACGCGCTGTACCCACAGCTTTAGCGCCGTCAGCGGAAGCTTTGCTGGCGTTCCAAGAGCATAGATGCAAGCGGAGGCCGGCCAGCAGCAGCATTAAGCCTGATTTACTCAAGCCACCGGTCTGAACGGTTTGGGCGATTATCGCGGCTGTACTTCAATCGGATCAGCCAGGTGAACGGAAGTTGGCGAGTGCTCGGTCACGGTCACGGTTTGGGCTTGCCTGGCGTAGTGTGCGATCACGCCGGGCCGGGACCAGTCGAGGTCCCAGCCGTTCTCGATGGCGATGATAGTGTACGTGCCGGGGATAACGCTGCGCAGGCTGAAGCTTCCGTCCTGATCGCTCTGGTCCCGGCGGAACAGTTCGCGGTTCGCTTCAGGATATTTGGGTACCAGCACGACCATTGCCCCTGCGGCCGCTTTTCCAGAGCGTTTGGCAAGTCCTTCAACGTTCGTGCTGCCTCCGACCAGCGAGAGCGTAATGGTCGTTGAGGAACCGGCTGTCACATTCAAAGTATGACCCGCGATGACTCCGCCATCGGATGACATTTGGACTACGGAATAGGCTTTCGGCCGACTTCCAGCCAGCACGTCATATTTGCCTGGCGCGAGATCCTGGAATTCGACCGCTCCTTTTTTGTCCATCTCTTGCCAGCTCACAATTCGCATTTTGCGGTTACGCAGTGCGATCTCGATTTGCTGCGGCAGAGTTGCTTCTCCCAATATCTGCACCGTTGCCTTTACCGTGGCAGCGCTCTGCGCGGTGGGCATATCTAATTCCTGCCCGTTGGTGGTCAGATTAATTTCGTTGTCCTCGTTGCCTTGTCCGGCGCCGGGATCGCGCACGGAATAGCGGCCGGGCGCGATTCCAGTGATCTCGAACACTCCGGGAGCGACCGGCTGCATTCCGCCAGTTTGGACGTGCTCCATACCGTCGAACGACGGCTTTTGCAGCATGGGCATGGTGAATCCATGTTCGCCGTTGTCGGGAACGTGAAAGAGCAAGTGCAGAGCCGCAACCGGATTCAGATGAATGTCGGCTTGCAAGTGATCGCCGCCGCGGATCGGGATGGGCGTGGCGTCATCAGGCTCGGTGGAATCGCCGTAGTAGGTGACGGGATACGCGGCGTCGAGAGATTGATCGACGGCAGTTGGCAGATTTTCCGCGTCGGGCTGCTGCGAAGATCGCGGATGCAACGCGTACCAGGGCTGGGCGGTGACGGAGACGAAATACGATCCGGCGTCGAGCTGCGCGAACTCGTATGCGCCTTGATCGTCCGTCATGGCCCCACGAAATCTGATTATGCGACCGACACCGACCTGACGGTCCTCGCGATAAAGTGAAACTGAAGCATGGCGAACCGGTTCTCCTGATTCGTCGAGAATCTTTCCGGAAAGCACGGCGGACGGCGACAGACGCAGGACCAGATGTTCGGTATCGAGGCCAGTGCCAGTCACGATTGCAGTCGAGAATCCCTCGTGCTCGTCGTAGGCAGCGGAGATAAAACCGCGCTTCGCGCCTTGCAATGCGTACTTGCCGGGGCTGAGCTGGTTGAAATCGAAACGTCCATCTTCGAAAGTGATCACCGACTGACGATTTTGAGGATTCCTGGTATCAAAAATCGAAACGCGAGCTCGTGTCAGTGGGTTTCCGCCGAGTGCATTCACGATGGTTCCGGCGATTCGAAGTGTGCCACTCGAAGATTGAGTTTGCGCCCCGCTTGCACTCTGGGCCGCGAAACCTGCCGGCGAGCAGAGCAATATCAACGCACACACGGGAATCATGCGAGATGTCAGCCGTCGCAATTGCGAAAGTGTAGACATGGCTATTCCGCCGGCGATACCAACTGCAGGTGCAAATGTTCCTTTTGGCCCGCAATCAAGCGCACCAACTGACCCTTCGCGTCATAGGCTCTCATGGCTTCGGAGTTGCGATATTCCAGGTCCTGTTGTGGACGATCGAAAGCAAGCACCCGATAAGTACCCGGCGCTATCTGTTGCGGTCCAAACTTGCCATCCGGTTGTACCCATATGTCTTTGAACTCTCCGCTGCTGTCCGGGAGCGGAATGCAATAGAGGTGTGCGGGCGAGCCATCGGTTGTGGCGGGTGCAGTTCGCGTAGGTAAGGTGGTCAAGCCCTCGATGGCCCCATCGATTTCGGCCGTGTCGTCTCGCATGGTTATTTCGATTGGAGCGCTCGATCCGCCCAGGTCGACGACGAGTGGCTGATGCTGCAGGTCGGTGGTACCGGAACTGATCGAGGCCACATATCCGCGAGAGGTGTCGACTCGCACCCAGTAGCGGCCGGGCCAGACATTTTCGATTACCATTAAGTCGTCTTCAGGTCCGGAAGGAGGACGCATCCAACTGGGTGCTCTCTGGCCAAAGTCATCCGCGAGCTCCAGACGCACATTGAGGTAGCGTCTCGGACCCTGTGCATTCACGTCAGGCGGACCCGAGTGGACGACGAAGGTCGGCGAGCTCGTCTCTTCGTTGGGCGCGAACTCCTCCTTAACGTCCACTCTGATCGACGCGCTCGGGACAACAGTCATGCGACTCCCCTCAGATGCAGCGCCTTTAACGCTGATGTTCACCAGTCCTGCTGCAGTCGGTCCCGCGCTCTCTGCCTCCAGGGTGTAGTTTCCATCGGGAAGCAATCCTTCGATCATCTGGGTTTGGTTGTTGTAGCCGAGCGCGTATCCGGGACCTCGGTGACCTTGGGGAGACACAACGATACCGAAGCCGGGAACATTATCCGGCACATTGGCGACGGCCACTTTAACCGGATAATAAGGGTGCCGGACCAAGGAAACACCAGCCTGGAAAGTCTGGCCTGCTACTAGCTGAATGGTCTGCGCGGCTTCGAAGTTGTTGGCGTTCGGAAAATAGATGGGAGGATATCCGTAGAGTTGTCCGCGCGGGTCGAAGGTCAGAGGATCGCGATCGAGCAGTTCCCGCGTGAGCAACTTATAATTGCCGGCCGCGAGTTCGGCAAAACGAAACTCGCCGTTGGATTTGGTGGTTGCTGCGTTTTCGCGCACCCAATGCGCGCGGCCTTCCTGAACCTGTCGTCGATAGAGCTCCAACTGGATTGTGTCAGAAGGTTCGGAGGTGGCAAGGACAACACGGCCCACAATAAGAGCCTCGGGCGTGAGCGGGATTGTGATTTCCTTGCCCGCCGGGTCCGTTTGCGGATTCTGGATTCCCATGTGGTCCTCCAGGAATCCTGGTTTTTTCGCCATCAGGACGATTTGAAGATCCTGCCCTCGATGGCGAAACCCATCGGGGGATCCGGGTTCGTCCGCCCGGTTCTTTTCTGAGTCGGCTTGAGGAAATGTGAATTCGAATCTACCTTCGCTGTCGGTAAACATCGCAAAGCGATTGTCTCCGGAGTGGACCAGGGCTCGTCCCACGGGTTCGTGAGTCACGCTATTGACGACAATGCCGCGAAGCCTTTCCTGTTTATCTTCAAGCTGAGGATTCTGCGCGGAGCTAGATTGTGGGTTTGCGCACCAAACCGAAAGCAGAACGGTGAGAGCGAGAGTCTTGAGCGGGCGACGCGGATACAAAGGCTTGCTCATACGAGTCAAGGAAGAACAAGCCGACCCCCGTGAGCTGTTCTTCGGAGCACTCCAGCGTAGATATTGTGGCCGAAAGCGGGGAAAATGCAAGCTTTCGATTTGTGCCGCGCCGTTCGCGATCCGCTACCGTCTTTGCTGAAAGCCGATCGCGGCCTGGGCTTCTTCGACCGGTTCCATCTCAATCACGCCGATCCATTGGTTATGGCGAGCGTCGATGTAGATCAGGCGGCCTCCGAGAATCTGTGCGGCCGCGGCGGGTGGAAGGTCGCGATGGTAGCCGAAGAATTCGGTTTTCCACTGTTGCCATCGCCGCCAGCGCTCGAACCAGGGGTGCGGCGGTTCGTACTTAGTCGAGAAAACCAGCGCCACATCAAATTGCGAGCGCATGTAGGATGCGGACATGAGTTGCTCGACGGTGAAGTCTTCGATGCGAAAAACACGCATCGGGCGGGTGACGTAGCCGAGATACGGGCGCGTGAGTTCATCGCTGGCCGGCCATGCTGTGAGCACACGGGCCATGGGATAGCGCGCTTCCGCGAAGTCTTCGGCCTGCTGGTGCAGCAGAATGTACTCACGGTACGCAAGATTGTCTTCGATGGAAAATCCATGCGGGGGGTTGATGAACAGTCCGGCCACGAATGTCAGCGCCACAATGGCGACCACGCCGCGCCATAGCCGCACTCTTCGGCGCAGCGTGGAAACCCACAGGATAATCACGAGCGGAACCACGGGAAGCATGTAACGGGCAAGCACGGCCCCGCCCACTACGGCCATGGCAACCACGTACGCTACGATTACCGCGAGGAAGGCGAACTGCACCTCCAGCGAGATCCTTTTGCGTTCTTCGCCGTTGTCACGCAGCGGCTGCAGCCACATCGCAAACAACCCCGCCAAAGTGAGGAAGGACAGGTTGAGATATCCGACAACCTGCCAGAGGCGCAACCCGAGAGCGAGCAGCACGCGCAGTGGTCGTATGGTGGCTTGTACGTTGTAGCGGAAGAACTCCGGGTTGCCGAAAACGAATCCAGTGCGCGCGTAGTGGAAGGCATACCAGAGCGCGAGCGGGATGAGAGGAAAAAAGAGTGGGCCACACTTGGCTGGCCAACTCACGGACTTGTCATTCCGAGGAGCGAAGGCGACCAGAAGTTTAGATTTCTCTCTGACGGGGCCCAGAACCGTCGCTTCGCTCGGGATGACAAATAGCGTGGCAATTAGTTCCCAGAGCAACAACGCCAGCGGGGCAAGAATGGCCGTTTCCTTGGCCAACGCAGCCAGCGAGAACCACGCGGCCGCTCGCCATCGGCGGTTCTCGACATATGCGAGCAAGGCCCAGAAAGTAAATCCGGCTGCTGCCAGGTCCAGGTGGGCCAGCGAGCTTTGGGCAAAGAAAACAGGATAAAGCGCCGTGCAGACGGTCGAGGCAATCGCGACTTCCGTGTTCGCAACCCGTTGCGCCAGGCGAAACACGCCCAGCAGAGAAAATGCAGCGACCGCCACCATCGCGGTGCGCGTGATCACGGGAGCGTAACCCAGAATCTTCCACGCGAGCGCGAGATACGCCATGACCAGCGGCGGGTGCGCGTTTGAAGGAGTCGAATACGGAATCAAAGTACCACGCAGCAACAGATCGCGAGCTGCGGGCACGTAGTATCCGGCTTCGTCCCAGAAGTAGGGCAGACGAAGCAAAGGAGCATGCAGCGCCAATAACACGGAGAAGAATAAGGCATAGAGCAGAGCTGTCGGATATCCGCGTCGCCGATCGATGTCTCCGGTCACCGGAGCAGTCTAGTGTACCGGCCCCGCAGACGCCATTCGGGGATCCAGTTTGATCTCGCCAAATGTGCTCTCATAACCAGAGACGTTCTGCTGCAGAATCGACATCAGCGCCTTGGCCTGCTGTGGACTCAAATAGATGCCCTGAAAGTTTTTGACTTCCACTTGACTCTCGGTCTGCTGTTGCAAGGTTCCAAAAACCAGAAAGAAATCCCAGACGTTCACTCGCACCTGCACGCTGTTGGCATAAGTCTCGCGATAGTCAGGAGCGTTCACCAGCTTGATATTGGGTTGCGATGGATTATTCATGGCTCATTCAGTGTAGCGGCAGTGGCGGAAACAGAAAAGGGGATCCCAAGAAGTAAGGTACAAAGGAAGATGGTTACGATTCACGTAACCGATTCACCTTCTGAACCTTGGCAATGGGTCAGAACGACGCCGAATGTAACGGCGGGCACAAATGAACGATGGTTCGATACAGTACACACTGTATTGCCATGGCTCGAGGTGTGGGCTATTGTCGATTACGGTTCGCGTTGAACCTTGGCGGTCATGGGCAAGTGCCAGCGGGGCTGGCGTTCGGACCCTCACGACCGCTCGATAGTCCAGACCTGCAGGGAAATCTCTCTGAAAACGAAAAGTCACTTCTCAGCGCGAATGCTGTTCGTTTTTTGTAAAAGAACGGGAAGTTGCATGCGCGATTGCCGATAACGCGTAGCATCCGCCATAGCTTTTGCCACGAATACCCTGGCGCGCCACAGATATAGCTCGAGAGTCGAATGTTTCTCGAAGGGGTTTGAGGCGCGTCATGGTGTTTTCAGGGCAGACAGACGTCTGCCGACGAAAACAATTGCCGGAGACGCATGCCATGGACCGTTGGATCGCTTTGGGAATTTTCCTACTTGGTACAGGCGTTGGAGCCCTAACTACCGTCGCGCTATACGCCGAGCAGATTCGTCGCCTCAGAACCCTCCGAGAAGCGGCGTCCCACGACGGTGCCCTGACCGTCGCTTGCGACAATTCCCCGATAGAAGCACAAGGCGACAAATCGGACAGGCGGAAGTCCGCCTAGTGAAGGAGTCTTAATGACCGACACCTCTACCTCGAAACTCATAGGCAAAGCCCTGATTGTGTCCGAAGATGCCGTGACGACGCGGCTGCTTTCGGAGGCTATGGAAGAACTTGCCTTGTCGGTTGAGGTCTGCGGAAAAATCGCGGATGCACTCGACCGTGTCAATCACAGCAAACTTGAGGTCGCCGTCATTGACCTTTCGTTGGGTAATCAAGCCATCCTGTTTCTGGAGCGCGTGCGCGCCTCAGCCTCGAACCGGACCGCAATCACATTCGCCATTACCAACAACAGCGCCCAGACTGCGGCCGCACTAAAGGGTGGTTCAGCCTTTACACTGCAGAAACCTCTGACTATCGAGTCGATCCGGCACACCTTCAAAGCCGCCTACGGATTGATTGTACGAGAGCGTCGCCGTTATTTTCGCTATCCCATCTCGGTGCCGGCAGCCGCCAGCAGAAAAGGACAATCGGAGATTTTTGGTAAGACAATCAATATCAGCGAAAAGGGTATGGCTTTGAGCACTTCGACTCCGCTCACGTCTGGAGCCGAACTGAAGATCCAATTTTCCCTGCCCGACCCCCGTCTCGACCTTACGGCGGACTGCAAGGTTTGCTGGCACAACGACAAGGGTCAGGCCGGATTGCTGTTCGTCTTCATGGCTTCCAACCTCGCCTCTGAATTGCAAGCCTGGCTGGCGCGCAGACTCGAAGAGCAACTCCCCGATGCAGTCACTCGGAAATTTCAGTCTTCCCCCACATAAATCGAACGTTAGAAATCGTGCGCAGGCTGCCGCTTTGTCACGAAAGATGCCTACAGTATCTGCTGTATTGCCCGGTGACGAGCAGTTGCGCTAGTTTCAATATGCACGGTTAAGCGGTCATGGGTTAGCGTCGCGGGGCAGGCGACATTCGGATCCTACGACCGCTCATTTCCGTATCCCTTTCCCTCCAGGCCGCACAACATCGATTGGGGCTGCGGTCAAGGATGACGACCGACGCAGAACTTAGCATTCCTGTTATATCCCTTCCGTTATATAAACCTGTGGTCCTGAGTCGCTTCGGGCGCTCTGCGCGAGGTGATGAAAATGTCTCTCCTAAGATTATTTCTGATGGGATGGCTCTCGCTTGGGATCGTAACTGTGGCCCTCTTATACTGGCTTTGCAGACGGACAGCGATCAACGAATTAGGCAACGTAAGTTCATTCCCGCCGCGACGACCCATTACGGACGACCGGTCGGGCAAGATTCGTGCTGCGTGAACGAGATGCAACTTTGAAATCCCCCGGAGAGCTCCTGAGATAGAGCCAGGCGAAGTGGCCACGCTGAAGAGACTCACACACTGTAAGGCGTTGTCACTAAACATGACTACGGTGTTTGCTGTATTGCCCTCACCTAATGTGCGCGCTACTTTTGTACACGTACGGTTCGCAGGCGGTCATGGGTTAGCGTCGCGGCACGTCATCCTTTAATCTCGCCGCGACATTTGGACCCTCACGATCGCCTCCCTATCACAATTTCAGGCCGGACAGCCCCCAGCGTCCGGCCGTTTTCTTTGGCCTTACCCAGCCCGTGCTAAGGACTTTACCTCGCCGGTGCCATTTACATGCTTTCAGTGCAGGATCTATTTTGTCGGCGAGCAGTTCTGGGGAGAGCTGCTTGGGAGAGCGTCCTTGATTACGGAGATTAATGGGCGCTCTCCCTTATTTGCGCCGAAGTCAGAGGCTGATCTGACGGATCAACTCGCTTGGTCAGCGCTAAGCGCGAAGTAATGCGTGGTACGATTCGCGCCGAAAATCAGAGCAAATACCGGCAACCGGTAGCTGCAGTCATAACCGATCGCATCCCTCAGCTGAAAATACAGTAAGAACGGTACGCAGCACTGGCTCGTCAAATACAACCCCGCGCCGCGCGGATTCCTCAAAGAGCTGCGTTTGTGAGGGCGAATTGCAACGCCGGGAAAGCGAGGGAATATGAGGCAACGGGAACCCATGCACATTTTGCAGTCGGTCTGCGCACTAGTATTCGCGTTCGTAATATTGATTATAGCGACCGCGTCGCAGGCCCAAATGGCGGTGTCCATCACGATCGCACCGCCAGCGCTGCCGGTGTATGAGCAGCCTCCCTGTCCCAGCGCAGGTTATATCTGGACGCCCGGGTACTGGGCTTACGGTCCCGACGGCTACTTCTGGGTACCGGGCACCTGGGTTGAAGTTCCCGCCGCTGGTCTTCTGTGGACGCCCGGCTATTGGGGCTGGAACAACGGCGTCTACGTTTGGAACGCCGGGTACTGGGGTCCGCAGGTAGGTTTCTACGGCGGCATCGTGTACGGTTACGGCTACACCGGGGTTGGCTATCAGGGAGGATACTGGAATAACGGGCAGCTATATTACAACCAGTCCGTCAATAACGTCAGCACGACGAACATCACCAATGTGTATAACAAGACGGTGGTCAATAGCACCACCGTGAACTATGTGAGCTACAACGGTGGCGCGGGAGGAACAACCGCCCAGCCTACGCCTCAGGAACGGGCAGCGGCAGAGCAGAAGCATGTGCAGGCGACAGCCGTCCAGGTTCAACATGAACAGGCCGCGAAGGCGGACCGTAATCAGCTGGCGTCAGTCAATCACGGCCAACCGCCAGTCGCTGCAACTCCGAAGCCCGGAGCCCTTACCGGAAGCGGTGCTGTAAAAGCTAGCCGCGCAGGTGCACCTTACAGTCCTCCGGTTCAACGTGCAGCTTCTAACCCACCGGCTAAACCTGCACCGCGTCCAGGAACACCAGCCGCAACTCCAGCAGCGCACCCGCCGGCGCCTCATCCACCTGCTGCATCTCAACCGGAAAGTGCACCGCGCACGGAGAATGCGCCGCATCCAGAAGCTGCGCCACATACAGAAGCCGCGCCACAACCGCAAGCAGCGCCCCATCCAGAAACTGCTCCCCATCCAGAAGCTGCACCACATCCGGAAACGGCTCCACATCCAGAAACTGCTCCACATCCAGAAGCCGCACCACATCCAGAAAGTGCACCACATCCCGAGCAGGCTCATCCGGCACCAGCTCCAGAAAAAAAGCCCCAACCCGAGGAGAAGCCTCCGCAGTAACTGAGCCGCCGATGGACGTACTTCGCAAAACCGCAACTTGCGAGCTAGACAGGGCAGCGGCCATAGGAGGCGGTTGTGCTTAAAGGGGAACAATACGGCAGCCGCACTCCCAACGAACGAGAGCTCAGAGTCATCGAGCTTGTCGCCAAGGGGCTCAAGAACGGTGAAATCGCCGAAGCCGTTGGCATCACTGAGCACGTAGTCAAGAACTACCTGCGCGTCATCTACGATAAGCTCGGGCTCTGGAACCGGGTTGAACTTGCTCTCTGGTACGAAGCACGCAAGCACCGCGAGGAAACGATGAATTGAAACCTTTGCGTCGGTTGTGGACCGTGCGGTTAGCTGGACTTATATAGAGCTTTGATTCTAATTTGACACCATGCAACTCCGGCGATATCATCCGCGTTATAACTCCCTTGATATCGCGTCTAAGCTGGAAATCCACGGTGAGCGTCGGCGAAAACATCGAGCACAATGGAAGGTTGCCCCGGCGACTTCGCGTTGTTGAGTGGATTTCAATGGTGCCCGCGATAGCAATCTGCACGGCCTGCGCTGAGCGATTCACAGTTCCGGTGGCGGCTCTAAGCCGGGCGATGGCTCAGGCGAATCTGCAATATCAGTTCGACCGCCATGAGTGCAAGCGCAGTCAAGCTACGGCATCTTGACCATTCTCGCGCCGCTTCGCAGCTTCACGGATGATTTGCAGTTCTTGTGGTTTGGCTGCTTGCGGATGTCATGCGGCGTCTCGCTTCGCCCAGTCATGATCCTTTTTGTTGGGGGTAAGAAGGGCCTTGAGACGGTTGTTAATCTTAGTCAGTTCCCAGAAAATCGAAACCAGCAGAACTGCGATTACGAATAGCAAGAATTGGACAATCATTTTTTAGCCTTAGGGGCAAGAAATGAGTTAAGTCACAGCGCCACGTTACCACCACCGAGTCAGTTCTTTTTCAACTCTTGTCATGGTGTTACGATTTCCGAACAGCAATCCTGCTTAAGCCTAGGCAAGCCAAGACATGGAAAGGTTCAATCGGCACCCAAATGCTGCAACATGCGGCGCTATGGCGTCGATGAGGGGGTCATTATGCGGATTGAGCGGCGGGAAGACCAGCAGCGTGTTCGAGCGATACTATATTGTTAGTGAGAGTGATGCGACCACAAGGCTTCCGGCAAGATCGAGGAGGGACGGAGAGAGAGTGCGGGTAAACTTGCAAAACCAAGCGCCACCGGCTCCAACAGAGGTTTTCCCGTTGCCGTGGCAAGAGCAGGATAAGTTATTTATTATTAGTTGCTTGTACCAAAATGCCGGGATGGCGGAATTGGCAGACGCGCTGGACTTAGGATCCAGTGCCGCAAGGCGTGCAGGTTCGAGTCCTGTTCCCGGCACCAGCAATCCACCCTTGGTTGCTAGTCTACCAGGCGTAGGGATAACCGGCGACTAACGCTTTATCCAGTTCCGCGTCATAGCCATAGATATCGTCGAAAAACCGAATCTGATTTTCCTCGTTCACCGTAGCCGTTCCGTAGACGATCAGGACAGGAATGCGTGTGGTGAGGTTCACCTGAAGATTATTTTTATCGCCGTTCATCGTTGCTTTCACCCGCTCCAAATCCCAGCCAGGATTGTTTCGCAACACCCAAGCGACGAGGTCCTCGGGCTTCTGTACCCGAATGCATCCGTGGCTGAAATCGCGGACGTCCTGCGTGAATAGTTCCGGAGCATCCGTGCCATGCAGATACACGTTGTCCGGATTTGGGAAAATGATTTTCACCAGGCCCAGAGAATTCGTATCGCCGGGCTTTTGCCGCACCATCAGGTGAAGCGATCGTATGCCTTCCAAAACTTCCGGGCTCACTTGATTGTCGGTTACGACCTCGCCTTGGGGCGTGACCACTTCAAAATTATGCTTGGCGATGTAGGTTGGGTCTTTCTGGATGTGGGGCACGATTTCATTCCGCTGAATGCTGGGAGTGACCTCCCAGTAGGGACGGAAGACAACGTATTGGATCTCTTTCTCAAAGATCGGAGATTTGTGGCCGTAGGCTTTTCCAATGATGACGTTTTTGTAGAAGGCGACGGTGCCGTCCGGGTTCATCGCGCGCGCACGGTACTCCGGAAGGTTGACCACGACTGGCGGCTGCGAAAAGGAATGTGGAAGCCAGCGCCACCGTTCGAGCGTCAACTTGATCTGGCGAATGCGGACCGCTGGAGGCGTATTGAGTTCATTGATCGTGCGCGCGTCAAGATTGCCGCTGGGAGTTTCGCCATGTCTATCCTGGTAATGCTTCACACCGTCGACGAGCGCACCCTGATAGATGGTTGCATTAGGATCGAGCTGTACTCCCGCAGGAATGTCGCCAATGAGTTGAAGAAACCGCCCCAATTGGACCACGCCAGCGTAGGGTTGGCCGGGCCGCACAGTTTTCGTGACCGTCGGGAACTTCTCTCCTTCAGCTCGATTTGCGTATCCTTCATAAACCGGCAAAAGCGCGAGCAGCTTCCGGTAGCCCAAGAAGGGCGGTTCCAGCTTCTGGATTTCGGCAGCTGCATCGCTCGCATTTAAGACCTGGGTCTGAATGAATTCCGCCAGCGGGAGTGGTTCTCCCCCCATATCGAGTTGAAACTTGAATTCCTTGGGATTTACGCGGCCACAGTGGATGGCGCGGATGTAGCGCATCGCCGAAACCGTAAGCGCGGTGTCGAACGAGATCAAGTCTGGTTCAGACGGCTTCCGCTCCAGCTTGAGCAGGCGGCCCTGCCATCGCGAGCCGTCGTAATCTTCGGCGTCGAGTCCTTTCGCGTTCGCATTTTGTAAGAGCCCGATGATGGCAAGCGCCTGAGGACGGACGCGGAGGTTCTGAACCCAGAGCAAAGAATAACCGCTCGCCTCGTAAAGTTTGGCGACCTCTGTTTTGTAGGGAGTAAAGTCGGGCCAACGAAGATCGGCATTGCGACCTGAATCCACAATACCGTGGAGCGCGGGAACAGCGGAGGCCGACAACGTCTGGCCTACAACAGCGGGCTGCTGCTCCGCGAAGAACGCGGGGAAGGTCTCACCCGTCGCAACAGACATTCCGGCAACGACTACGCTCGTTAGAAAGATCATCCACTGTTGTCGATAGACAGGATTCCCCACTGTAACCCTCCGTTTAATGTTTTATTTGAGTATCGAAAGCAATTCAAGGTTCCCTTTAATTGGAAAAGATTTCTTGCGCCAGTATCGTCAGCTTTTCTGTTGGTCCGGGACACGGCAGTGGCATCGGCGCGTTCACGAGGAGTGCTACTCCGCAGGATCATGCGGCAAAAATGAATCAAACCTTCGTTCCAAGGCCTCTCAACGAAATGCTTCTGTAGCCCATTCGTGCCGCAACCTTAACCCAGCCGTGCCATTTACGACCTTTCAGTCGAGAACATATTGTGGGTTGAACAGTTCGGGGGGAGGGCTGTTCGAGATAGCTTTCTTCGTGACTCGACTTGACAAACGACCTGTCGATGCTTGAGCATTGCACCGCCAGCGTTGTTCTTCCCCCACGCTAACGTTCACCCTTCCCCAAGGGAGAGCCAGGTCTCTCCAATCCGATGATTGTCTTACGCGCTATTCCGAAGGACATCGCCGCGTGTGAGACGGGCCCCGTTTTTGGCGATTGAGCGAATTCACCCGTATGTTTGGCTGCGCCGACAGAAGCAGAAAGTCGGGTAGCCAACAGACGGGTTGGTTCGAGGCAAAAGGAAATCTGGAGAGACTCCGCTCCGGCGATGTTTCAGGCAAGGTTCTGCTTGTGGGAGCTGCCTTGCAAAAGGGGAATTTCTATGACTGTTATAGCGACACGACCGGGCCTTGTCTTGGTTGATGACTTCATGAATCTGGTGGCAGCTAATTCTGAAGCAGTTCAGATACTTGCGTTTCCTGATTCTCCGGAAAAGCTTGGGCATTTGAACGGTTGGCTCACAAAGAAGATCCGTTCCTGTCTAATCGATCGAAAATCGTTGACCCGCCCCAGCTTCGTCAATGAGTTTCGATCCGCCCAAAGGACGTATCTTTGCCGCGCTTTCCCGCTCAATACCGGCACAAATGGTTCTGCTCGTCCGGCGCTGGCACTTATGCTGGAGAGAAAGTCGAACGGTGGTGGCACCGTGGCTGAGATATCACAACGCTTTGGTCTGACCGCGCGTGAACAAGAAACGATGCGACTGCTCGCCGCGGGTTTCTGCAGCAAAGAAATTGCCGTTCGCATGAACATCAGCCCCAACACGGTCAAAGCTTTCGTTCATCTTGTAATGGTCAAGATGGGTGTATCGACTCGGTCGGGCATCATCGGAAAGATGGTTGGTGTAGACAGTACGTATAACAGGTCGAACGGAGAGAAAAGGCCGAACCTTCTGCAGCGAACGTAGATTTTAGTTCCCGCGCCGCTACCGCGATTGCCCGTCTCGCCGGAACGGCGGCTCGACGGCGACTCGCGTTTTCCCTTGTTCCAGCACCATTTTAACTACAACCGTTCGCATTTCACTCTCCGCGTACGACCACAATCGCCTCGTGCATCAAAGCCCACTCTTAGTCCGACAGGTTAGGACTTTTCACTACTTAAAGCAGGGAATTGCAAACGATAGAAATGAAGCTAGAGTTCGAGTGCGCTGAACGGACGCCGCACGCTCCTCCCCCCTGGCTTCCCTGGCGTAATCCATAACAGGAGGAATTACCATGTTTCGAACCGGAAATTCCAGATGGCTTGGGATCGCGATGATCGCTGCCATCTGTCTTCTCACTGCAAGCGCGGGGTGGGCCCAATCACAGCCAGCTGACACTTTTCAGGTCAACTACTTCTCCAATGCGGCCAACACGGCGGGGATTGACCAGACGGTCAGAATTATCAATACAGGGGCTGATGCGCCCAACTTCCCCCCAAGTAATCTCTGCGCGATGCTCTACGTGTTCGACGCGAAACAGGAATTGAAAGAGTGCTGCGGCTGCCTGATCAGTACCGACGGGCTAGCCGAGCTCAGCCTGACCAAGAACCTGGTCTCCAATCCTTTTGATGGAGTGTCACCAACCAACGGAGACATCAAAATTGTTTCCGCTGCGCCAAACGACAGCTTCGGCGGAGTTTCCTGCGATCCAACCGGGGGTGGCATTGGCTCCAATGGGAAATATGTCCTGAACATTGCGCCCACGGTGGATCTCCGTGCCTGGGGCACTCATGTACAGAATGACAACAACCTCACGGAGGATGAATATCAGACCGCGACCCTGAGTACGAGTGAATTGGACAGTCTGCAGGAAGAATGCTACGGAATCGTAGCCGTAGGCAGCGGCGCCGGGATTTGCGGCGAAGGTGTCGGAAATTCATCCACTGTTTGCAATTGATCGGGCAATTAACAGCTTACGCGTTTTGCAACCGAGCGCCAAAATTCAAGGAGGAGTTACATGTTTCGAACCAGAACATCAAGTTTGCTGATTTACACCGTGCTCACGGCCTCCGTCGTTTTTCTGGCGGCGGCAATTTCGGCCGCCCAGACCAAGTATGAACCGACCGATACCTACCAGGTGAGCTACTACAGCAACGCATTGATCACCGGCGCCCCCGATGGGACCGTCCACATTGTGAATCCTGGTACTGCCGTTACCAAGCTCAACTTGGACGGGAAACCTCTCAATG
The DNA here is from genome assembly GCA_013288805.1 of Acidobacteriota bacterium. GTDB lineage: Bacteria > Acidobacteriota > Terriglobia > Terriglobales > Acidobacteriaceae > JABDBE01. The sequence continues at coordinate 20,909 of JABDBE010000028.1, forward strand.
GGAACTTGTGCGCCCAAATCTATGTCCTGAACAACGATGAACAGGAAGTGGAGTGCTGTGGCTGCACTCTTACGCCGGACAGCGAAAGAACCATCTCCATCGACAGAAATTTACTGGGGAACCCGATCAACGCCGGTATCGTAACGCACGACGGCGTGATCAAGGTTGTTTCCGAACTGGCACCAGGAAAGGGATATTGCCAGCCGGAGACCGAGGGCGTTAAACCAACTGCCGGCTTACGTGCCTGGACTACGCATATCCAGACCGCATCCGACACGTATGTCGAAACCGAGGAGGAGTTTGGAGCGGCTCCCCTCAGCGACAACGAGCTTTTCTGGTTGCAAAACCAGTGCAGCGCAATCTACACCAGCGGCAGCGGCCACGGGAAATGCACCTGCGGCTACGGCGACTAAAACGCTCCAAAGCCAGGGATCTCCAACCGGGGTTCCCTGGCGCTTGATTTCAACTAACCATGAGGGAGGACTCCAATGCTTCGATCGCATGCCGTTCGTTTCTTGCTTAGCTCTACTGTTGCCTTCATCATTTCTGGTTCGGCCGCCGCCCAGCAAAACGCCAGCACTTTGGCGGTGGTCAACGGGAGTGCAATTACCGCCAAGGATCTTGAACAGAAGGAGGTCAACCACCTCCTCCAAGCTCAGTATCAGTACTACCAGGCCGAACGCAAGGCCCTTGATGACCTGATCGTGCAGCGTTTGCTGGACGGAGAGGCACAAAGTCAGGGCATCAGCACCGATGAGCTTTTAAAACGGGAAGTAGATAGTAAGGTGAAAGATCCCAGCGAAGATCAATTGCAGGTTTACTACGAGGGTCTGGATTCGAAAGAGCCCTACGATCAGGTGCGAGTCAAGATCCTGGACCACATTCGCGACTTGCGGAGAGCCAAACTGCGTTCTGCCTATGTCGAGACCCTACGCCTCAAGGCCAACATCGTGATCCAACTGGCACCCCCGACGGCGGACGTTGGCCCAGAAAGCGCCGCAGTAACGGAAGGACGTTCCGATGCTCCAGTCCAGGTAGTCGAGTTCGCCGACTATCAATGCCCGTATTGCCAAAAGGTAAATCCGGACCTGAACAAGCTGATCGACGAGTACGCCGGCAAAGTCTCGGTGGTGTATCGAGATTTTCCGCTACCGATGCATCCGCATGCCGAAAAGGCAGCCGAGGCGGCACGATGCGCCGGACAACAGGGCAAGTTCTGGGAATACCACAATCTGTTATTTCATGACAAAAAGCTCGACTCTCCGGACTTGAAGCAAGAGGCCGCCGCTCTCCACCTGGACTCGGACAAGTTCGATAAATGTCTGGATTCTGCGGAAGAAGCGGCCAACGTCAAGAAAGACCAAGATGAAGGAACGAAGCTGGGGTTATCCGGCACTCCTAGTTTCTTTATCAATGGCCACTTCATCAGCGGCGCAGTGGATTACGCCACGCTGCACCAAATGGTCGAGCAACAACTGACCTTGTTGTCATCCGCCAAAGGGGCCTCTCCAGTGGGGTCCTCCCAGAGGTGAAGCCTCGGCGGTGACAACCAGACCGGGCGGCCGGTTCACTCCGCCGGCCGCCCGTGATGACAACATCGCCGATGAACTTGTCGTTCGCAGAGGCGCAAGTTCCAGATGACGCACGTCCCTCCCCTGATTCATTTCTGAATATTGGCTGGTCGATGACGCATCGAGGAGTTGTTATTCCTTGACCCGAAGGCAAGTCTAAGATGAGCACTCAGCTCCTTTTATTGGTTCTCGTTCTTGGCGGTGGAACCCGATTCCTCGCGGGTCAGAGCGAGTCTTCGATTCCACCGCAGCCGGCAAAGGGTGCGCTCCCTCAAGCGGCGCAGCAGAACATCGCCAGCGGACTTAGCGCGTCCGCGAGCGCTCTTTCGTTCGGAAATGAGCAGATCAATTCACCGTCTGCTCCTCAACTCCTTACCATTACCAATCCTGGAAAGTCTGAGGTCATATTCAGCGAAGTGACCAGCAGCGCACTAGATTTCAGGCTGGTGCACAACTGTGCGTTGGCGCCCGATCCGATGCCAGCGGGTGGGAGTTGCGGCATTTCCATTCAATTCGTTCCCATCGCGGTCGGGCCACGAAGCGGAACAATCACAATCGCAATCGGTGGCGATCGTTCGCTGCCGCCACTGATAATTTCGCTGGCGGGCAATGGAACGAACAGTCCCGTCAAGCTATCTCAGACCTATTTGACGTTTCGGACCCTGCTAGTGGGAATGACCAGTATGCCTCAAGTTGTGCGGCTTACGAATCGCAGCAACACAGATCCGGCAAGAATCACGAGCATTACTATTTCTCCTGATTTCGAGCTGGCCGCCACTAACACCCAATGCGCGGCTGGCAACACCCTGGCCCCATTAGGCAGTTGCAACCTGAGCGTCGTTTGGGCTCCGACTGATTCGGGCACAAGGAGTGGGCAGGTAATGATCGCGGATTCTGACGCCACGCCTCCGCATATTATCGATTTACAAGCGACCGCAACCGGTGTTCGGCTTTCGTCCGGCACCCTCAGATGGAATCCTACGGCCGTGGGCAAGACCGGTAATTCGCAGAGCGTGGAAGTGAGGAATGAGGGCCACACTCCCATAGAAATCGAGAGCATCGAGGCGAGCGGAGATTTCTTTCAGCAAAACACCTGTGGCAAGGAGTTGATTCAGCATCAGGATTGCTTGATCACGATTTGGTTTCAACCCACCGATGCGGGCAAACGAGTCGGAACGGTATTGATTCATGATTCCGATCCTACAAAGGTGCAACAAACCTTTCTCACGGGAGTCGGGTCTGCTCTTGACCTATTCCCGGTTGAGATGGATTTTGGCGCTCACGCTGCAGAGAGCACCAGTGCGCCTCAGATCGTTACCGTTTCTAATCGGGGAATTGCCAAAGTGAACATCGCCGCTGTCAATGTAAGTGGAGATTTTGTTATTCCCGGCAAAACCTGTGGCGACACCATTGCCCCTGGCCAAAGCTGCCGGGTTAGCATCAGCTTTTCCCCAACCGCGGGTGGCGTAAGAACGGGAGTTCTTAAGATTGAAACTGATAACGGCAGCGTTCCCCAGAACGTGATCTTGAGCGGGACAGGCCTGAGTGGCATGGAACGATAAATTGTACGCGCACGAGAGTTTTAACAGTTGGTGGAAGACGCAAAGCGGATTAAGACTACTCTTTCGGCGCGACAATCTTCCCAATGATCGCTGAGCGGCTCGAGACGTTCATCTTGACCATCATCAGGCGAACAAAACTGTTGACCGTATTCGGGCTGATATTCATGCGTGTGGCGATCTCTTTGCTGGTAAGCCCTTCACCCAATAAGCGCGCAGTCTCTTGCTCGCGTGGCGTCAGACCAAACCGTTTCGAGATTTCCTCCATTGTGAAGTGCTCTGGTGATTTTCTCTCCAGCATGAGCACCACTACCGAATCAGGGTAACTGGGACTTATGCCGGCGGTGAGCGGGAACGCGCGACAAAGGTGCATCCGCTTCGCGGACCGGAATTCGCCGACGAAGCTGGTCCGAGTCGACGATTGTCGATCGAGCAAACAGGACCGAATCTTCCTGGTTAGCCAACCTCGCAAATCGCTGATCTTTTCCGGATTGTCCGGAAATGTGAGGATCTGAATCGCGTCTGCGTTACAAGCAACCATATTTAGCGACACGTCCACCACGACCAAACCGGGGCGGGCGGGAGTGGCATTCATCGGATTCTCCCCTTGAGCAAGTTAACTATCTCCGAATCTCGCAGCAGCGATTTCGGCTTCGCGTCCGGGGAGGGACTGAATTGGCGAACGTCTGACTATTTATTCAGTTAGTTACGCGCGGAGATATGTTACTAAAACATTCCTCTTTCAAAGTTAGTGCTTTGGCACTACTGATGTCTGTCTACTTCGTTTGACTATGCCCCCGTAATTGCCGGGAGAGACGATGTCTGCTTTGCAATTTGCATCAAGGCACTATCATGCTGATCGCTGTAGTTTGCGTCATCGCATTCGAAGTGCCCGCATTCGAAGTGCCAGTGACGACGATCTGGTAAGTACCGGGGGACGTGCCAATCGATTCTCCACCGGTCTTGGTGGCATTACTGCAGGCGCTCTGTATAAGACAACCAGCGACCAATACTAATGTTAAGCAGTAGACGAGGATGCTCCGCCACCTCGACCCCCCAAGTCCCACAGTACTCACTAGCAGGCCCGGCATCACGAGCCAAATCACGTACACCGAACTCGGCTGATGTTTCTTGAATGATGAGGTCGCTTGAGCCGAGGCTGGAGCTGTGGTCATGATGGTCAAGGCAGACGTTGCCGGGTTCGCCCCGGGCGTTATTGAAGGCGGTGAGAACTGGCAAGTCGCTCCCTCGGGCATGGTCGAGGAGCTGCAAGCCAGTAAGACCGCGTTATGGAATCCGTTTTGTGCGGTCGCCGTGATGGTGAAGCGCGCCGGGGTTCCGGGCTCCAGAGTCAAAGCGCCTGGATCCGCAGTCAGACGAAACTGCGGAGCACCTATCACCACTTGGCCGACAGTAGGTGACGCACTCGATGCATAGTTTCCGTCTCCGAGGTAAGCCGCAGTTATGCTATGGGTACCTGCGGCCAGGGAAGCGATGGGTAGCTTTGCCGCTCCGTTGCCATCCAAGCTCGATTCGCCAAGTTCTGTTTCTCCATCCAGAATTTTTACTTTACCCGTCGGTGCGCCCGTGCCGTTTGAGCTCACTGTTGCTGTGAACACTACATTTTGATTCAGGACGCTTGGATTTGTTGAGGAACTGAGCCCCGTGCTGCTATTTCCTTTCAGGACGGTTAGCATGAAGTTCTGCTCGGCAGAACCGCCATTGTTTGCGGCCCATAGCTCTGCGTTGAACGTACCGGCGATCGCGGACGTACCGCTGAGTGTGCCAGTTCCGTTGTGGTTGTCGACGAACTGGACGCCGCTCGGAAGTAACCCCGTTTCGAAGATGCTAGGATTCGGAAATCCTGTCGTCGTCACTGTGAAGGAGCCCGCCGTACCCACCATAAAGTGGGTGTTATCAGCGCTAGTGATCGCAGGCGCCTGGCTAACTTGCAGTTTGAAATGTTGCAAAGCATTGGGGATCACGCCGTTTGCTGCGGTGAAACCGATGAAATAGTTCTTCCCTGTATCTGCCGCGGGTGTCCCAGAGAGCGTGCCGGTTCCGTTGTGGTTATCAACGAACGTGACGCCTTGCGGAATCGTCCCATTGTGACTGATGTTGGAAGTTGGATATCCCTTCGTGGTTACAGTGAAAGAGCCCGCCGTGCCCACCTGAAAGCTTGTGTGTTCTGGGCTAACAATCGCGGGTGATTCGTGGATCGTGAGTGTAAAGTTCTGTTGAGCGTTCGGCGGAACGCCGTTCTGCGCGCCGAACGTCAGTTTGTAATTGCCACCTCCGCCTGCGGTTGGAAATCCAGCAAGAGTACCGGTGCCGTTGCCGTTGTCCTTGAATGTGACGCCGTTCGGCAAAGTGCCGTTCTCTGTAATCGTTGGAAGCGGGAAGCCCGCCGTCGTAATCTGAAACGATCCTGCTTTGCCTACGATGAAGGTTGTGTGATTGTGGTTGATGATGGCTGGTGCGTGAACGATGTCGATGATCACGCTGGCGGACTGATTGTCCACCGTGGCCGTAGCTTGACCGGCACCGGGATCTGATCCCGCAGTGTACGTGGAAGCCGCAATTCCGTTGGCTAAGATGGTCTGCGCCGGATTGACGGTACCCAGTGTGCCTTTCAAACTGACGGTTGTGCCGGTGGGAACTGTGAATCCACCGCGTCCGCTCGAATCGTGGGTCAGGTCGACACTCAACGCGCTCATCGCAAGCGGTTGGATTTGCGTGGGAGATGCGCTAATCGATAGCACAAGCCACGGGTTGACGCTTACCGTTCCGCCGAGGCCATCTACGGTATCGCAACCGGCGGATCCGGGACCTTCGTTGCAGCCCCACCAATTGTCTGTGGCCGTCGCATTGGACCCTTGAGTATAAATTCCTTCGGCATCTCCAGCCTGGTTGCTAACCACACGGGAATTGACAACCGAAAGAGGCGCGCCCTGGTTGAAGATGCCGCCCCCCTGCCCAGGACTGCCACTCGCGATATTGAGCATGACCGTGCTTCCGGAGATGCTGGCGCTACTGCCCGTGTCGACATCAGTGAAAACACCCCCGCCTCGTCCGGGAGAAGATCCGCTGGCAGTTGAAGTGTTTGAGGTTACTGCAGTGTTAATCAGCGATACGTCGCCCCGGCTGCCGGTGCCATTGGTGATCGCGATGCCACCCCCGACGTTCCCTTCCGCCGTGTTGTTCGTAATCGTGCAATTGGTCATGCTGAGAGAGCCGCCCCTTAGATTGATTCCGCCACCACTCGCGCTCGTTCCTGAGGACGTATTATTCACAAAAACGGCATTAGTGATCGTGTAGCTGTCCCCGATGAAACCGGCCAACATGCCGCCGCCTCCCAGGCTACTTACTTTGCCCCCAGTAACGGTCACATTGAACACCGCGCCGGTAACGTTGCCCACCAGGTTGGGATCAAAGTTCAAAACGCGATCCACGCCGTCGGTTTGCTCGATAATTGTGTTGGCTGCTGTCCCGGTTCCGATGACGGAGATATTAGAACCCGGAACCAACCCGAGCTGAAGCTCCCCGGTATCAAGCGACGTCAATTGATAGGTGCCTGCAGGCACATTAATGGCGACGGACCCCATGGCACCGTAGTTATCGGCTGCGCAAACCGCGGTTCGTAAGCTAATCGTGCCGCGGAGATCTTTCGGCATGATCGTTTTGTTCGTGCAGGCATTCTGCCGATCCGTATCCGTGGTCGTGGTTACGTTTACGCTGGCTGCCGTTCCAGAGTGGATGATCACAGGCTCGACTTGGGAAGACGTCAATACAACCAAATCACGTCCTCCATCGAGAGTTTGTGGAGTTGCAAATGCGGCCACGGGAGGGCCGGGTAGCTTCAGCATTGCCGACGCGCTAGAGGTTGCCTTGGACGTGTCGAAGATACTGATCTTACTCTGCCCGACGTCGAGAATCATTAGATCGTGAGTTGGTGAGGCGGTCAGGCGCGGAGATTGCAACATGAATTGTGCTGCGACCCCGGAACTCGAGGACATGGCGAAACCAAGGCGCTTAGCAATGGTCCAACGGCCCACTGCAGTTGGACGTGGACGCGTTGCCTGTCGGGCAGAAAGCTCGGCCGCGGTGAGCGGACGCGTATCCAGACTCCCATGCTGCAGTATTCGCACCATGCCGTCATCGCCCAAGACCGCAATCTCGGTTGTTCCATTGCGATCCCAAATGAAATCTCCCAAGGCGAGAGCTTTCGCATGGAAACCAAGTTGGATGGTTACGCGCCGTGGTCGGCTATTGAACGCCTCGTAAATTACAACTGCACTCGCTCCTGAAGAAACCGCCAAGTCGGTTCCATCTTCGCCGCCTAATGCTCCCCATGCAATCGAGGTGGCGGGAGCTGGCAGCGTGTAGGTTGCCGCGCTAATTAAACCGCTCCGGCTTGGTGCAAAGATCAGCAATCGCGGTCCTGCCGGACCATCGATGCCCACCGCTACCTGGCCGACGCTTGTGACGGCTAACGCCCTAACCTTCCCCGGCAAGGAGATCGCCCGCGGCTCCTGCAGGTTCCCGCGTCCGTCCCCCTCCAGGAGATAAAGCCCGCCATTTCTCGTCCCTAAGAGCACGTCTTGGTATCCATCGCGATCGAAATCACCGGTCGCCAAAAAATCTGGAGACTCCGGGACTCGGAAGATAGCTGCAGAGGGAAGGAATGTAGGCAGTACATCCCCGCGTAAGGCGGCTCGATAAAGGTTCTGATCTTTCGGGGCGAAGGCGTTCGGGTTCCCCCGCAGCAGCGCGACCAGGCCGCCGCCTGAAGTTCGGTAGCCAAGTACGAGATCGACGGCGCCATCGAGATCGAAGTCTGCGGCTGCCATGCACGTAGGCCTCGCGGCGCCTGCCTCGAGTGCCCTGACGAAATCTGGCGATCCCTTGTAACTGACTTTTACCTTGGCAGGATTCTTCAGGCCGAAAAGAGGCCTCTCAACGCCCCGAACCTCCGTCGTGGTGCCAGATGCTGCTCTGCTCTTTGTTGGGAAATATGCGAATCCGAGTGTGATTGCGAGGGCCACTCCAAGGACAGCGAAACTAAAACGCCATATTCGGTTCGGATGTGTCCGCCGTTGTGCTGGCGTAGCAGTTCGAGGCATGGGACTATCCTTCTGCTCTGCTCGGATCCTCTCGAGTGCTCGCGACGACTGAGCTCGTACGGACGTCGATCTAGTCCAGCCAAGAATGGAAATCGCGGCTGATGCTACCCGTTTCCAATTGTTCTATGCACGGTGATCAACCCTGAGATTGTCGATCTGGATCAACGCTCGCATCGCGAAGCGCCAAGTTGGAATGACGACCGGGCAACAAGTTGTCACCAACCATGTCTATCAGGGGAGTAACTTTAGCAAGTGCGCGAGATTCAAAATCGCTCAACGAAAACGGTGTCAGACTCGCAACGGGGGAAGATTCTCGGAACCTCCGCAAGAGTAGGGGTAGATGATTGCGGTGTCAAGGCGGAGAGATCTGCTCATTTGTCGTAATAAGAAAGTCCTAATCCCTATGGTCTAGTACGTTGGTTGAGAAAAGTGCCGGAAGCATATTGACAACGGATTTAAAGAGGTCAAGAATGGCTCGCAACCTTTCCCCAAAGGCACTGACCGTGTTCGCCGTATTTGTACTACGAGGCGTAAGACGCGCAGTCGAAGTAAGTGCCCGTTCCTTAGATAGAACTTGATTCAACACAGAGGTCGCTTCGGACAATCGCGCGGCTAAGCTTGATCCCCTAAAGACGCGCAACTTCGAGTGGGGCAGAGAACGCGGGGACAAGTTTTCGCAGATGTAACCAAGGAGGAAATCCAAATGAGCAGAACTAGTTTCTTTCGTGTGATGTGGTCAAACAATGAAGGCCAAGACATAGCCGAATACGCTGTGATGTTGGCCGTGATCCTGGTGATTGTCGTAGGCACGATACGACTAATCGGGGGGAACGCGAACAACGTGTTTTCCAGTGTTGCCAGTTCGATTGGCCAATGATGTAAGCCTCGGGGAGGTGGAAAAGTTCTGGTGCTTCGCGCTCTCCGCTTGCGGTTGAGGCTTTATGGCTATGCGGCTAGATTCGTGGATGCAACCCCTGCCGGTTTCAACTCGCCTTCCCTGGTACTTCCGCATCGAGGTGAAGAATGTTTTCCGGCGCCCCACTCTTAACCACGATGCTTTGTCTGCCTTGTGCTCCTCGATCCGACATTGTTGAAGTTGGAACCAGTATCATTTTAGTCGCCTGGGCGGAAACCACCGGAACTGGCGTGCTGGCTCTTTTCGGCAGGACGGAACGTATACCGAGAATAAGATTCTTTGCGACCTTCCCGAAAGTGGCGCCCACAGCCTTCAGGCGCGATTTCCGCGACGGCAGATCGAGCGCGGCTCTGTACTTTCGAATCCATTCCTGCTCCTTCTCAGTTGAGCCAACCGTCTCGGTGTCCATGCGACCTCCTGCTGCCGTTCCACCTTGGTTAAACCTTATACGCCACCACTAGAGTTGGAGCAATACAATCCGAAAGACTAGCTAATTGGTTTAGGCGTCCGAATGGTTCTGTTTATACAACGACATACCAGTCGCCGATTCGCCCGCACGCATTGTGCAGGTCGTTCCAATGCATCTCTTACGGTTATTCTTGACGGCACGTCTTGCTCTCGGAAATGTAACAGTGTCCTTCCTGTTCTGGTCGTGTATGCGAACCGCCGCGAAGGATAAAGATTCAACCGAGTTCCTGTCTTCTCAACCAGCCGAGATTCGGTAGGACATCCGCGCAGCATAGCCTCTTCTCCTGGCCATCCCGCGGCCCGTTTGAGCGTTTGTCACGAATAATGACTACAGCATTCACTGTACCTTCCATTACTTCACCCGTGCTCTCAATAAGCGGCAGCCATTTGTCGAAGGTATTCGTGAGAGGAGCGCATGCAACATCCAGAATGGAAAGGCTCTGCTGCACTGATTTTACGTTGGCTCCTGATGAGCTATGTAAATTCGTGCTCCCGGTAAGAAGCCTTTACAAATAATCCGCGCTCGCTGCTTGACTTTCAAGTCAATCTATTCCTAGGGTGGAGTCTAGGAGCAAGGGACGTGACACTCGCGAAAACGTCAAAACAAACGGCCGGGTCGGAGAAGAGGGATTCCTATGTCCGCATCGAGATCAATGCTTGGCCGTTTTTTTGGACAGTGGTTGGCGCATGGATATGGTTTGGCGTTTTGCGCCTGGCCCACATAGTGTGAAGCAACTCGCTGCCAAGCCAGAAATGAGTCTGGATTCCACTGGTGAGCGGAGCTTTGTCACACGCGCGCACAGATTTACAACCGAGCAAATTTTGCTCTCTTTGCTTTCAAGGATTCACGCCCACTCCGCATCGCATACGGTTTTCCCTGTAGTTCTTACCGAGAGGAATGTCGGTTGTGTAGTTCTTGAATTCTTCATACACAGTTCCGATCCGAGCTAAAGCTTGTAAATAGAACATCGCACTTCCACTCTCGAAAATCACAAGTCCAGGAAGAACTTTTGGCAAGGAGGTTGCTTCAGACTACCAAATTGACTAACCCGTTTCGGAGGTCTCATGAACAACAAAAAACAGACAGACTCTGCGCACCTTCTTGCCGTACTTCTTCTCGTATGTGGGATGATGCTTGTGAGCGCTCAACTTTTCGGGCAGGATGCCTCGCCATCCCCGCAACAGCAATATCCAACCGAGCAATCCGGTCAGGCGCCGGCCCAACAGCAACAACCCAGGCAGGCACCGGACCAATCAGGACAGGCGCCGGACGCCCAAGCTCAATCGCAGCAGCCCGGAGTTCAAGTTTTTACCGGTACGATCGTGAAATCAGGTGACAAGTATATGTTCCAGGATTCCGCGAGCAACACCACTTACGATATCGATCACCAGAACGAAGTCAAACAGTTTGAAGGCAAGAAAGTTCGCGTGCATGGCACCTTAGATTCCAACGGCAAGATGATCCATGTTCAATAGGTAGTCTCAAGTCAGATGCGAAACTTGCCCTTTTGCATGGGGAAATGCATGGGGAATGTTGTGTCCAAAAGATGAGTCGTATACAGGAGAAGAAGGTTCTGGCGGCCGACTTCTGCGTGACAAATCCAGCGGGGAAAGAGCCCAATGCCATCTCTGTCCCTCGCGGGATTCAGGGATTCGCCCGCGAAAGAAGGTTCCAGTCCAAAGCCATTGGAGTGTAAAATCGCTTGGTAACCCTCGTAACCTGAGAGATTAAGGCCGTTTCGCTGTATGCTCTATCTGACGGCTGAGCGATTTTGGACATCCTCACAAAAACGGCTGGGGCGAAATGGCTTGCTCTCCTGTGCGTCACGTTGCTTCTTCTCGCGACGGTAGCGCAGGCTGCGCACTTCTGCGGTCTCCAGTCGTTCGACCTGACCGACGGGACACAGTTGCGCGCAGATTCGCCTAACGCCACATTGTGCCTGATTTGTCTGATGGCGCAATCGGTCGCGGCCATCGTGCTGTCCGTCGTTTTTTCCTCGGTCTTTCGCCGTTGCCTTCAGTTCTCACCGCCGCAGATGCATCCCCGGCCTTTTCTGGAATCCTTCCAGTTATACGTACGTCCTCCTCCCATTTTTTAGCGTCTTTTGTTCTCCCTGGTCTCGGTATTTCCGAAAGGTGATCTGAGTTTTCTGTCCGCTCAGTAGCCTCGTAAAAGAGCCGATGGCTGAGGACCGGACTTGGCCGCGTGTTTCCTGAAACGCATATTGTTTCGGCAAATTCTGCAGGGTTTCAAAAATTCTATTGAGTTTACGACGCTTCAAAACGTTTATGCTTCGCGGGCAACTGCCCGTTAGACTCGATCGCTTTGAAGTGGCGTCGATAGTCTTACAAGAATTTCTGCCGCTTGCCGTTCTGCCCCTCTTCTTGTTACTGGCAGTCCACGTGAGTACCGGACAAACGGCGACTCTGATCAGTCTTGATCAGGCCATCGAACTGGCATTGGCCCACAACCATGCACTCAGAGCCACGCGGACTCTGATCTTTCAAAACCAGGCGCAAGAAATCACCGCGAACCTGCGTCCCAACCCTGTGCTCGGGGCCGACGCTCAATTCATCCCCATTTTTAGTCCGAGCGATTTTTCCAAAGACGACTTGGATCTGGCCCAGCAGTTCGACCTCGGCCTTTCGTATCTTTTTGAGCGCGGCCATAAGCGCCAGAGCCGCCTGCAAGCCGCGCGCGATCAGACCGCGGTCACGCGCGCGCAAGTCACGGATGCCGAGCGCGCACTCACATTCAACGTCGGCCAACAGTTCGTCAGCGTTTTGCTGGCCGAATCAACTCTGCAACTCGCGTTGGAGGACTTGAAGAGCTTCCAGACGACGGTCGACATTTCAGAATCGCAGTTCAAGGCGGGCGCGATCAGCGAAGGCGATTACCTCAAGATCAGACTTCAGTTCCTGCAGTTTCAAACCGATGTATCGTCGGCCCGCCTGGCGAAGGCGCAGGCACTTATCAGTCTGAGGGAAATGCTTGGCTATAACGCGGTGCCGCCCGACTATGACGTCATCGGCGACTTGGCGTATGAGCCGCTGAAAGCCAACTTGGAGGATCTGCAAGCCAAGGCGCTCAAGCAGCGTCCTGACTTTCAGGCCGCTGTGCTGGGCGTAACTGCGGCTCAAAGCCAGATTCGGTTGGCCAAGGCAAATGGTAAGGTCGATGTGAACGGAACCTTCGACTATACCCACACCTCGGGACAGAATACCGCTTCCATCTTCGCCAGTTTCGAGCTGCCGATTTTCAATCGCAACCAAGGCGAAATCGCACGCACCGGCTACGCTCTTACCCAAGCCCAGGAATCGCAGTTATCGGCCAGCGATACGGTGTTGTCGGATGTTGGAAATGCCTATGAGGCGATTCGGAGCAACGATGAAATCGTCCAACTTTACACTTCCGGATATCTGAAAGAGGCGCAAGAGTCGCGCGATATCAGCGAGTACGCCTATAAGCGCGGCGCCGCGAGCCTGCTGGATTTCCTGGACGCTGAGCGTACCTACCGGGCCGCCCAGTTGGCATACCGCCAGGCTCTGGCTTCTTACATGACCGCTCTCGAGCAACTGCGGGAAGCGGTGGGAACGAGGAACCTGCCATGAACATTGGCGAGAGTCGTAAGCAACGATTGGCCATGCTCGCCGTCGCCACAGCGATCATGTTGCTGCTAGCCGGTTGCAGCGGCGGCGGAGAACAGGCCGGCAAGATGACCTCGTTCTCGACTGCGGAAAGTCGCGAGTCTAAAGCCGAGTTGTTCTCGCTTCCCGCCGACCAGATGTCGCACATCCAGGTCGTGACGGTCGGGCAGGGACCGCTGGCGCGCGTTCTCCGCCTGACGGGCGCGGTCGAATACAACGACTTCAAGACCACGCCAGTAATCACGCAGGTGGGTGGGCCGGTCAGCCGCGTCGTGGTTGTGCAGGGTGAGCACGTACGCGCCGGTCAGGCGCTGCTTTACATCGCCAGCCCGGATTACTCCTTGCTTCGCTCGGCTTATATCAAGGCACGCGATGCCTTCCAGCTTGCGGACAAATTCTACCTTCGCGCGCAAGACCTCTATGCACACCACGCAATTGCCGAGGCAGATCTCGAGCAAGCTCAATCGAACCGTGCGCAGGCACAAGCGGACTACGAGTCCAGCGCCGACGCTATCCGTGTGCTCGGCATAGCGGACCCGGAAACGATTGTCACCAAGCCGCCCTCGCCGGAAATTCCGCTGTTTTCACCGGTGGCCGGAGAAGTCGTGGATCGCCAGTGCTCTGCGGGGCAATTGCTGGCAGCCGGCGCCACGCAATGTTTTACGCTCTCGGATATGGGTTCGGTGTGGATTCTCGTCAACATCTATCAGAACGATGTGGCCTACGTGCACGTCGGTGACCCGGTGACGATTGAGAATGAATCGTATCCCGGCGTGGTGCGCGGGAAGATTGAGTACATTTCTCCCGCTCTCGATCCGAACACGCGAACGCTGCAGGCGCGCATTGAATCGCCGAATCCGGGCGAGCGCATGAAGAAGGAAATGTACGTGACCGCCGAGGTCCAAGCCGGCGTCATTCCCAACGCGCTGTTTGTCCCCAATTCGTCCGTGCTGCGCAACGATCAAAACATGCCCTACGTTTATCTGCAGACCGGAGAAAGACAGTTCGCCCGGCGCGACGTCACGCTCGGTGAAACCCAGGAAGGAAAGACGCAAATCCTTACTGGGTTGCAAACCAACGACCACGTGGTCGGTGACGGAAGTCTTTTTCTGCAGTTCCAGAATTCGCTCCAACGCTGAGGCAGGATCGCAGATTGATTCATCACATCGTCCAATTCGCTCTCCGCCAGCGCTTCCTGGTCCTGATGCTGGCAGTGCTCGTGACCGTTGTCGGCACGATCTCGTTTCAGCAGATGCCCGTGGATGCATACCCAGACCTTTCGCCTCCGCTGGTCGAAGTGATCACACAGTGGCCGGGGCACGCGGCTGAGGAAATCGAGCGCCTGGTCACGCTGCCGATTGAGTTGCAGATGAACGGCGTCCCGCACATGGTCTTCATGCGCTCGATTTCGCTCTATGGCTTGTCCGACGTCATTATGACGTTCGAGGACAGCACGGACAATTATTTCGCCCGGCAAGTCGTGTTTGAACGGCTCTCAACCGCTAACCTTCCTCCAGGCGTGACCGGCAGCCTGGCGCCTCTTTCGAGCCCATCAAATCTGGTCTATCGCTACGTGATCGAGAGCCCCGACCGCACGCCGCAAGAACTGAAGACGTACGAGGACTGGGTGATTGAGCGCGCCTACAAATCCGTGCCGGGCGTGGCCGACGATTCGGGCTTCGGGGGCACGGTGATGCAATACCAGGTGCTGCTTGATCCGGCCAAGATTTACAGCTACCACATTCCCATGCCGCAGGTGCTCAATGCCTTGGCCGCCAACAACGCCAACGCGGGCGGCGGCTTTTACTCGCAGGGTTCGCAGTTCTTTTACGTGCGCGGACTGGGACTGGTGAGCAAGACTGAAGACATCGGCGACATCGTGGTCGGGAACAACAACGGCGTACCGGTGCGCATTCGCGACGTCGGCGAAGTTACCATCGGCCACGCTCCTCGCCTCGGGGAGTTCGGTTTCCAGAACGATGACGACAGAGTTGAAGGCGTCATCCTCATGCTCACTGGAGAGCAGAC
>JABDBE010000029.1:0-26018 GCA_013288805.1 Acidobacteriota bacterium
GCTGGGTACATTCCCATCTACGCGCTGAGTGGCCCGTCCGGCAAGCTGTTTCACCCGATGGCGGAAACCATGTCGTGGGCGCTGCTCGGCTCGCTCCTGTTCACTTTAACCTTGGTTCCCGTTCTCGCTTCCTACTGGTTTAAGAGCGGGGTGAAGGAAAAAACGAATCGCGCTTATGATTGGTTAAGAGACGAGTACGCTTCGGAGCTTCGCTGGTGCCTGGATCGTCCGAATCTTACGATGGTTCTGGCGACGGTCATTTTCGGCGTTTCGCTTCTTCTAATTCCATTCATCGGAGGTGAGTTCATGCCTCACCTCGACGAAGGAGCGATGTGGGTTCGCGCCACCATGCCTTACACGATCTCCTTCGAGGAGGCAGCGAAATTCGCTCCCCAGATCCGCAAGATCCTGATGTCCTACCCGATGGTCACCGAGGTTGGTTCGGAGTTGGCGCGTCCTGACGACGGCACCGACCCCACCGGATTCTTCAACTGCGAGTTTTACGTCGGCCTGAAACCCTATAAGGACGCAACCTGGACGCGTGGACCGATCCACAACAAGGCCGAACTGACCAAGGACATTCAGAAAAAAGTCGAGTCGTATCCTGGAGTGATTTTCAATTTCACCCAGCCTGCCGAAGACGCTGTGGATGAAGCGCTGACTGGATTGAAGAGCGCCTTAGCGGTAAAAATCTTTGGTCCCGACTTGCAGGTACTCGAAGACAAAGCGGTCGAGATCAAGCGCGTGCTGCAACAGGTACCCGGCTTTACCGAACTCACTGTGGTGCGTGAACTGGGGCAGCCCAGCGTGCAGATCGATGTGGACCGTGACAAAATCGCACGTTACGGCATTAATGTGTCCGATGTCGAGGGAGTAATTCAGGCGGGCGTGGGCGGCCAGGCGGCCACGCAAGTGATCCAGGGCGAGCAGCTATTTGATCTGGTAGTTCGCATGAAGCCGCAATACCGCTCGAGCGAACATGCCATCGGCAATCTGCTGGTGCCGACTCCTTCTGGGCAGCAGATCCCGATTTCCGAACTGGCTAAGATTCATCAGGGTAACGGCGCGTCGTTCATCTACCGCGAGAATAATTCGCGCTACATCGGGGTTCAATTCAGCATCGAGGAGCGCGACCTCGCCCGTGCGGTGGACGAAGCGCAGAAGGCAGTACAGTCGTCGGTAAAGCTGCCACAGGGCTATCGGCTGGATTGGGGCGGCGAATACAGCGAATACGTCGCCGCGCGAGAACAGTTTGCGCTGATAGGCCCGCTCGCCGTTCTCCTTATCTTTATCATCTTGTTTGCGCTCTATGGCAACTTCAAGTTTCCGGTCACGGTTGTCATCGGGGTGGTGATGACCGAACCGGTTGGCGCGCTGCTGGCGCTCAAGCTCACGCACACAACCTTCAGCGTCTCTTCGGTTCTCGGGTTGCTCGTGCTTATGGGCGTCTCGGCGGAGACCGCCATCATCGACGTTTCCTATATCAACAAGCTCCGGCTTGAAGGGCAGGGAATTCGCCAAGCCACGCTGGACGGATCACTGATCCGGCTCCGGCCAATCATGATGACGGCGCTGGTCGCCTGCCTGGGTCTACTGCCCGCTGCCCTGTCGACCGGCGTCGGCTCGGACTCACAAAAACCGTTTGCCATCGTCATCGTGGCCGGACTTCTCTCACGGTTATTCCTGGGCCGCATTGTCAGCCCGGTGCTCTACCAGATGGTGGCGCGTGAAGGCGATGTGCTGCAGGTCTAAAGTGAGGACGAGTGCTTTCATAGCCGTTCAGAATTACCAGTGAACTCAAAATCCTTCGGGCTTTCTGACGTGGTACACGCTAAGCTAATCCGTCTAGGAGACTTTCAATGGACCTAATGAAGACTTCTAATCCAGCGTTGTCAGGCGATGCGTTTCGCGTGGGCGGTACCGTCCTCGGCGACAGCATGACTATCTCTGGGACGGTTAACAAGACTGGCATTTTGTTGATCTGCGTCGTGGCGACGGCAGCCTGGAGTTGGAATCTGTTCACACGCTCTCCTCAAGATGCGCTGCCGCTTCTCGCCGTCGGAGGCATCGGTGGTTTCATCGTCGCACTAGTAACCATATTCAAGAAGGACTGGTCTCCGGTGACCGCGCCCATGTATGCGCTACTGGAAGGCTTGGTACTGGGCAGTGCTTCGGCCATGCTGGAAGTGCGTTTCCCCGGAATCGCCATGCAGGCAGTTGGCTTGACTTTTGGCACGCTGGTGGCACTCCTGATCGCCTATCGGTCCGGCGTCATCCGCGCCACCGAGCAATTCAAGATGGGGGTGGTGGCAGCGACGGGCGGAATCGCGATCTTTTATTTGATCCAGTTTGTGCTAGGTTTTTTTGGCGTTCACTTCGCAGCCATCAATGGCTCGGGCGCGATCGGGATCGGTTTCAGTGTGGTGGTGGTGATCGTCGCTGCACTCAACCTGGTGTTGGATTTCGATCTTATCGAGAGCGGAGCCCGTGCCGGCGCCCCGAAGTACATGGAATGGTACGGCAGCTTCGCTTTGATGGTCACTCTGATTTGGCTGTACTTTGAAATCCTGCGACTGCTCACCAAACTCCGCAGCCGAGACTCTGGGCAATGAGTTCGTAAATTGCGCTCGACACCGCATTGTCGGTGATCGTCTTTTGGCAGTCGTTCCGATACTGCGTACTATTGTTCACTATGCTGACTCGATCCATTTCCAGGTTGGGAATACAGCTGGTGATAGCCGTCTTCGTTTCTGCCCTGGCTGCGGGCCAAGAACCTGCGCCAGAGTTCCGTCTTCCTAAGATCGCGCGCCCAACTCGATATCTGTTGGACCTGACGGTCGTGCCAAGTATGCCTAGCTTTCAAGGTTACGAAGTGATCGGCATTGACCTGCAACAACCAAGCGACGTTGTGTGGCTCAACGTGAAGGACCTCACGATTCAGGAAGTCAACGTGACGGTCGGAAAGATGCGCAAACCGGTCCGATGGCACGTGACCGACGAGTTCCTGGCAGTGGAACTTCCCGAGCGGACGCAGCCGGGACCGATCGAGGTTGGAATCCGGTACATCGGAAAACTTGATGAAAAGTCCAACGTGGGAGCATACCGGAGGAAATCGGGTGACGATTGGTACATCTACACAGCATTCACACCGATCGACGCTCGACGCGCCTTTCCATGCTTCGACGAGCCGGACTACAAGGCTCCATGGGAAATCGTGCTCCACGTGAAGCGTGATGAAGTTGCGGTGTCCAATGCACCGGCAGTGTCCACGACAGATGAACCTGACGGTATGAAGCGGGTGACGTTCGCGCCGACACAACCGCTGGCTTCGGAAGTAGTCGCATTCGCTGTTGGACCGTTTGATGTGGTTGACGCGGGTGTGGCTGGCCAGCGCAGAATTCCAGTGCGAATTATTACTCCGCGTGGAAGGGCTATGGAGGCGGCGGCAGCGCGCACCGCGACTCCAGAGATCTTGAATCGACTAGAACAGTACACCGGAATCCCGTATCCCTGGGAAAAACTCGACCACCTGGCTGGTCTGGAGTTGCCCTTCGGGGGCATCGAGAACCCAGGGCTGATCATATACGGAGACCAGATCCTTCTGGCGCCGCCGAATCAGGACACGCAACGACGGCAGCGACGTATGCGGGAAGTGATGGCACATGAACTGGCGCACCAATGGTTCGGCAACCTTGTGACCCAGGCATGGTGGGACGATGTTTGGCTGAGCGAAGGCTTCGCGACCTGGCTGGGCACAAAGATCTCCGACTTGGAGTTGCCCACATTCGAGCGCGGTCTCGCCATCACCGACGTGCGTGACAGAATCTTACTTTCCGATTCTCCGGAGACGAGGCCGCTGCGGCTCGAAATGCATTCACGCAAGGATATAGAAGATGTGTACGACGTCGTCGTGTACTTGAAGGGCGCGAGCATCCTCGAAATGCTGGACGACTGGTTGGGACCAGAACGGTTTCAGCGGGCGCTGCATCGCTACCTTACCGATCACCGGTTTGCGGCTGGTACGTCGGAAGACTTGGCTCGAGCCATTGAAGAAGAAACTAGAGCGGACGTCCGACCGGTTCTTTTCGGGTTCCTCGATCGATCCGGTGCACCAATATTGCGCTTCACACTTCCCACCACGGGACAAGTCCCAAAGCTCGAAGTCGAACAGGACGGGCGTCCCTGGATAGTGCCGGTTTGTATTCACGTGGAAAGCGGGGAA
The DNA here is from genome assembly GCA_013288805.1 of Acidobacteriota bacterium. Lineage (GTDB taxonomy): Bacteria > Acidobacteriota > Terriglobia > Terriglobales > Acidobacteriaceae > JABDBE01. Next base: position 4,223 of record JABDBE010000029.1, read on the forward strand.
AGGAAGTGCCAGCAAGTGAGCGATGCTCACGTCGAACTGCCATTGCCCCAGGCGTCAGCCTGGATCTGGCCCAACGCCTTCGGCAGCGGTTACTACAGGTCTTTCTTGGCAGGAGGCGGGCTCGAGACATTAATGGAGAAGGGCTACAACCTTCTTGAAGGTCCGGAGCGCTTGGCGCTCGTTGGCGATCTCGAAGGCCTGACAGTCAGCGGCACGTTGCCTGCGGCAGCGGTAATGAAAATTCTCCCAAAGATGATAGGAATACCTGGAGATCCAGAGCCGCGAGTCGCGGCGCATGCAAACACCCTCGCCCTGCAACTCGCTTTAGTTTCGCCGGAGGCCATTCGTGGGAAGTATGCCGAATGGATGGGGAAGACGACGCGGATGCCTTTGATCAAACCGGAGCAAGCCACGAGCATGGAAGAATTCTTTCGAGACAAGCAATAGAAGATGATGGCTGACCACCCTACTGTTAGGTCGCAGGACGGGGCTGCTGCCTACGCCCGAGTCTAGGATGCCTTTTGCTGCCAGGCTTGCGCACCGCTCCCTGCGGTTGTGGTTCCGGGGACAGAACCTTTTCGATTTCTTCCCGCAACCAACGATTTGCCGGATCATTTTCAACACTCTCATGCCAGTACAAGTGAGCTTCGAGACGCGGCGCTTGGAGCGGGAAGGGATGCACTTGGTTTACCAAAACCGTGTTCAGCAATTGCGCATGGCGCTCCGGTAAAGTCAGCAACATGTCCGTCTCACTCACGACCATGCAGGCGGTGAGGTTGTGCTGGCTACGTAGAAACACCTGCCGGCGAAGTCCGCGGCGGCTGAGTTCGACGTCAATCAGACTGGGACCGTGGCGCCGGGAGGAGACCTGAATATGGCGTTGTGCCAGGTAGGTATCCAAGTCGAGTTTGCCTTCGATCGACGGATGGCCGCGCCGGGCGATGACCACGAATGGTTCGTTGAGAAGCCACTTGTGCCGAATCCGATCACTAACCGTCATAGGGATGTCGATGGCCAAATCGACAGCACCGCTGGCAAGTTCAGTCTCCAAGTCTCTGCGCTTGACCCGCGACGTGGTGATCGACATTCCCGGCGCATCGTGCGTTAGGCGCCGCAGCAAAGATGGAAGAATCAGGGCTTCGGCATATTCCCACAACGACAGATGGAAATTCCGACGCGTGTGTTCCGGAACGAAATTGCGACTTTGGCTGAGATTCAGTTCCAGAATCTGCAGCGCCTGCCGCACTTGCTCAATCATGTTACGCGTGAACGGTGTCGGCACCATGTGCGGCCCTTGCCGGACGAAGAGCGGGTCCTGCAGGAGATCGCGTAGTCTCTTCAGCGCATGGCTGATCGCCGGCTGGGTGAGATTCAATTGCTGGCCCGCGCGAGTGATGTTGCCCTCGCGATAAATGGCTTCCAGCACGACGAACAGATTCAGATCCACCTGACTTAAATGCACGCCGCATATATTACAGGATTCGTAAGATTCATTAGGAGAATTCTGCTGAAATCGCTAGGCTAGAGTGCCTGCGGGTCAGCGCTAAATCAATGGACTTTTCTCCATCACCGAGAGCCGAGGGTTACATTCAGCGCCTCTCGGATTTCATGCAAGAGTACGTCCTGCCCGCAGAACCGGAGTATTTCGCGCAATTGCAGAATCTTCCCGATTGGCGCCACTGGAAGCAGCCTGCGGTCATGGAGACTTTGAAGGCCAACGCGCGGGCGGCAGGCCTATGGAATTTGTTCCTCCCCGATGACGAGTATGGCGCTGGCCTTACCAATGTGGAATACGCACCCCTAGCGGAAATCACCGGGCGCTCTTCGATTGCCCCTGAGGTTTTCAATTGCAACGCACCTGACACTGGCAACATGGAGGTGCTGGTGAAGTACGGTTCGGCAGCGCAAAAACAACGTTGGCTGATGCCGCTTCTAGCTGGCGAGATTCGTTCGGCGTTCTGCATGACGGAACCTGACGTGGCCTCCTCAGATGCGACCAACATGCAAGCTACTGCTCTCATTCAGGGCGAGCATGTGATTCTGAACGGCAGGAAATGGTGGAGTTCCGGAACCGGCCATCCCCATTGCCGCCTGCTCATCTTCATGGGCATCACCGATCACTCCGCCTCAAGGTACCAGCGTCATTCCATGGTTCTGGTGCCCATCGATACTCCCGGTGTAAAGATCGAGCGGATGGTCCCAGTGTTTGGCTCCTATGATTCGCCTTTCGGTCACGGTGAGGTGAGTTTCACGAATGTTCGGGTACCGCTCGACCACATCATCGCTGGACCGGGCCGCGGTTTTGAAATTGCGCAGGGCCGGCTCGGCCCCGGTCGCATTCATCACTGCATGCGCACACTGGGAGCCGCTGAACGCGCACTTGAACTTTTGTGCCGCCGCTCGCTACATCGCGTGGCCTTTGGCAAACCCCTGGCAGAACTGGGTGCGAATGCCGATGTCATTGCCAATGGCCGCATCATGCTGGAACAAGCCCGTCTTCTTACTCTCAAGGCCGCCTGGATGCTCGACCAAGTCGGCACCAAGGGAGCTCGCAGCGAAATCTCTCAAATCAAAGTCGCCGTTCCAAACATTGCACTGGAGATTATCGACCAGGCAATTCAAATGCACGGAGCCGCCGGAGTGTCTGACGATCTTCCGCTGGCTGATCTATTTGCCACGATTCGCGCGCTGCGCATAGCGGACGGTCCCGATGAAGTGCATCGTGCTTTGATTGCGAAGTTGGAACTGAGGAAATACAAAACTAAGGGCGTCGGCCCCAGCGCTGGTGAAACTGAAGGAAATGGGCACGGCCTGCAAAGCACGGGAGCGCCGACTTCCGCTCCTGCTTCAGAATGAGAACCGTACGCCGAGCTGGATCTCGCGCTTGGGGAAGGCTGAGGTGAAGGCCAGCGGCGTACTGGGAGTCGCAACGCTGCCGCCCGCGAGCGACGTACCAGGCCGAATCCCATGCACATTGAAGGTCGTGAACCCAGGAGTCAATCCGAAAAGAGGACTGACTTCGTTATTTACGCTGGCAAAATTTGTTCGGTTCGCGATGTTGAATCCCTCTGCGGTAAATTGCAAATTAGCCCTTTCGCCTAATTTGTGCCCCCAAGTTAAACGCGCGTCGAAGTCGATATAATTGGGGCCCAGTCCAGTGTCGCGCGGGGCTCCGATGGGACGTTCATTGGTGGTGTGGTTGTCGCCGTTTACCTCTCCTCCAGCTAGCAAATTGAACGGATGTCCACTGTGATACGAGAAAATCGGAGCTAGCTGGAAACCCGACAAGATAGCCTGTTTCCAAGGGCTGTCGAACACTCCCGCGATCACGACTTTGTTCCGTTGATCAAACTCGGAAAGAGCGCGATCCAGACCAAGATTCGTCGGATCTTGCGGCCCGTAGTCGGAGTTGTAATCCGTGGAAGTGTCAAAGCCTTTGCTGTACGTGTAATTCCCGAACAAGGTGAAGTGCTCATTAAAGCGCTTTTTAACTTCGAGAATGCCGCCCTCATAGAGCGCTGATGACTCAGAACTATATTGGTTGTTCTGCGTCACAAGCGGATTCACAAAGCAGATAGTGGGATTGGCCGCACATGGAAGGCCCTCAGTGCCGCCCAGTGGGTCGGCCGCTGGACTCGTATTCCAGTTGCGATAGGTAACGACCTGGCCATTGGCTAAAGTTATTGTGCTATACGGTGCGGGCAACAGATTGGTATCGATTGCGACCGGGAGCCTCTGCGTATGAGAATAGATTGCGCTCAGAGAAATCGAGAACCCGCGTCCGATCTCACGTTCAATTCCGAGAGAAGCCTGCTGCGCAATCGGGGGGCGATAACCCGGCTGGTTCACGAAAACTACCTGCAACGGGGAAAGAATCCCACTATTCGTGACGTTGATCCCAAACGGAGCTACAGCGGCCGGCGTGATGCAGGCGGCATTCCCAGCGGTCGGGGTCGTGCACTGAATCAGTCCCTGCGCAAAGAGTGTCTGGAAAACCACCGGCGCGGTTTGTAAACCCGGAAGACCAGTTGGAGTGATCGGATCTACATAAATGGAAATTTCGCGGTTGCAAGGGCTGCTCCCATTGCCGGGGAACAGGGGAGCGATTCCGCAGATCGCGGTCAGGTTTGCGACCTGCCCGGCAGGGCTGCTGTTCTCGACCGCGGATTTATTCCTGTTCACAACCCCCAGACTCAAGTCAACATCGGGGATTTGGACGTCCACGGGCCCATAGAAGATTCCGTACCCTCCGCGGATAACGGTTTTGTGATCCTGGAACGGGTCCCACGCAAAGGAAATTCGGGGAGCGAAATCCTTCTTGTATGTAGTCAGAGGTGCGAATTGAGTATCTAGTTCGTAGCGGAGACCGTAGTTCAGAGTGAAGTTCGGCGCTATCTTCCAGGAGTCCTGCGCGTACAGTCCGGTTAGCGGTCGGGTGTAATACGGGTAGGTCGGATTTCCAAAACCTTGCTGGTAAACCTGAGGCAGACCGAACGATGCCGATTGCAACGGGTTGACGGTAGTAGTCGCGAGCTGGGGGCTGATCGCGGCTCCCGGGAGCGATCCGAACACAAAGCGACCTGGGAAAAAGGTATGCGATTCGGTGTGATTGCCCCGCAGCAGTTCGGAGCCGCCGAACTTGATCGTGTGATTGCCGCGGATCAGGGTGAAATTATCAGCAAATTCGTAGCGGCGCAGGATGGTGATGCTGGGCAGAAAAATGTTCGTTCCCAGATTATTGATAAAGCTTGGAATCTGAAGGCCCACCTGTCCTGGCTCGTTGGGAATCACGTTAAAGCTGTTGTAATCCCACTGCACTCGGGCCTCATTCTGGGCGGTTGGACTGAACTGGTGAAACCATGCGGCTTGCAAATTATTGTCGTAGGTGTGGATCGAACTTCCCGCCGAAAAAGCGGTCAGAGATTGCACATCCGGCGACTCCTCCAGATCGTGTCCGTATCTGTAGGTTACAGAAATTTCGTTGTTCTCATCAAAGCGGTGGTCCAAACGCGCCGAGCCCAGATACTGCCGCGTGTTGTAGGGAAAAAGTCCACCCTGGGTTTCGAACTGATTTAGGAGGAACGCATTCAGCGCGGCTTGGCCCGGGGTCACGAACGGATTCGGACCCGGATTTGGGTTCAGCGTCAAAACGCTCTGGAGCGCAAAGGCGCAAATATTCGACGGTAAGGTTAAGACGGTCCCGTTCGGAAGATTAAGGCAGCGAACGGGCGCTGACGAATTCGCTAGCCCACCAATAATGGCATCCTGCGCTGCCGTGGGTCGAAAAATATTAGTGTCCGTCAATATCGGAACTGCGTTCTGCGCATTCTGCAGCAGGCCTTCGAAGGCAACAAACAGAAATGTCTTGTCTTTCTTGATCGGAAAGCCCAGCGTTCCGCCGAATTGCTGGCGAGTCAAAGAATCCTTAATCGGCGAACCTACAGAATCGGGATTTGCTGGATTGAAGGTCTGGCCAGGTTGCAATGCCTGGGTGAACGAAAACGGATTCGCGGCGTCTAGCGCAGAGTCGCGGAAAAAACCGTAGAGGGTGCCATGCAGGTTGTTGGTGCCGGACTTGGTCACAATATTGACCGAAGCCCCAGTAGCCGCCCCCAGGTCAGCAGCGTAGTTGCTGCGATTGATCTGGAATTCCTGCACATCGTCCTGGCCTACCGTCAGGCGCACGCCACCGCTGTCGCCTGAGGTCTCACCACCGTCCACCGTTATGCTATTTCCTCTGCCATTGCTGCCATAGAAGGAAAGCCCACTCTGCGGTGTTTGTTTGACTCTGAAATCCTGGTCGCCCGCCAGCCTGCTGGAATCGGATACACCGGGTGCAAGCAAAGTAAACGTAAGATAATCGCGGCGGTCAACCGGCAGGTCGGCGATGTACTGTTGTGTGATGGTGTCCGCCTGGCTGCCTCGTTCAGTTTCCACGACGGGCGGCTGATCCGTCACCTCGACAACCGTCGCCACCTGCGATGGTTTCAGCTTGAAGTCGGAGACCACTGTCTGCCCAACGGCGACAGTGACGCCTTTGCGGATTTCAGTTCCAAAACCGGGCATTCGCGCGCTGACATCGTAAGTGGCGGGCGACAACCCGGTAACTCGAAACTGCCCGGCACTGTTCGTCGTCGCCGTACGCTTCAGGCCCGTCTGTGTATCCACGACATCGACGGTAGCTTTGAGCACAACACTGCCGGCAGAGTCCGTCACAGTTCCAGTGATCTCTCCAGACGTACCCACGCCCTGCCCATGAGCGATTGAGGTTGCGAACAGGAAGCACACAAAAACGCTTGTGAATGCTTTGATGGGATTCTTCCGCTTCCAGGAGCAGGCCCGGTAACGTGAAGTCGCACGACCATCCAAACTGCTCTGTTGGGAAACCATGTGCCCCCCTAACCGTAGACTTGCTCTAAATCCAATAGAACATTCAGCGGCCCGCGAGAAATCAGCCCTGTTCTGCCGACCCGCCGGACATTTGTCCAGGCCTGCGTTGTCTTGAGTGAGCTTTCCTGGTTTGTTGGATCTGCGAATGAGAACGAACAATTCCCCACGCTCGTGCCGTTCAGAGCGCCGCATCTTCATGATGGGCGCGAGCGTATCCGCGTTCGCCAAATTCATCAAATGAATTGTTTTGATGATGCTCTATGCCTGTTGTGAATGGTGCGTACGGGACGCGTGCTCGCAATCGATTTCTCAAGATCTCGCTGTTTACTGAAGAGGCGCGCCCTACGAGGATCGATTAGAGTACGGGTGCGACGAGAGAAACAAAAGTATTTCCTTGTGCGCGGCTTGTGTCTGATCGGTAAGAAACAGATGACTCGCGTGTTCGAGCAGGACGAGTCTTGCACCTGGAATCCGCTCCGCGATCAACTCGCCATTGCCGGGAGGGACCAGTTCATCTGACTTTCCATGGATCACGAGTGTCGGCGCCGTAATCTGAGCGATTCGGCTGTAGGCCTCCCAAGCCAGAATTCCCTGGAGTTGTGCCGTGTAGCCCTCCATCGAGGGGAGCCAACGCCTGCGCAAGCTGAGATCCTCTTCGATTTTCTCTTGTGGCGTGGCCGCGTCATAGATGTAAGGAAGAATGGCTTCCCGCGCTTGCTGCAGCGTCATGCCGCGCACCATCAGGATATCGGCCACCTTGCTCTCCGCACGCACCGCGGAAGGTCCACCGGGGGATGTGCAGCCCAGAATCAACGATCGCGTCCGCGTCGGATATTGCAGCGCGAATTCTTGTGCAATCATGCCGCCCATCGAAACGCCGAAAACGTGGGCGCCGGAAACCCCCGCAGCATCCAAGACCGCAGCCGCATCTGATGCCATGGTCGCAATTGAATAAGGTCCCGCGGGTGCGTCGCTCAGCCCTACCCCTCGATTGTCGAACGCTATCGTGCGATAACGTTGCGACAGCATAGGGCGCGTGCGATGCCACAGGCTCGACGGATACCCAAGGCCCATGATTAGAAGAACGGGTGCACCTTGCCCCTGTTCGTCCCAATAAATGTTTGCCTTTTCATTCTCGACAAATGCCATTCGAGCCTCTGCTTAGCGGTCGGTCAGCTTAGCCCACTTTAAGTATGAGCTTCCCCAAGTTCTCTCCCTTGAAAAGCTTGAGCAAAGTTTCAGGAAAGGTTTCCAGCCCCTCGACAATATCCTCGCGGGACTTCAGCTTGCCCGCCGCCATCCATCCTGCCATTTCTGCTTTGGCTTGCGGGTAGCGATCAACATAATCGAATACCAACATGCCTTTCATCGTGGCGCGATTCGTCAGCAGGGACATGTAGTTGCGAGGTCCCGCCATCGGCCCGGTATTGTTGTACTGGGAGATTGCCCCGCAGATCACGACTCGCGCGCCCCGCGCCAGGTTTGACAGTGCGGCCTCTAGAATCGTGCCGCCCACGTTGTCAAAATAAACATCAATACCTTTTGGGCAATGTTTCTGAAGGGACTGCTTCACGTCTTCGGATTTGTAGTCGATAGCCGCATCGAAGCCTAGCTCATGCACGATGTAGCTGCACTTCTCCGCCCCGCCCGCGATGCCAACCACGCTGCAGTTCGTAATTTTGGCGATCTGTCCCACCAAACTGCCCACAGCTCCTGCTGCGGCCGAAACCACTACTGTCTCTCCCGGCTTTGGCTGGCCCGTGTCGAGAAGCCCGAAATATGCAGTCATTCCCGGCATGCCAAGTGCGCTGAGATACTTTGGCAACGGAGCGGTTTTGGTGTCGACCGTCGCCACTCCGCGGCCGTCGGTCAGCGCGTGCTCCTGCACTCCGAATGATCCCGAAACGTGATCGCCCGCTGCGAAGCGAGGGTTACGCGACGCAGTCACGATACCCACTCCCAGCGCCCGCATTAGTTCTCCGATGCCCACTGGCGGAATATACGAGCGCACGTCATTGAGCCACATACGCATCGCTGGATCCAACGAGATGTACAACACCTGAACCAGCAGTTCACCTTCCTTCGGCTCTGCAATCGGCTCTTCGACGAAGGTCCAGTCGCTGCGTTTCGGCATTCCCACGGGGCGCGCTGCCAACAGAAATTTGTGATTGATGAGTGTCACATTGACTCCTTCGCCGGAAACCAAAGTCCTCAGAGCGTATATCGCTCGGCCGACACCAGCCGCCCGGCAATCTGGCGTCGTATTGCGATGGCATTCACCGGATCGTGACTGGCGTACTGGCGCAAGCGAGAAAGGTTTTGCCGTAGTTCCTCGCTCTGATCACAGGCGCTCAACACCGTCCTCGACGAGAGTTCGATCCTGGCGATGGCATCGCGCAAGTACACGGCGCAGGCATCCGCCGCATTAACTCCGCTGCCGGCCGCCGCCAGTTTCCGGCTACGCAGCAGACTCGACTCCATGGCAAACACTTCCATGATGATGTCGGACAAGTTCATGATGATCTCCTGCTGTCGTTCGAGCTGCGCACCAAATTTCTGGTGCCCGACTCCCAGCGTCAGCAGGGCGATTCTCTTCGCGTCATAAACCAGGTTCAGTTCCGCATCGGCAGATTCACCGCCGGTTTGCGGCTCGTTGTGATGCAAAACGGCGCGGGCGGCCTCAAGCAGAGGCAGTTGTCCGCGGGCAGCTCGCTTCAACGGCATGCCCGTGATTACTAGTCGGTTAATTTCACTGGTCCCCTCAAACAGACGGTTAATTCGCGAGTCGCGATAGGCACGCTCCACCGCATAGTCTTGATGGTATCCATAGCCGCCGTGGATCTGAACTCCTTCATCGACTACGTAGTCGAGCATCTCGGCGGCATAAACCTTGATCATCGAGCACTCCGCTGCGAACTCCTCAATGGCCTTTAACTCTTGGCTGGACCCCTCTGCAGATTCCGGAGACGCGACGTGCATTTGATTCTCGATCAGTCCTACTACACGCCAGGCCATCGACTCCGCCACGAAAATGCGAACCGCCATTTCGGCAAGCTTGTGTTGTATTGCCCCGAATTCGGCAATCGCCGAGCCGAATGCTTTGCGCTGCTTGGCATACTTGAGGCAAATCGCGAGCACGTTTTTCGCGGCTCCGACTAAGGCCGGTCCAAGCTTCAATCGTCCAATGTTCAGGATGTTGAATGCGATCACGTGTCCGCGCCCAATTTCTCCCAAAACGTTTTCCACCGGCACCCGAACGTTGTCCAAATACACGGCCGTCGTGGAACTTCCCGTGATGCCCATCTTGTGTTCTTCCGCCCCGCTGCTCACACCAGGGAAGCTACGCTCGACCAGAAACGCAGTGAACTTTTCTCCTCCAACCTTGGCAAATACCGTAAACAGGTCGGCCGCGCCGCCATTTGTGATCCACATCTTCTGACCATTCAGGACGTAGTGTTTTCCATCAGGTGTGAGATCTGCGCGCGTCCGCGCCGCGAGAGCATCCGACCCGGCCAGAGGCTCGGTAAGCGCATAGGCGGCGAGCATCTCGACTTTGGCCAGCTTCGGTAAGTACTTCCGCTTTTGCTGCTCATTTCCAAAGTAGACAATTGGAAGCGTGCCGATGCCAGTGTGCGCCGAGTGCCAACCCCCGTAAGAGCCGTCCCGCCCCATGCGTTCTGCGGTCACCATCAGCGACGGCAAATCCATTGCCATTCCGCCATACTCCTCTGGAATCGCCATGCCAGTCAGACCGAGATCGACCGATTTCCGGAGCACGGCCATAGCGACGCCCGGCTTCTTTTCGCGGATCGCCGGCAGATTCGGTTCCACTTCATTGGCCCAGAATTCATCGACCATATGACCGACGGCGAGATGCTCCTCGCTCAGGTCTTCCGGTGTGAAAATATCCTGGGGCGTCGACTCTTCGATCAGAAATGCCGTTCCCTTGGTCGTCTTGCGTGGAATGTCTGTTAATGTCGTCATGAAATACTCCTATGCCGCCTTTTGAGATAGAGAATCTAAGTGCCTTGAAACAGTTTGAAGGACGCGAATTCCCAGCGACCGACTGGTTTGTGATTGCGCACGATCGCATCCAGAAATTTGCTGATGCCACCGAGGACCGCCAGTGGATTCACCTGGACCCGGAGCGTACGCAGCGTGAATCGCCCTTCGGCGGGTGCATTGCCCATGGTTTTCTGACTCTCTCGCTGCTGAGTTACTTTCTCAAACAGGCAATCGAGATCCGTTCGGGTGTCGCGATGAGCGTCAACTACGGGCTGAACAAGGTTCGTTTTCCATCGCCCGTGCTCGCCGGTTCGGGGGTGCGAGCTCGCGTTACCCTGCTTTCGGTAAAGGAATCGCCGGAGTTTGTAGACGCCGCTTTTCTCATCCGTGTCGAGAGCGAGTCCTCCGACAAGCTCTGCTGTGTCGCCGAGTGGCTGGTCCGGTATTACGCGAAGTGAGCGTGAATTCATATCGCTCCGCTTTCCGCGCAATGCCATGAGGCGCGCAGCAAGGCATGAACCCGTTTTGGCATGCATGCGAAACGCGAGTCGTGCGTTAACCCTTGGACGTAGCGGTAGTAGATCTGCTGGATAATTACCGCGACTTTGAAGCGGGCAAACGTCAGATAGAAGATCATGTTGCCGGGATCACGGCCGCTCGCAGCAGCATAGCGCTCGATAAGTTGTGTCCGCGTTAGTGTTCCCGGCAAGGTGGTCGGTGCACTGCGAATTTCCTCGAGCTCTTCTGGATCCTGTGGATCAGTCCAATACGCGAGCGCTGTGCCTAGGTCCGTCAGCGGATCTCCCAGCGTGCACATCTCCCAATCCAGAACGCCGACGATGTTGGTCGCATCGTCAACGTCGAGGACGACATTGTCATACTTGTAGTCGTTGTGAATAAGCGCCGTATCGTGGCTGACCGGCATGTGTTCGGTGAGCCACGAAGAAATAGGTTCGACCTCCGGAAGGTCGTGCGTTTTCGAATTGTCGTAGCGCTCGATCCAACCCTTGACCTGGCGCTCGAGATAACCTTGCGGCTTGCCTAAATCAGCCAGGCCGATCGCCGCGTAGTCCGTGCGGTGCAGGCGCGCCAGGTTATCGAGGAACGCTTCGCTCAATCGCCGCGCGGTCTGAGGAGGAAACGGCACGCCGAGAGGCGGGTCGCGTCGAAGGATCATTCCGCGAATTGGCTCCATGAGATAAAACGGAGCATTGAGGATGGAGAAATCTTCGCAATACAAGAACGCTCTTGGCGCGACGGAATACGCGGTATGCAGTTTCGACAACACCCGATATTCACGTGCCATGTCATGCGCGGATCGAACTTTGCTGCCGAAGGGCGGGCGTCGCAGCACGAACTCTTGGTTGCCCACGCGCACCAAGTATGTCAGGTTCGAGTGACCACTCGGAAATTGTTGGACGGAAATTGGCCCGCTGCAGCCTAAGTGCTCCAGCAGAAACGGCCGGAGATGGGTGAGATCAAGCTCTTCGCCCGCCCTGATCGTTCCCGCTTGATCGCAAACCGCCGCCATACGTGCAAGTCCTGAATCGGCTGCCGGTATCAGTTCCTATGCGGCCGCCGCCTGTTCTTTGTCGAACTCGGCGAATGTCTTACCCGCTTCCACTAGACGTCGTAACAGGGGAGCTGGAGCCCAGAGTTCTCCGTGCTGCTGGTGGAATTCGCAAATGCGCTGGTAGACCTTTGGCAATCCCACTGTGTCGGCGTGCCACATCGGCCCACCCCGGTAGGCAGGGAATCCGTAGCCGTTGAGGTAGATGATGTCGATGTCAACCGCCCGCAGCGCGTATCCCTCTTCGAGAATGCGTGCTCCTTCGTTCACCAGGGCGTAGACGCAGCGGTCGACGATTTCGTCGGCGGAAATCTGCCGCTGCGGAATTCCTGCGTCCGCGCTCCACTTCCGTACCAGCGCGATTACCTCGGGATCTGCGCTGGCACGGCGGTTCTCGTCGTATCGATACCATCCCTTCAGCGTTTTTTGTCCATAGCGGCCCAATTCGCACAGACGGTCCTCGGCGAACGGCTGACGGATTCCGGGTTTATCCAGATGACGGTACTCCTTGCGAATGCGCCAGCCCACATCGAGACCGGCCAGGTCGCCGGTCGCCAATGGACCCATGGCGCAGCCGAATTCGACGAGCGCGTGGTCCACCCTTTCCACGTCCGCCCCTTCTTCGACCAGGAACTGCGCTTCCCGCCGATACGGGCCAAACATGCGGTTGCCTGCGAAGCCGCGACAGTTTCCGACCAGGACGCCGATCTTGCCCAGCTTCTTGGACAGTTGCATGCATGTGGCGATTACTTCTTTGCTCGACTTCTTTCCCCGCACAATCTCGAGCAGCCGCATTACGTTGGCCGGGCTAAAGAAGTGGGTTCCGATCACCGCTTCCGACCGCGACGTAGCCCCCGCGATTTCATCGATATTGAGCGTCGACGTGTTGCTTGCCAGAATTGCTCTTCGCCGGCAAGCGCGGTCCAACTCCGCAAAGACGGTCTTCTTCAGCGCCATTCCCTCGAAAACCGCCTCCACCACCATGTCTACACCGTCGAACGCATCGTAGGTGGACACCGGCGTAATCAGCCGCAGGCGTTCGTCGACAAAAGCTTGAGTGAAACGTCCACGCTGGACTGAATTCGCGTAGTTCTTCCCGATCTTGCTCATCCCGATTTCGAGTGCCGTCTTATCGACGTCCTTCAGCAGTACCGGAATTCCCGCGTTGGCAAAGACCATCGCAATCCCTCCGCCCATCGTTCCCGAGCCGACGACCGCGACGCGGTTCACGGGGATTACCGGAGTATCCTTGGGGACGTCCGGAATCTTCGCCACCTCGCGCTCACCGAAAAAAACATGGATGAGCGCCTTGGACTGATCGGAGAAAAGGCATTCGGTAAAAAGCTTGGCCTCGGTTTGGCAACCTTCTTCGAACGATAATCTGGTTGCCGCCTCCACCGCATCGATCGCCGCCAGGGGAGCTTTCATGCCGCGTTGTTTCTTGCCGGTCGCGTCGCGCGCCGCGGTAAAAATCGGTGAGTTCTCTGCGGCAGTTGCCAACTCCTCCGAGCGCTCTCGTGTTTTCGGCGCAGGCCTGTCAGCGACCTCGCGTGCAAAAGCTACTGCCCCGGTCAGCAGATCTACTTCGATCAACTGGTCGATCAATCCAAGCATGGCCGCCTCGCGTGCGGACACCGGCTTGCCCTCCGCGCACATCTCGACGGCCTTCGCAACACCCACCAGCCTCGGCAAACGTTGCGTGCCACCGGCTCCGGGAATAATCCCGAGCTTTACCTCCGGCTGGCCCACTTGCGCTAAGGGCGACGCGACCCGATAATGGCCGGCCATAGCGAGTTCCAGTCCGCCTCCAAACGCATTGCCGTGAATCGCCATCACTACCGGCTTAGGGCTGTCTTCAATGTGAAGGAGAAGAGGCAGGAGGCTTCTACGGGGCGAGGCCCCGGAGGTCATCTTGCTGAATTCCTTGATGTCGGCGCCGGCTACAAACGTTCGGCCGCCGCCGATTACAACCGCCGCCTTGATGGCAGCATCGCGATTCATCTCATCGATCGCCGCCCAGATTCCCTCCGGCACACCCGGACTGAGAGCGTTCACCGGCGGGTTGTCGATGGTAATAATTGCTACGTCGTTATCTTTGGTAATTCTCACCAGGTCATTCATATTGCCGCCAAACGCCTTTGCTTTCTTGGGGACGAACCCCATCTCAGCGCGGTTAGCCGCCTGAGCGCATCGTTACCGGGACGGTTTGATACTTGCTGCGCAACTCTCTCTTCAGAACTTTTCCCGTCGCCGTCTTGGGCAAGCTCTCGCAGAATTCAATCGAGTGCGGACACTTATAGTGCGCAAGGCGCGAGCGGCAAAACTCGATTAGCTCTGCTTCGCTGAGTTTGCATCCAGGTTTCGCCACTACCACCGCTTTCGCCACCTCGCCCCATTTCGAATCGACGACCGGGATTACCGCAGCTTCGTAGACGGAAGGGTGGGCCAACAACACTTTTTCGACGTCTAGAGACGAAATATTCTCTCCACCACTGACGATAATGTCCTTCTTCCGATCCACGATCCGGATGTACCCGTTCTCTTCGATCACAGCCATATCGCCGGTGTGAAACCAACCCCCTCGCAGAGCTTCAGCCGTCGCTTCCGGCTGTTGCCAGTAGCCCGCCATCACTCCGTCGCTGCGGGCAATGATTTCTCCCATCGTCGCTCCGTCGCGTGGTACATCGTTGTCTTCGGCGTCGACCACTCGAAGTTCACACCCGGGAAAGGCATACCCGGTCATGGACTGCAGTACGTAACGCTCTTCGGGCGCGCACTGCATGCCGGGTTTGAGTTCAGCGGTGGACAAGGAGGGTGAGCATTCTGTCAGCCCGTATCCGGAATAGCATTTGAATCCGAGAGTCGTCTCCACATCGCGGATCAATGTCGGAGAAGACGCCGCACCGCCAATCACCGACCACTGCACGCTGCTCAGGTCGTACTTGGAACGCGCAGGCGAGTTCGCCAGCGCCATAGCCATAATTGGAACCAGACTCAACTCACTGACCCGCTCCCGCTGCACCAGTCGAAAAACTTCCTCCGGCACGAAGCGCGGAAGCATGACATGGGTTCCTCCCATGAATGTGATGGTATGAGCAGCTCCCCAACCGTTGGCGTGAAACAAAGGGATCGTATGCAACAGCACGTCTTCAAAGCGAGTGTGATGGTGCAAGGCGATGTTCATCGCATACATGTACACGTTGCGGTGCGTCAGCATCACACCCTTGGGGCTGGCGCTGGTTCCGCTGGTGTAAAACATCTCTGCGATGGAGTTCTCATCAAACGTCATCAGCTCTTCGCGGTACGGTTTGGCAGAGGCCAGCATGTGCTCGTAAGTTTGATCTGAGAGCCAACCTGCCTGAGGAATCCCATCGAGTTGATGGAATGAACGCACTGTGCGTAGGTCTCCCCGAAACGAATCCACGAGACCGACAAACTCCTGTTCCACGAACAACACGGATGTCCCCGAATGGTTCAGGATGTAGGTAAGCTCCGATGCTGCTAAGCGAATATTGAGCGGAAGCAACACACAACCTGATTCGAGGACCCCGAAATAGGCTTCGAGCAGCCGATGGCAGTTCAGGCTGAGAAATGCCACACGATCGCCTGTCTTCAATCCGGCCTCGCGTAACGCTCCCGCGAGACGCCGCACGCGATCGCCAAACTCGGCATACGTGAATCGCTGGTCCTGACACACCACCGCTGTCTTGCGGGGAAACTGCTCTTCTGAGTAGCGAAGAAACCGCACTGGCGTCAGGGGAAGATTCATAAAAGCCTTACCAGGCGGTCTGGCCTCCATCGACGACCAGCACGTGCCCGGTCACGTACGCCGAAGCCTCCGACGCCAGGAGTACTGCCGCGCCTTTCAGGTCGTGGTCGCCGCCGAAGCGGCCCAGCGGAATCTTCGCGAGCAGGGAATCCTTACGGTGTTCGATGATCCATCCCGACATATGCGTCGGAAACCATCCTGGGGCGATGGCATTGACCTGAATGTTATGCGGCGCCCACTTGCATGCCAAATCCTTGGTGAAGGCGATCACTCCGCCTTTGCTCGCGTGGTAGCCGATTGCCTGCAACTCCGACGATGCTCCGCCCAGACCCGCCACCGACGCAATGTTAATAATCTTGCCTGATCCCTGCGCGATCATGGCCTTGCCCACGGCCTGACAAAACAGGAAGGTGCCGGTCAAGTTGGTGGAGAGCACTTTGTCCCACTGCTCGAGTGTCATTTCTTCCACCGGAGCTCCCCACGACGCGCCAGCGTTATTAACCAGAATGTCGATGCGGCCGAACCTGGCGAGTGCGTCATCCACGACTTGGTGAATCGCGGCCTTGTCCTTGACATCGCATTCCAACGCAAGAGTCTGAACGCCCAGGCTGCGCAGGGCATGCGCAGCCTCTTCGCAGCGGTCTTTTTTGCGGGCGCAAAGCACCAGATTCGCACCCATCTCGGCCAGACCCTCGGCCATCTGGCGTCCCAGCCCCATGGAGCCGCCCGACACAATGGCAACGCGGCCGGTCAGATCGAAAAGCTGTTTGACATTCATGCTCAAAACGGCCTCTCGTGTCAAAGCTCCACAAAAGTGATAGTTAATATCATATTAAAGTCGCTAACGTCAAACATGAGTGACCAAGTTCAGACCGTCACGGTCTACTACTAGCCGCGCAAGCGGAGCACAGCCCGTCCCGACACCTCGCCGCGGCTCAATTGTCCCAAAACTTCCTGAACCTCGGCGAACGGGCGCGTCGTCACCTGACAATGGACGGTCCCAGCTGCTCCCAGGACTAGAATCTCGCGCAGATCTTCGCGGGTGCCCACGGCGGAAGCTTTGATCTGAATCTCGCCGGCCGCCATAAGAATCGGCGGAAACGAGATGTCGTTAGCAGGTAAGCCTACGGCCAGTAGCGTCCCTGTCGGCCGCACACAGTAAAACGCCATGTCATACGCGGACTTGGCCGCCGAGGTGACGAGTGCGACATGCACGCCGCCGAAGCCGCGAACTTCTTTCACTACGTTGTTTGTCGCAGCGTTCAGGGTTCGCACTGCCCCTAACGACTTCGCTAGCGCGAGTTTTTCTTCGGAGATATCGACCGCTGTCACTTCCGCTCCCGCAGCGCGGGCGATCTGGAGCGCGATGTGGCCAAGTCCCCCCACGCCGAAAATCGCCAGGCGTTGCCCGGCGCGAAGGTTCGCCTGCTTCAGCGCGCGATGAACTGTGACTCCCGCACAAAGAAGTGGTGCCGCCTGCTCGGAGGAGAGAGTTTCAGGAATCCTGACCACGTGGCTGGCGGGAGCCTTGGCATATTCCGCATATCCACCATCCACCATCACGCCCGTAATCCGCTGGCGCGCGCACAGATTCTCGCTGCCTTCGCGGCAAAATTCACATTGCCCGCAAGTCCACTGAATCCACGGTATGCCAACCCGCTCTCCCACCTGGACACTCTGCACCGCCGGGCCACGCTCTACTACCCGGCCTACGATCTCATGTCCCAGGATCAGCGGCTTCTTCACAATGCCAGCGAGTTGCGTCCAGTCACCATCGGCCACGTGCAGATCGGAATGGCACACGCCGCATACCTCTACCTCGATCAAGACTTCGTCGGCGCCAGCCACCGGCCGGGCTACTTCCTCAAATGCCAAGGGCGTCTTGAATTCGTGCAGAACGGCGGCCTTCATCGTGTTTCCTCTCTGACGACGCCACTCACTCAGTGAATATCGGAGCGATAATCAGAAGCCTAGGGCTGGATGCCGCGCAAGAAGAACTCCACCGCGCTCGTCACCCGCTCGGTAAGTTTGTGCGGACCGGTCAGATCAACGGCCCATTGCCGTACGACAGTGTTGTAAAGCCCCTCCATAAACTTGGCGAGATGGACGACTGGAAACGTACGCGTCACCTCGCCTCGCTTCTGCCCTTGCATCAGAATTTCCCGCAACAGACGGACGGCAGCCTCCTCCTGCCCCCGCAGTTCTGCGGATCGCACTGGATCCATCGCGCCCGACAATACCACCGCTTGCCACAGTTGCCGGTCGGCTTCCACTTCGTGCGCCATGGTTACGTAGAGCCGACGCAGGCGCTCGCTGGTGTGCGCCTTGCTCGAAACCTCCGAACGAAGCCTTTCGCAAATACAAGCGTACCCGCGTTCTCCAACTTCCCGTAGAACCGCATCTTTGGTTGGAAAATATCGAAAAAATGTAGGCTGGCTGATCTCAAGTGCCTGCACGATGTCGTCGATCCGCGTGGCCGCGTACCCGCGCTTGCGGAACAGCTTGATCGAGGTGTCGATGATCTGTCGGCGCAAGCGGGCTTTCTTCCGTTCCCGCAGTCCGACTTCAGGCGGCTGCCCCGCAATCTCTGTCCGAGCTGGAAACACGCTAGACATGGCCACTTTTCCTCCTGCATCGATCAAAGGGTTTGTTATGTGAACGGAACATCCCCGAGAATATGATAGTAACTATAACAAAATAGCTACTAACGTAAAGTGGGACGAGGTCAGGCAAAGCTTCGCGCTGGAAGTACGCTCCAGCGAGCCCGCGTTCCTATGGGGATAGAGCACGGAGGTCGGGACTTATGGTTTTTCGTTTCGTTCTTCGGGCGCCGGAGCACTGGTATTTGGATAGACCTTGATCCAATGATTGCGCACTTCAGGGCTTACTTTCCGGCCATTCCAGTTAAAGACGATGAGGTTGGTCTTCTGTTTTGGCATATGGCAATCAACGCAGTTGTTCACAATTGGCTGTTCGATCTTTGGATGGCTTTCGGCTTTATGGCACTGCAGACAATAGACGGAGAATGCCGCCGGATCTTTCTGCGTCGCATGAACATCGTGACAGGTCAGACAAGTCATAGTCGATGATTGAAAGCAGCGGCTTCTCTTGAGCAGTTCCACTTGGCTTCCATGGACATCCACCGGGGCTTCCGGGTCAGGTTGTGGCAACTCTATATATTTTTCGAGAGGTTCGCCAGGAACGTAGGAGAATGTCGCCAAAAGGGGTTCGCCATGGCCCGCGTGGCACCAGGCGCAAAGATCCATCTGCCGGTCGCGTGAGAATCGCGTTGGATTGAGGATGGCCGAGCCGGGTGAAGCTTCCGCGGATTTCGAATTGAAGCGTTGAACGTGTGCCCGTCCAGGTCCGTGACACTTTTCACAAGTGATACCGACGACGAACCCGGTCTGGCTGTACCGATTTTGGGGAGGCGCGAGCGACTGAAAATAAGTTCCATGGCATTCAAGGCAGCGTGGAATCACGGGTCGATCGAAATATGCGACGCCGTCGCGATAGCCGGGGCTGTTTACCCAGCCAATTTCCTTCCAGTAGGAAACGGGCAATTGAAAAAGCAGATCAGCTTTCCAGAACAAGAAAGTTTGTCCCTTGCCTCCCGATCCAACTACCAGACCGAAGCGCTCGGTGCGAGATGTTGTGTAAGGTGGCTGGCCCTGCACAGCCGTCTGGAAAAAGCCGCCGTTCTTTGCTTCTGCTTCCATTCGAAAATACAGATCGGGATTTGAAGTCTTGAGAACATTCGCGTCCGCGTTGAAGTTGCCCAGAATCGAATCTTTATCAGGAAGCCTTGACGTCAGATAATGCGCGGTTCGGTGGAAGGTCTCAACTTTGTCTTGATGACAGCTGCGGCAGGCATCATCCCCAACATAGTTTTCGCGAGGATTCGGCGTCGGGGACGAACTCGGCGGCGGGTTCGTCTGCGGACTACGGTCCTGACTCGCAACTTCCGCAACCAGAAGGAGCGCTGCAATCACGACTAATTTCAAATTGAGATTCATTTCGGCCAGCCAAGGGCGAATTCAAGACGGCACAATCGCTGTCACTTCCATTTTGGATGGCCCTCGACGATTGCGATATAGCGGTCAATGGGAAGATCCGTGAATCGTTCGGTAGCACCACCGGGCAAGGGCCACTTGATTTCCAGCCAGTCGATCTTGGTTCGCTCGCCCAAACCCAGCACAATGCGAGGATCATGCGAAGAGAGGAAGCTGCCACCACCAACTTTCATGCGGTGACGTTTCAGATCGCCAGCCTGATAGGTGATCCGCGCGCCGATCGCGTCTCGGTTCGATTTTGTGCCAACCAGGTTGAGGCCCAGCCAATGGCGTTGCTTGGCCGCGTTGTTTCGCAGCAGAATCGGCGCACCGTCGTTGACCGAGATCAGCACATCCACTGCGCCGTCATTATCGAAGTCGCCGATTGCCATTCCACGGGCCGACAGAGGTCTCGCGAAAACGGGACCGCTCTCCACGCTTACGTTCTGAAAGTTCTTACCAGTGCCGTGAAACAGAAGCATTGGTTCCTGGTATCCCACATCTTTGCGAACGACCTGGATCAAGTCATCGGGATTGCCGTTAGCTAGAAACAGGTCAAGATTGCCGTCATTGTCATAGTCGAAGAACTTGAGCCCCCAGCCACTCATCAGCCGGGTCGCGGTCGCAATCCCAGTGGGACCGGCTTGATCGTCAAAAGTCTCGTCGCCGTTGTTTTTGTACAAGGAATACATTTCGTGGTCGATGTTGGCAACGAAGAGATCCATCCAGCCATCTTCGTTGAAATCTGCCGAGTCGAGGCCCATGCCGGAGCGTGGGCGACCAGCCTCGCTGTATGCGACTCCGGCCTGCGCACCGATTTCCTCGAATTTTCCATCCCCGCGGTTGGCGTACAGAAAGTTTTGCACGGTATCGTTAGCAACGAAGAGGTCCATGCGACCGTCATTGTTGATGTCGGTTGCAACCACTCCCCACGCCTTGCCAAGATGACTGCCGATTCCTGAAGACTTGCTGACGTCGGTGAATGTGCCATCCCCGTTGTTGTGAAACAGCCAACTGGGCATTGGCTTATAAAGGCGCGGGACGCAATATCCGGGGCTGTCGCCGGCGGCACAGGGCAAGTTCTTCGATTTGTCAAAGTCCACGAATCGGCAGACAAACAGGTCGAGGCGTCCGTCATTGTCGTAGTCGAACCAAACTGCACTGGAAGACCATCCCGGCGCAGCGACGCCGGCTTTTTCGGTCACATCGGTGAAAGTGCCGTCGCCGTTGTTGTGATAGAGGATGCTTCGACCATATTGAGTGACGTACAGATCGGGAAAGCCGTCTCCATCGTAGTCGCCCACGGCTACGCCCTGGCCATAACCACCGGCGGTCACGCCAGCCTTCTCGGTTACGTCCGTAAAGGTTCCATCGCGATTGTTTCGATACAAAGCATTGCGCAGAGTCGGATTCGGATTGAAGAAATCACAAGCCCCGCTGTTGACCAGGTAAATGTCCATCCAACCATCGTTGTCATAGTCGAGAAAAGCGCAACCTGCGCCTGTGGTCTCTGGCAGATACTTCTGCGGGGATTTTCCCGCGGTGTGCTTCCAGGTGATGCCACTCGCTGTTGGAAGAACTTCCTCGAAGGGATAAGCAGCTTCGGGTAGCGCTCGGGCAAGTTGATAAAAAGACGGTAGAGCGAGACTTGTTGCAAGGCCACGCAGAAAGCTGCGTCGAGAGAAAAGGAATGTTCTTGGATTCGGCAACGAAGTCACTGTTTAGTCTTCGGATGCTATTCTACGGCCCCTACACTAGTTTGGTTTCGCCTGCGACTGTGGATTGTCTTCTCCCGCGGCACCTTTCTGGGTCAACTGTCTTTGAATGGCAAATTGCTTGTCGCCGTCTTCCTTACGGCCGGTGCGGTTGTATGCGATTGCGAGCAAATAGTGCGGGGCAGGATTCTCCGGCTCGAGTTTGATGGCATTCTCCAGAGGTGCAATCGACTCCGCGTACCGCTTGGCCGAGCCGAGACAAGCTCCGAGTCCTACGAAGGCGTCGCCGAAAGTT
>JABDBE010000029.1:26028-35918 GCA_013288805.1 Acidobacteriota bacterium
CTATTGCCTCGTCCCATTGCTGGTTTTGTTGCGCCAGCGCGCCCAGGACGTATTCGGCGCCCGCGTTCGAAGGATCGATCTCGATCTCCTGCTGCATCTCTTTTTTCGCTTCTTCGGCGACAGTCGGGCTGGGATTGGGCTTGGAGAGCAATAACCGCCCGATGCGGAAATGAATGCCAGGCATACGCGGGTTTTGCTCCAGGATCAAGCGATATTCCTTGGCAGCCTCTTCCCATTTCCCTTGTGATTCGAGGGCCTCGGCTTGGAGCTCAAGTCCCTGCGGAGACTTGGGGGCAGTGGTGGCCAGTTCAGCGGCGGCTCGGCTCGATAGATCCGAGAAGGTATGGACAGAGAGATAGAGAACATCAGGATCGTGAGGGAACTCTCGATTCAAGAACCGAAGAAAATCTTCCGCCACATCCGGCTGATCGGCGAACATCGCGCAACGCACGCCAGCAAAGCCGACGCTGCGTTTGAGCTCCTTGTCCCCTGGGTGCGGCATTGCCTGCTTCAAAAGCGGCAGCGCTTCTTTGCAGTTGCCAGATTGGGCGAGGTTCAAAGCTCGCTGAGCTGAGGAGGCGACATCCACAGCAGCCGGCTTTTTGGAAGCCTGGGCCGCTAACCAGGTCGGAACGGATCCCAAGAGTAAGATAAAGCCGAGAATACGATGACGAAATCTACACATAAAGAGGGCAGACGCTGGGGAGAAGCGCCTGCCCCATGGTACAACGCTTAGCTCAGAAGTAGAACTTCAGAGCAAACTGCAACTGCCGAGCATCCTGGCTCGAGTTGATGACACCGAAAGTCGGAGTTCCGAAGCTAAAGTTCGGCACCGCGAAGTTCGGATGATTAAACGCGTTCAGGAAGTCAGTACGAAACTGGACTTTCATGGTTTCTGTAATCGGAAAATTCTTCTGCATGCTGATGTCAACATCAGCATATCCCGGCCCAATCACCGGGCCTTGAGCTGGACAGTTTCCAAATGTACCGGGCGCAGGCTGGGAGAATGCACTTGGACTAAACCACTGCATACCCTGGACGCTAACGGTCTTGGGATAGCTGACAGGGCCATTGCAGTTGGGACGATTCTCCGGGCTGTTGGTTCCGGAGCTGTTGCCTCCAGAGATCGTGAGTGGGAAGCCGGTGTGCCAGGAAACAATCGGGTTGATCGACCAGTTACCGACCACGGCGTTCGCGGCCGCCGGCATGTCATGGCCGAATTGCTTACCTCGGCCAAACGGCAACTCATACACGGCGTATGCGCTGATAATGTGGGTCGAATCCCAATAGCATCGTGCGTAATCGCCAGCGGGGTTGTACAGGTTTTGCCAGTAGTTACCGGAGGGTGCGGCCTGAGTGGTCGTGCCCCAGGTACCGTAATAACCGTCGTCGTTGGTCATGCACTTTTCGTAGGTATACGAAACCTGGCCCTCGAGTCCGTGGGTATATCGCTTCTGCAGCACCACCTGCAGCGCGTTATAGTTCATGTTGCCGACGGAGGCAGTGTTCTTCACATTGCCGAATCCGTTGGGACCAAACGTCGGTGTTGTGGTGGTAATGCCATTAATGACCGTTCCTGTCGGATTTTGGCCTCCAATCAAGGGATACGTGACTGTGCCATTCGGCTGCAGAAAGCCTTGTGCCAGCCACTCAGGAACCATCAGGTGAGTCGTGCTCTGCCCGACGTAGCCGACCTGAAGAGTCGTACTGTTGGCAAGCTCGCGCTGCACCGAGAGGTTCCACTGATTTGCGACGGCAGGTTGCACAGTGCCGTTCCAAGCCAGCATCGTGGCGCCGATGAAAGGGTCAGAGGCGGGTGCAGCGATACTAAAAGCATTCTCGGTGCTAAATGATCCGCCGGTAGCCACGTTGTTGGCTTCAACCTGCGGAGCTGTATAAGGAGGATTCTGCGGAAGGCGCAAATTAGTGCCAGTGCCTTCCAGGTAAGACGAGACAGTGAAGGCGCCGCGAATCACAGTTTTGTTTGACTCGCCTGGGCTCCAGGCGAAGCCGAGACGAGGTTGGTAGTCCGGTCTTCCGTAGGTGGTCTTATAAAGACTACGGCTGAAACCGTTGCTTCCCACAACGCCCGCAGGTACAGGCGTGTTGCCGATGAATTCCAGCGCGCCCGTATCGATATTCACTCCGACCTGGCGATTATTCATTTCGACCCAAGGCGTACGGGCTTCATATCGAAGACCGATGTTCAAGGTCAGGTTGTGCGTCACCCGCCAGTCGTCTTGGACAAACCCGGCGAACAGCCAGTCGCGCTGATGCCATTCTCCGGAATTGGTGCCGCGGCCCACGTCTTCTGGAATACCAAGGGCCCAATCGGCGGATGGGTCGCCGCTGTTGGTAGTGCCGTTCCCCGAATAGTTGCCGCCGGGGCCGTCACCGAAGAGTATGGCACCCAGTTCACCGCTATTGCCGCTGTAAAAAACGTTGATGTTGTAACGATTCATCTGGTAGCCGGCCTTGATCACGTGCCGGCCGTGCGTGTAACTGAGGACATCGTCAAACTGGGTCACGGTGGAAGAAAACTTCTCTGTAACGCTCGCGGATCCGAGATTTTGCAGCGTCCCCGAAGTAATGTTGGTAATCGAACCGCCGCCAAAACCAAACTCTGGAAGACCATCCACTCCGGTAGGATTGCCATTCAGCAAGCCAATACTATTCCCCAAGGCTCCCACAGACGGGTCGAACGTGGTCAGACCGTGGGGAAGTTTGACGTAGTTTTTTCCGAAACGAGCTTCGTTGAGCAGATTGGATGAAAACGCGTGAGTCCAGCTGATGACACCTGCCTGTAGATAGGCTTCGTTCACCATGTTGCCCAAGAGGGGCTGGGAGTTAACCAGAGGATCGTACTGATTGCCCTTGGAATAGCGGAAGGAGATGTGATCCTTCTCGGATGCGTTGTAGTCGAGCTTGAGGTCGCCCTGGTCGGAGTTGTATTGCTGGTCTATGATGTTGACCGCTTGCCCAAATCCGTTGGGGAGCGTGGCCACCGCTTTTGGATACAGCGCATTCGTGACCAGGGATGTAAATGCCGGATTCAGCATGTTTGCCGGAATAATGTTGCCGGGAAACGGTGTCCTGGCAGAAGGAGCCAGGATCGTACAGGGAGCGCCGGATGTTCCGCCGGTGCCAGCGGCGCAGGGATTGTAGAGCGGAGCGCTCAGAGCGCTGAAGTTGCCCCCGATTTCGGCGGGGGTGAGCACGGTAATGGTGCTGGAGGATGCGGGGTGGTCCAGGCGCCCGCCCTGGTAATCCGCGAAGAAGAACAGCTTGTTCTTTATGATGGGACCACCGAGGGTGCCGCCAAACATATTCCAGCGCAATTTTGGCGTCGGCAGGACACCGGTCGGAGTACCGGCCGTTAACCCATTCTGCCACTGGTTGGCGTTGAAAAAATCGTTGCGAAAGTATTCAAAAACATCTCCGTGGTACCGGTTGGTGCCCGACTTAATTGTGGCATTGACGATTCCGCCGTTGTAGTTGCCGAATTCCGCGGAAGCATTCTGAGTAATGATATTGAACTCTCCGATGGCATCGGGAGAGGGTGTGAAGCCAAGCAGATTATCCGATACCTGATTGTTATCGATGCCGTCCAGCAGGAAGTTGTTGGCCTGCTCGCGGTTCCCGTTGATATAGGGACGTCCAGATTCCTCGGCGGTGTTGGATCCGAGATTCATGCCATGGGGATCGACCGAGACGGCGCCAGCAGAAAGCAAGGTCAACTGCACATAGTTCCGGGTTTCCAGTGGCAGATTGTCGGCGGTTCTGGAATCGATGATGTTATTCACCTGGGCATTTTCCGTCTGCAGGATCGGCGCAGAACTGCTCACTTCCAGAGTCTCCGAGACCTTGCCGATCCTCATCTGGAAGTCGAGACGTGCCGTCTGGTTGAGCGCCAGCGTAAAGGGCGCATGAACTGCAGTGTCAAATCCCGGCGCGGTCGCTTTCACCCCGTAGGTCCCAATAGGAAGGTGCTGTAAGTTGAAGGCACCAGCATCGTTGGTCTGGGCCGTGTAAAGAACACCACGCTCCGTGTCACGAGCGACAACCGCAGCGCCCTTTATCGGTGCACCGCTCGGATCTACAACCGAGCCCACAATTGCGGCGGTGACTTCCTGTCCCCACGCTGTCTCGATCACCCCAAGGAGTCCGATCAATAGCAAAAGGGCAAGTCCAACTCTTATCGACTTATGCATCGCCAAACCTCCGCAGAGAACATCCTGAATTCAAATGCCAAGCTTGAGAACCTGAACGTTACACACACCAACAAAATGGGACTGGCAAATGCTATATAGTAGATGGAATGTAATCGTCAAGCGAAAAGTGAAAAGAATGTTAATTTTTTTATTGTTGTCAATAATCTGATTGATCTATAGCACATTGTTAGCAGGATCGCTTTGCCCGGACTGGCAGGTGGCAATCCCTGTGGAAAACTAAGAACTTGAGCATCCACAAAACGGAATATCCTTCCTCTAGAGGCAAGCTTTTGCGCTATGATGTGTCGCGGGAGTTCTAGAGCATTTCCACGGCGAGGCTAAGGTGGAGGTATCAGGAAGAGACCATCTGCTCTATAGCATAGGGAAGTAAGCTCTATAGCACAATTGGGAGAATAGCGGTACTGTAGTGTCGGCGGAAGCGTTCCTATCGGGTTGCCTAGCTCTATAGCAGATGTTGAAAACGAGCGGGACGAGTTTCCGCTTGTTGGGAGCCGCAAGCGTGTTATAAAGTCCATGACCTTCTCAGCCGAATGACTCCGGAGAGCATTCATGACAGACAACCATCGCGACGGAACGCCTGCGTACAGGAGAATTCAGGCGACTATATTGAAGCGGATTGAGAGGGGAGATTTAAAGCCAGGCGACGCGGTCGAGTCCGAGCGAGAACTTGCCAAGATCCACCACGTGAGTCTAATGACCGCGCGCCATGCCTTGACGGCGCTGGAGCGCGAGGGCGTGGTCCAACGGCGACGCGGCTCGGGAACGTTTGTGGCGCCGCCCAAGATTCACTTCAACAAGCTGATGGGCTTCAACGAATTGATGGCAGGTCGAAATTTGACCGCTTGCTCAAGGGTTCTGTCGTTCAGCGTAGTTGATACCGAACAGGCGGTTGCGGCACGTCTTGGCTTGGCGGATAACACCGCACTGAGCAAACTATCGCGTTTGCGGCTGGGAGCTGACCAACCATTCGCATTGGAAACCTGTTACTGGCCCGCTCAGGACTTCAGCCGCCTCACGCGTGCATCGTTTGCGCGCGGATCCCTGTTTTCCATTCTGGAGCGCGACTACGGAATTCAGTTGGCCTACGCCGATGAAGAAGCTGACGCGGCCGCCGCCGAATCCACGACGGCAAGCCTTCTCCAGGTTCCACGCGGGCATCCGCTGCTTCGCATTCGCCAGGTTATTTATTCCACTCAGGGAAAAGCGACGCTCTATGTGCTGGGTCTGTATCGATCGGATCGTTACAATTTATTGGTCCGAAGGTTTCGTTAGAAGTGGGCCGCTAGATGTCGCCTTCGCTGAGTGCCTGGTAAGCGGCTCCCCAGACCGGAGCATCTTCGTTAACGACAACCGAAAGTGGAATTCGGGATAGCACTGACGCAAATTTGCCCTTCCCGCAAAAAGCACGCAGAAAAACGCCGTCGCGAAGTTTCGACAGGATTTTTGGAGCGATACCACCTGCTATGTAGACTCCGCCAAGAGCAAGGGTTCGTAGCCCCATATTTCCGGCCTCAGCGCCATAGGCCTCGATCCACACTCGCATGGTTTCGACGCACACCGGGCAAGATTGCGCCAATCCTCGCTCGGTGATTTCTTTGGCTGCATCCCCTTCCGGCGAATCGAAGGATGGATGGCGCAATGAAGGATCCAGAAATTCGTGAATCCTAAGGAAGCCCCGGCCGGAAATAATCTCTTCGCACGAGACGTGGGCCAACTGCTCGTTCAGATGGGTGAGCAGTTGAATCTCGAGTTCGTTATGGGGCGCAAAATCTGCCTGTCCGCCTTCCGATGCGGCGACTCGATATTGCTCGCCATCCCAGAAGAGAATGGCCTCGCCTAAGCCAGTTCCCGCAGCAATGACTGCCTTCGTGGCATTATGCTCAGGGGTCCCTTGATTCAAGATGGCGAAGTCACTCGAACCGAGCCGGTCCAGGCTGAGAGCAGTCGCCGTGAGATCATTCAGCAAGACTATTTTGTCCAGATGGAGCTTTTGCGCCAGTGCCGATCCGTTCAGCACCCAGGGAAGATTCCTGGCATGAAGGTATCCGTCGACAACTACTCCGGCTGAACCGAAGCCTGCCGCCTCAATTTCCTGTCCACGCCCGCTTCTGTTGGGACCAGCCGCTCGTTCGAGAAAGTCGCCGATCAGATCCTCGAATCCGGAGTAGTCGCGGGTGGCAAGCCGGCTCTGGAACACCGAACGAAGGTATGGTCCATTCTTGGCGAACAACCCGAGGCTGCACTTTGTCCCGCCGACATCGCCTGCCAAAATCATCGTCGTTTGACGCGTCTTCTAGATGTATTGATCGCTGCGTAGATATCTCTGCGAGTCCACGTTTCTGCCTTGTCGCCCGAAACAAGCGAGGACATCCACGAGCACGGGTCTACTATACCGCATTCGTGCCTGCGCTCGGTCCACGGAGCCACGCATGGAGCTCACTGCAACCAGCCGCGAACGACGCCGACAACAAAACGAAAAGCGCCTGGCATGCGCTTGCGGCTCATGCAGCTTTGGCGACAATCTGTGAGCTATCTCGTTTTGCCTCAAGCTAGAATTCCACGCTAGGATTGCCAAATGATGGACTCTTCACGCGAGGCGCTGAAGCCGGACGAGCGTGGACTTAGGGATGCACCTGGTAAGTCCCAAGGGAGGTTAGCGCTCGCTCTGGGAGTGATCGCAATCGCGCTCAGCTTGGTTCTTGGGTCTGTTTATTTAATCTCGGTCCGCCGCTTAGAGCGCGAGGTAGCACGGCTCAGCCAGCAGACCGAAGGTTTAAGCAGCCAGGTCGTGCGTGCACAGGAGCAGTCGCAGACGCTGGCTCAGCAGGCTTCCCAAGCCGCTGCAAATGCGCAGGCAGCCGCTCAACAGCGCGACCTGGCAAAGCAGGATCAGTCGAACTCGGAGGCGCAGGCGCAACTTGCGCGGCAGCAAGCCGCCGCCGAGCAGCAAAAGGCAGAGCAAGCCACGCAGCAGGCTGAGCAATATCGGCAAGAGCGCGAGGCGGAACTTGCACAGCTGCAACAGGCTCTCGGGCAAATCGCCGAGACGCGTCGCACCGCCATGGGCCTGGTGATGACGCTGGACAGCAAGTCGATTCGCTTCGACTTCGATAAGGCAAACATTAAACCGGAATATCGCGACATCCTTAATCGCATCGCCGGGATACTGATGACGCTCAAGGGATACACGATTGCTGTCTATGGATATACGGACGACGTCGGCACGCAGACATACAACTTGCAACTTTCACAGCGTCGCGCTGAAGCTGTCCGCGACTTCCTGGTGCAGACCGGAATTCCGGCGACAATCCTGAGCACCAAAGGTTTTGGTAAATCGGATCCGCGCGTTCCGGGCGACAGCGAACAGGCGCGTGCTGCTAACCGCCGGGTCGAGATCGGCATAGTGGATTCGAAACTTATCACCAACGGCACTCTCGTCGTGCCAAAGTGATCGGTATCTCGGTCACAACGAAGCAATGAGAATAAGTTATTCCAAAGGGAGCCATTACACTCAAAATCCCCGTCTGGCGGGCGGCTATATTCATAATTCCGAACCGGTCAATGTGTCACTTCGTCACCCGGAAGACCACGTTGCTAGCAAGCGTTCCACCGGGCGTTTTTACCTTAACCTTGCCCGTGGTCGCGCCGTTTGGAACCTTCGTCGTGACTTCCGAACCTGATATGACTTTGAATTCCGCCGGCGTGCCATCAAATGTAACGCTGGTAGCGCCAGTCAGGTTCGTCCCCAAAATAATGACCGTGTTCCCCACCTCGCCGGATGTGGGACGGGTTTCCACGAACGGACCGAGTCCCACAGACAAGCTGAAGACCGTGCCGCTCATGTTAGCCCCACCTTCGGAGGTCGTCCCGTAGAACTTGCCGTCGGTGGCTTGCACCGGCCCCGCTTGAGGAAATTCACCGTCAGCGCAGTTTGCCTGGGAGCAAAAGCTGTGAAGCGTCGTCTGCTTACCCGATGGGGTGATTTTGAAGACCGCGCCACCGTTGTTGGCCCCGCCAAACCTGGTTGTCCCGTAGAAGTTCCCGTCGGTGGCTTGCACCAATCCAGCATAAGGAGTAGCGCCGTCAGTGCAGTTCGTCTGGGAGCAAAAGCTGTAAAGCGTGGTCAGCTTGCCTCCGGCCGTGATTTCGAAGATTGTACCGCTTGTATTGGCCCCACCCTCGGCCGCTGTCCCATAGAAGTTGCCGTCGGCGGCTTGAACCAACCCAGCCAAGGCATCGTAGCCATCAGCGCAGTTCGTCTGGGAGCAAAAGTTGTGAAGCGTGGTCAGCTTACCCTGGGCGGTGATTTTGAAGACGGTGCCACATCCGATCTTCTCTTGGCCTCGGGTCTTGCAGATGTGTGTTCCGCCTTCGGCCGTCGTCCCATAGAAGTTTCCGTCGGTGCCTTGCACCAACCCTCCCCAAGGGTCAGCGCCGTCAGTGCAGTTCATCTTAGAGCAAAAGTAGTAAAGCGTGGTCAGCTTGCCGCTAGGAGTAATTTTGAAGACCGTGCCGCTGGTGGTGGCCCCGCGCTGGGTTGTGGTCCCGTAGAAGCTCCCGTCTGTGGCTTGCAGCAAGCCGGCGTTGGGGCTGTAACCGTCCGTGCCATCGAAGCTGTGCAGCGTGGTCAGTTTGCCCCAGCGCGTGACTCTGAAGACTGTGCCACAACCTCCGCTGCACGCGTTGTTGCCGCCTTGTTGCGTTGTTCCGTAGAAATTCCCGTGAATGGCCTGCACCAGCCCCGCGTAAGGCTGACTGCCGTCGGTGCAGTTTGTGTGGGAGCAAAAGCTGTAAAGCTTGATCAACTTGCCCCTCGGGGTGATTTTGAAGGCCGTGCCACAGCCGGAAGGGGCGCAATCTGAGTTGTTTGTCCCACCATTATAGGTTGTCCCCCAGAAGTTCCCGTCGGTGGCTTGCACCAGGCCAGCGTAAGCAGTAGCGCCGTTAGCCCCGTCGAAACTAGCCACAGTCTTAAAGATCTGAGCAGACGAGGCAATCGCCGTCGCCGCAAAAAGCGCAGACACGATCCCTATCGTTTTCGATAAACTAAGTTGCCTCATGACTGCCCACCATCCAGAACTAAATTGGCCTCGTATAGCCGGGCGAAGCACGGATTGTCGCTCTGGGCCAGCCATGTGTCAATGCGCAACATTTTGCTGTGTCGCGGCCACAAATGACGGGTCTCAATCCGTGGGTCACTGGAAATCCTTGCTGCTGCCTTGTTTGCGGCAGCCTTGTTTTCCTCTGTGCTCGCTGGAGACTGCTTATTCGCGCTTGTCTTGTTCTCGGTCGTCGCGCCCTTAGCGGCCATCACACCCGTTCCGGTGAACTCCCCCGGTTTGGAAGTTGCAGCCACTGGCGGGTGGCCATGGTTGACCGATGCCAATTGGGCCCGGTTCGCTCTGGCAGCCTGCTGCTGTCGCGCTTGAACTGCAGTCGGCGGTGTATGTTTACCGCGAGCTGCCGCTTCTTGTTGCGCCGTCGGGCGCGCTGTAGTGCCGCCTGGACCGCCGTTGTAGCTCACGCGGTTCACGGTGGTATTGTTGACGATGGTCTTGTTATAAACGTTGGTAATGTTTGTCGTGCTTACGTTGTTCACGGAGCGGTTGTAGTAGAACTGCCCATTGTTCCAGTATCCACCCTGATAGCCGACCCCGG
>JABDBE010000030.1:0-8901 GCA_013288805.1 Acidobacteriota bacterium
TTAAGCTTGGCAGTTAACTGGATCAAACGCGGGGCAGCGTCGCCCCCGAGGAATGAACCCAGGATACTGGTTGGGGTGTTGACCATCCGCAGGATCTGGCCGAACTGGCCCGAGCCATTGGAAATGTCGCGCACCGGCTGGTCGAAAACATAAAAGCAGCAGATGTTACGTTGATACAACGCCAGAAAAATCCGATCGCGTCCGTGTGCTCGATCCTGAGCCGGCTCGCATTCTATGGGGAGGTTCGCAGTGTCGTAGCCGGTTCGGGGAGACGGCAATGGGTATGGACCGAAACCGACCGGAACGGTCGCTTAGCTTGCAGTGAGAATGCATCGAAGTTGTAAGGGCAGGTACGGACCGGACAAAGATATGCATGAGCGTTGGAGAATCTCGAGGGCATTGGCTGTTTTTGCAGTGGCGGCATGCGCCGCTGTTCATGCCAGTCAAACCCCGAGCAGATGGCCGGTCCGGCGGTGGCGGCGCTGGGAAGTGGATTCGAAGACTGGCGTCCGCATCTTTAACGCGAATTCAAGTCATTACCCATGCGAATAAGAATGGCGAAATCTTGAGGCGCGGGCGCATGTTGAACCTTGAGATTGTGGAGGTGAATCGGGTGATCGAAGAACACAACCCAACCGCCGATCTGTCCTTGGAACTGTTGCTGTCGGTGTTCGGAAAGAAGATTCTCTAGAGATTTAGATCAAAGGAGGCTCATGAAGCTCTATCTCCGTTCCGTTCTGTTCGCTGCGGTGCTGATAGCAGTGGTGCCGCTCGGCTTCTCACAAGACCCCGGTCTGCCACAGGAAAAAGTCGCCGCCGTGTATGGCCAAAATATTCACTACTTCGAGGTAGGTCGAGGCCCCACGGTGATTCTTCTGCACGGTCTCGGAGGGGCTAAAGAATTTTGGCTTGCGAATATTGGCGCTCTTGCTTCCAAGTACCACGTCTACGCCATCGACCAGATCGGCTTCGGCCAATCCGACAAGCCGCTCATTGATTACAAGATTGCGACTTTCGCTGACTTCCTCCGCGGGTTCATGCAGGCAGAGAAGATCGCCAAAGCAACGCTGGTGGGGAATTCGTTAGGCGGATGGATCGCCACCGACTTTGCGGTGCAGCATCCGGAGATGGTCGACAAGCTCGTACTGGTGGATGCGGCGGGTTTGACTTGGCAGAAGCCTCTGCCCGACTTGAATCCGTCTACGATAGCGGGCTGGCGGACTTTGATCGAATTGGTTTTCTATGACAAGAACATGGTGCGCGATGAAGCTGTGGTGCAGGCGTTCACCCAGCACATGCGCAACAACGACGGATATACGATCGAGCGCACGGTGGCCGGCTTTGCCTCGCCCCAATTTGAAGATGGGAAGCTGGCCTCCATTCACGCGGCCACGTTGGTGGTGTGGGGGCGGCAGGACGAATTAATTCCGCTGGCCAGCGGCGAGAAATTTCGTGATGGCATAGCTGGAGCCAAGTTGCTCGTAGTAGAGCACTGCGGCCACGTTCCGCAGATCGAGAAGGCGGCAGAGTTTAACCAGGCGCTGCTCGAGTTTCTTGGAACGTGAGCGGGCGTTTCGAGCGAGTGGGAACAGCATGAAGAAACTTCGGGTTGGCATCTTGTTTGGCGGGCGCAGCGGCGAGCACGAAGTCTCGCTCCTGTCGGCTCCGTGACGTTGCGTCAGGAGCAGGCTATTCCGCTAGGAAAATACGCTACCGATCTGGAACTCTGTCAGGGATTTGAGGTTCTTCTTGTAACCGCGGGCAACTGCGTATTCCTTCCCACCTTCCAGGCGGAGACCGTACTTGCCCGTCGAGCTTGGCTTAATCTCTACCACAAACGAGGTGTTCACCAGCGCAGATCGATTGATCCGAATGAATCCGTATGGCTTGAGCTTTTCTGCCACTACCGAGATTGACTCGCGCAGCAGATAGGAGTCCGATTCCCGCCGCAGCAACACGTAGTTTCCCTCAGCTTGAACTGCGACCACATCTACAGGATTGATGAAGAGAATCCTTCCCTTAATTTTGATTGCGATCCTCGGGTGCTGTGGACGAGATAACTTCTGCAACTGCGGCAAAGATTCGATCAATTTCGCGGCTCGCTCGCCCTTTGCCCTCCGAGAGGCCCGGTCCAGAGCTTCACTGATGCTTTCGTTCGAGTAAGGCTTTAGCACGTAGTCTACTGTGTGCTTCTCGAAAGCCGCGATCGCGTCTTCAATGTGTGCTGTTACAAACACGATGGACGGCAACAGAAAGTGTCGTTCCCTAAGCTGGTCTAATAGTTCGCTGCCCGACAGGTCCATCGTATTGATGTCGAGTAGCAAAACATCGTAAGACTCCGTCGCCAGTTTCTCGAGCGCTTCGCTCGCATCGTTGGCCGAATCGAAATGCTCCACGTCGCTCCGTGACGACAGAATATTTGCCAAAGCCATTTCGGCTATGGGTTCGTCATCCACGATCAACACCCGCATGGTTCCCTCTCATCCATCTCTGTCCTCCCGTGCACACGACTTGCATGACGGCTCGAAACCCGAGCAGGAGCCGGACGGGACATCCATTCCCTTTTAGTATCAGGGCGCAATTTCGGCCTGTTTCTGATCAACCTTCGCAAAGAACTTCCGTATATCGTCAAGCAGGAGATCGGGTTGTTCCAGAGCGGCGAAGTGCCCGCCCTTCGGCATTTCAGTTTTTTGTACGACGTTGTAAGTTTGAGTAACCCAGCGAAACGGAGGAACAGCTACCTCCTTCGGAAAATCCGCGTACGCGATGGGAGTCTCCAAGCGCGGCGTCGGCGCCATTTCCTCTGCGGTGAGCCGGTTCTCACGATAGATTCGCATAGCAGAGCCCACTGTACCGGTCACCCAATAGAGAGTGACATCGGTCAGAAATGTGTCGCGGTCCACAGCCGTGAGAAAATCGCCATTGTTGTCCGTAAGCAGTTGAAATTTTCCTATCATCCAGGCCAACCACCCAACCGGAGAGTCCGTCAAGGCGTAGGAAAGAGTTTGCGGTTCAGCGGCCTGGAGGAAAAAAAAACTGCTTTCTGGTCGGTCAAAGTACGAAAACCGTTTCCGCTCCACATCGCTCATTTGCGCGACTGCTTCCGGGTTCGGCGGGTCCACGTAAAGAAGGTTCAGATGAAGCCCGATCACGTGCGCGGGCGCTTGATACGCCATGTCGCGGGCTATTAACGAACCCCAGTCGCCACCCTGGATGCCATACCGTGAATAGCCTAAACGATCCATCAGAACGATCAGCGCCTTCGCCATACGCTGTGGGCCCCAACCCCGAGTAGTGGTGGGTCCGGAGAATCCAAATCCAGGAAGCGAAGGAATAATCACGTCGAATGCCGGGATACGGCTGTCCGTGGGATTGGTAAGCGGCTCGATCAATGCAAGAAATTCAACAATCGAACCGGGCCAGCCGTGAATCAACATGAGCGGAATCGCGTCGGGTCGGGGCGAGCGCTGATGGATAAAGTAAATCTGTTGTCCATCAATTTCCGTGGTGAACTGATCAAAGCGGTTGATCTTGGCTTCTTGCGCACGCCAGTCGTAGCCGTTTTGCCAGTAATCCGCCAACTCTCGGACCTTTTTGATGTCAGCGCCATACTCCCAGGTCGTGCCCGGAAGTTGATCGGGCCATTTGGTTTCTGCCAAGCGGTGTCGAAGATCGATGAGAACCTGGTTCGGAACATGCATTTTGAACGGGTGAACTGAGGTAGGCTCCGGCACTTGCGCCTGCCCAAGCACAGTCGACGAGAACAAGAGCAACGCGGCCAGCAGAAGCATCCCGCACTGCGAGACTGTCCTTTCCGCTCTCTCGAACCAAGTTTTCATATGCTCTCAACACTCCCGTGTTGATCGAACTGTTGATCAAAAACTCGGGCACGACAACCCGCATTTCTCTCAACGCGGTGCCCTACATCTGGTTCGGCGTTCCATCCGACCACACGCCGGTCGGCATCAGGAACATATTGATCGGTTCCGGGTTGCCTTTGTACGATGGCGCCAGCAAGAGCGGAGATCCCGGGAACGTTTCCGACAGATCGTTTGAGGAGTCGACCACATTTGCGCCCCATACCGTACCGAGCGGCGTGTAGAACATAAGATGGGCCATGTTGTGCCCACCCTTATCGGTCAGATACGCATCCTTGGACATCATGTAGCTCATTCCGCCTGGTTCGAGATCCGGCAGTTCCTTTTTCTCGATCGCGGCCTTGATACTCTCCTTGACTTCATCTTTTGATTTTCCAGCCAATATCAATTGCGTCCTCATGAAAGTGAGAGGCAGCACTGATCGAGCGGCGGGCGGATTGTAGCAAATCGGGCTGCGATTCTTCGGGTTCCAAAACTCAGGACTATCGAATGGACTCATCCACGCCCGTTCTACGATGCAGACAAAGCCGTTTTTGCCTTGCGCCGCCGTTTCATATCCGTGCGGCCCGAGAACCACAACTTGTGCATCGCGGGAAATGGACGGCGGAGCCGCAGTCCGTGCCAAAGCAATCTCAGTGTTTCGATCCGTTATCAGATACTGATCGAGCGCTGCCATGCTGGGATACGGTGTCTTCGCGTCCTGTGCTTGCGCTCGCGGTTGCCGTGCCGCTCCGAATGAGAGAATAACTAACGCGCAGGTTCCGAATGTGATCGTCCTAACTATTTTTCCGTTCATCGATACCCCCTGTAGTGCGACACTTCAGAAGATTTGCGATCATGGTTAACCGATTGCCAGTTACATACTTATTCGTATGTGATCAAACAAAACGACAGTTTTCCAGCCAATACTCCTGTCCTCATCAAAATGATCGGCACCAAAGTTCGCGCAGCCAACTCAGTGAGTATCCGCCGGCGTTCCATCCGACCACTCGGACAGCGCAACCATGAACTCCGTGACTGGCTCCGGAGCGCCATTAAAATGTGAATTGATCATAATCGGGGAGTCAGGCGCGCCTGCACCCCAAGTCTTAGCGTCTTTCAGGGGAACATAAAACATGAGATGGGGAAGCCAGGGCCCGGTGCGGTCGTTCAGATGCCCTTGCTTCGACAGCATATAGGCCATCCCGCCAGGCTCAAGGGGCGGCAGTTCCTTTTTCTCAATCGCGGCCTTCATGCTCTCATAAATTTCCTCTCTCGATTTTCCCGCCAGTACGAATTTTGTCCTCAAGAAAAGGATCGGCAGCACCGTCCTCGCGGCCGGCGGATTATAGCAATCCGGGCCGCGACCCCTCGGGTTCCAAAACTCGGGACTGTCGAATTTGCTCATCCAAGCGCGTTCCACAACGCAGACAAAGCCGTTTTTGCCTTCGACCGCAGTCTCATAACCATTTCTTCCGAGGACCAGAACTTTGGCGTCGTTGGAAACAGATGGCGGAGCCGCGCTACGTGCCAGAGCAATCTCAGCGTTTCGATCCGTTATCAGGTACTGCTCCAGCGGCGCCATGCTGGGATACGGACTTTTTGTGTCCTGTGCTTGCACTTGCCAAACGCCCAGCAGGACGGAACTTAATGCGATTGTCTTGATTGCCGTTCGGTTCATCGATTGCCCCTTCGATGCAGATTTAAATACACCGCGACCTTTAAACCTGTGATGCGGTAGTGATCGTTGATAGTTGCCTTATAATACCGACTGGTATGTATGTTGTCATTGCAACCCTACGCGTTAGGGCGAAGAGCAATCTGTCGCTCGCACGACGCCGCGGGAACCTTCCCGGCCCCGAGGGGCGGTTGCGAAGCACGCTACGACCTCAAAAGACAGCGAACTAGTCTCGGCCTGATGCTCGCGTCCGGCCACGTGCCGGGCGCAGCGCCTCCAAATGACGACGCACGCTTCTTTTCCCTGATTGCAACATCCGAGGATCCTGCGAATTCTTTCCCAAAACGGCGTACCCCTCCCAAGCGGCGATAAGGAATGTAGCCGTTTCATTCGCGTTTATGTCGCTCCGCACCACCCGGCGCTTCTGCCCTTCGCGCAGTGCCTCCGCCATGGCGTGGTGCCACTCCTTATAGATTCTTGCCGTCCTTCTGCGAAATCCCTCATCAAGGCCCGACATCTCTTGAGACAGGTTAAGCAATTCGCAGCCACGCTGAACGTCTTCTCTTTTGTCCGATTCGGACTGAAAAATGCGGATCAGAACGTCGATCGGGTTCTCGACGTTCTGTAAAGGCTGCACCCACTTCCGATGAACTCTACTCGCGATGATTTCGTCTGCCACCGCGTAGCCAAGGGCTTCCTTATTGTCGAAGTGGTAATACAACGCGCCCTTAGTCACGCCCGCTTTGGCCAGAATGGCATCCAGGTCAGCGCTTCGAAATCCTGAGTAATGTATCTCGTGGAAGGCCGCCTGCAACAAACGTACTCGTGTGCGCTCCGGATCGCGGGGCGTGGCCACTTTCCGTCTCGGTTTCTTTCTAACTGCTAACATACCAACTAGTATGCAGGTTTACGGTTACGGCTGTCGAGGCAAACCTTCGACGGACGAGCACATGGTCTTAATCCTTCGGACCGATTGCGTAAGCACATTCGCGTGGCCTTTGTTACCAATCCGTTTACCTTTTCGCCCGTTTGGGGCACCAGAAGCAAACTGGCACGCAGTTAGAGCTATACTCCTGTTTCAGAGAAGTGTGCAATGCAACTACCAATGGACCTATTTGGGTTGTCAGGTCCAGTCATGCACCGTCGCATCAATCGGATGGTCAGGCCGGAGATCGCCCATGCATAGAAATGCCATCATTCTTACGCTCTGTATATTGCAGTCGCCAGCTCTGCTGGCTCAGGCTCCAATCCCGGACTGGTGCCGTGCGTTGCCACGACCGGAATACAAAACTCTCGAACGCGTCTCCATCAGCGACTCATGGTTCGAAGTCTATAAGCCGGTCCCAGGCGTTTTCGCCATCTACGAACCGCACCAGGCCGAGGAGACCATCAGCTATCTGATCGTCGGCGAGAAGCGGGCTTTGCTCTTCGACTCCGGCATGGGGATGAGCGACATCAAGAAGGTTACCGCCCAACTGACCGAACTCCCGATCGTCTTGTTGAACTCGCACACCCACAACGATCATGTCGGCGACAATTGGGAATTCTCCACGATCTACGGAATGGATATAGACTTTACGCGGCAGAATGCGCGCGGCTCTCGGTTGGACGCGCAGGCAGAAATCACGCCCGGCCAGATCTGTGGCGTGCTGCCGAAGGGATTTGACTCGAAAGCCTACGCAACCCGGCCCTGGAAAATCACGGCTTACACTCAGGACGGCGAGCGCTTCGATCTCGGCGGGCGCACTCTGGAAGTCATCGCAACCCCCGGCCATACGCCTGACGCCATCTCTTTGCTTGATCGCGCCAACGGTTTGCTTTTTACCGGCGACACCTACTACCCCGCGCCCATCTGGCTCTTCAGGCCTGAAACCAATCTCGATGACTACGCCGCCTCCATTCTTCGCTTGGCCGCGCTCGCACCTAAGATTAAGGTCGTCATGGGCGCTCACAATATTCCAGTCGCATCACCCACGGTACTTCCACGACTGGTCGCCGCATTCAATGCGGTGCGTGCAGGGAAAGTCCAGCCGTCGCCTGACTCGCCAGGAAAAGTGCTCTATAAGGTGGACGACATTTCCTTTCTGATGCGCGCACCAGCCGCGCATTAATCGCGAAGACCATCACCATCCATCTTCGCTTTGGCTTGTTCCAGCGCAACCTGTGGCTCACTCGCAGCATTCTAAGAAGTGTGAGACACGCAGGATTGAAGCGAATCTTCGCAGCCACCTATAACAATGTGCTCCAGCATCACGTATTGCAGATGGCGGCTGCACTTTCCTACTACCTGGTTCTCGCGGTCTTCCCGGGTTTGATTTTTCTTTCCACGATCATGGGATCGATCCCGTTACCCGATTTATTTGGGCGCGTGGTAGGGACGATGGCACTCCTGCTGCCTCGCGACACCATGCGCCTCGTGCAATCGGTTCTGTTGGACGTTGTAGCAACGAATCGCAGGGCATGGCTGTCATTCGCTACGTTGGGAGGGATTTGGGTGACGTCGGCCGCCTTCGACGCGCTCATTGAATCGCTCGACGTCGCCTACGGTGTGCAAGACGACCGCCCCTTTTGGACAACTCGGCTTCGGGCGATCTTGCTGGGGCTTGTTACCGCGGGCCTGGTATCGATCGCACTGGTGGTCATGATGCTGGGTCCTCGATTCGGAGCGTGGCTGGCAAGCAAGATTGACGTCTCCACGGGATTCGTTTTTCTGTGGCCCCTGATCCATTGGACGGTTGCCATCGTGTTCACGCTCGTCGCAGTTGAACTTCTCTATTTTCTTGCTCCCAACGTCAAGCAGCGATTCGGCGCGACTTTGCCGGGAGCGATTCTCGCAGTAACGTGCTGGATTAGCCTTTCTTATTTGCTCGGATTCTATGTTCGTCACGTCGCGAATCTCAGCCGGACATATGGAACTCTGGCGGGGTTCATCGCGTTCATGACATGGTTTTACTGGAATTCCATTGCATTGCTGGTGGGCGCGGAGCTCAACGCAGAATTGGCGAGAGCAAGCGATAAGGGGCAGCTGCCGCAAAAGGATTCAAACGCCAACGACGTTATTCGTCCCGCCGCTTGACCCACTAGAAAAACGCGATGTCACAAACCTGCTCAAAACGAAGTGTGGAAGCGGCCGTCCACAGATACTCCACCGAGTTGGTCCCGCTCCACGCTGACCGACCATTTTTTGTTGATCTGGTACTCGCCCTGAACAATTTCTTGTCCTGGCTGCGAAACATCGGTCGAGAAGGTAAAAAGAAAATTCTTGGTCACACGCTGCTGGACCGCTATTTGTGCCGAAGGATTCTGGCTATTGCCGCTCAGAAGTGGATCGATTTGCAGGCTGGAAATTCCAGCGAGTTTCTGGAC
>JABDBE010000030.1:8911-33940 GCA_013288805.1 Acidobacteriota bacterium
TTCTGATCCTCCGCTAGCCATGGCGGACATCATTAATCTGATTGCGATGGGCAAGACCACTTCGGAATCGGCTGCCGAGCTGCCCCAGGGCTTGCGAGGCGATGATCGAATCTGTGCTTTGACTGGCGGCAGCCGATTCCGAAGTGGTCTTGCCCATCGCAATCAGATTAATGATGTCCGCCATGGCTAGCGGAGGATCAGAAACATACGATGTTGTCAGCCGGTCGAAGGGCCCCCGCAAGTTCAGGGTTAAATTGTATTGCTCGACCGTGGTGGTAACGGAAACATCCAGTACCGGCTTGGTCTGATTCGGGTCCTGAAAAGCAATAATGCCCCGCTGCAGTTGATAACGCACACCGCGGTAAAACAGTTCTCCCGACGTGAGATCGGTTCTGCCGATGACAACCGGGTTGGCTGCCGTCCCGATCACATTGAGATCCGCGCTTCCTGCGAGGCTGACCTGCGAACTGGTCGCGCTCAGATTGTCTTTCGTCTGAATCGCGATTTGTAACTTGATGGTGTCGTCGAGGCCAGGCTCGGCGGGGGCGGTGACGTTACTGAACTGATCGCTAAAGGTGGCGAGATCGAAATCCGGCGTGAATGAAAGTTGATCAACCAGGACGCGTCCGGTCACTGTGGAGGCCTGTGGCGTGCCCGTCCAGTTGAGACTGCTGTCAAACAAACTTCTTAAGCCGTCGGGATACAACAAACGAACTGATTTTCCCTGGAGAACAACATTAAATTGCAGGCCTGGTCGGTACTCGATCGAACCGGTGGCCGAAACCTGTCCGCCGTTGACCTCTCCTGAGAGATCAGCAATTTGCACGCGCTCATTGCTCAGGTCGAGGGTGGCGTTCAGCTTGTCGACGCTGAGTGGCGCCGCCGCCGTCGATAATGCAATATTTTTGAGATGGACTTGTCCCTGAACTACGGGGCTCTTCACGGAACCTGAAGAGCGAACATCCAAACCAACTGTTCCCGAGCTGCGCAAGTCAGGAGAAACCATACGCAGGATTCGAGGATCGATCGAGCCCTGTGCCGTAAGCGTTGGAGATCCGATGCCAGCGAGTGGGACGCTGCCGCCGATGCGAATCGAAGTGTCTGTGCCTCGGATTTCCGTCGGCTGGAGCGTGATGACGGAATGGGAGTAGTCCGCACGAATAGGCCCAGCAGCCCCGATTTGCAGCGACTGATAGCTGGCGCTCAGCGTCGGAATGTTGAGGTGGGCCTCCAGTTTGGTTTTATCTTTTAACGACCCCTTGAGCGTCCCGTGAAACTCGGTCTGACCCTGGAAACCCTCAGGTATACCGCCTGCATAGGTTGCCAGCAACACGTCAAGTGGAATAGCGGCTGTGTCGATAGCGGCGTCGGTTTCATAATCGCCTGTTAGATTCACATGGCCACGGGCCCGGACGAAGGCCTGAGCGACTTGCGAATCTAGGATGAGATCAGCCTGATGGTTTGCAACATCCACTGTGGCTTTCACCCCGGCAATCGACTTCTGCTGCACTTCGATCTTAGGTAGCTGAAGGATGGCAGTCAGTTGAGGATTATCGAGAGTGCCTTGCCCACTCGCGGAAATGCTTACCGTGCCGTTCACCGGCAAATTCTTTTCCTGCACCACATTAAGCTTCTGCAACATGATCGCAGGAGCATCGAGACGAAGCTTGTACGCTTTCGTTTTGGGCGTGTAGGTCAGGCTCGAATTGGCAGAGCCTGCGGTGGTAGCCACATTCAAGGTAGAAACAATGGATCCGCGGTCGGTATGGAACTTTACTGCGAGCGTTTGCATGGGTTCGTCATAGACGTGGGCGTTTGCAACGTCGACCGAACCGGATCCTGCAGGCTCCATTTCTGATCCATTCACGGAAACATTGGCCGACAGATTTCCGCTCACTGGATATTGAACATTGGCCAAATGCTCCAAATCCGTCAATGACATCTTCCGCAACGAGAGATTCGCTTGAATCGGATTGGAAGGAAGATAAGACCAGTCGTGCAGGCCGATGGTTGCACTG
The DNA here is from genome assembly GCA_013288805.1 of Acidobacteriota bacterium. Lineage (GTDB taxonomy): Bacteria > Acidobacteriota > Terriglobia > Terriglobales > Acidobacteriaceae > JABDBE01. The sequence goes on from JABDBE010000030.1 coordinate 10,930, forward strand.
AAGAAAGCTTGGCCGCGCTGCGCGCCAGTCAGTTCCCCATTTGACAACGCGATCCGCGACGGATCGGCTCGCAACGAAAGCGCCACATTCTTCCACCGGCTGCCTTGGACCTCAAGATTCTGAGCGGTGAGCGTGCCGGAAATCTGGGGCTTCTTCAATAAGCCTTCCACCGTGACGTCCATTGCTCCCGAGCCAGAGACCAGCGGTGGAACGTTCGGCGTAGCCCGGAATGCCGAAGCCAGCTCAATCAAACGGTGGAGGTCACTCGCGCTGGCATGAATCTCCAGGTGAGAGCGTTGGCTGACTTCTCCCTCTGCGGTCAAAGTCGCGGAGGGAATTTGCAGAGTTGTTTGATGGATAGTAAGGACCTGATTGGGGCCGTCATAAGCAACATGGATCACGCCGTCCACCGGAATTGAGGTCGAAGAAGGTTCAGGAGAGCTCATAGCAGCGCGCAGGGTAAGGTCCGAGTGGGCGACCAAATTGTTCATGCGGCCAGTCCAAGCGGCTTCGGCTGTGCCGTCGACTATTCCTGAGACGGCAACGCGGTTTAGTTCGGATTTGTTTACGACCTGCTGGGCGGCGCGAAGTGAAATACCGCGCAAAGTAGCTCGGACTCGCGACGACGGTGTGGTATCGAAATTCTTCATATCGAGTTCAGCATGAATTCGGCCATCCAGCAACTCTGCTTCAATGTCGTTCGCATGCAAGGTACCCTTGATGAGCTGATACCGTCCCTGGAATTGGCGCATTTCAATACGCTTGCCTGAGGAGACCGCGGATAGAGCTTCGCTGCCGATATTTCCTTCGACAGCAAGGCTTCGTAGAAAAGATTGGTTGCCTTCACCTTGATAGCGGATTTTGCCAGTCAGCGAAATATCGCCGACTATCTTCGTTCGCGGCGAAATGGCGGCTAAGTCCTGGGCATGAAGTCGAATGTCGTAATCTCCTGCGACTGCAGGATTGCTGTAGTTAGTTAAGTTCGCGTGCAAAGTGACGGACGACGACGCCACCTTCAGGACAGCGGACTCGAGCGAGAAATCCGACGGCGTAGCGCTGAATTGTGCACTGACACTGTGACGTAACGGTGGGTAGTCGGCATAACGAAGATTTCCAGTTTTATACGAAATCGAACCACGGTAGCGAGTGGCTGAAGGCTCGAAAATAATATTCGTTCCCAGATCGTGGAGGTCGGCATCTACCGGCGTTTTCCGGTCGGCGTAGTCGATCTCACCATGAGTAAGGGACACGTGCCCGACCGCGAGCTCGAAGATGGTGGTAGGGCGGCTGGACTGGCTCGGGGACGGCTGCGGGATATTGCTCCTGCCTGCGCTATTTACTTCGAGGTGAACCACAGGGTGCTCAATCAGAAGCTCGCTGAGATTTACTTTCCGGTGGAGCGCGGACTGGATTTTCAATCCGACCGTGAGCTTGTCGACTCGAAAAAGCGGAGGAGCGGCGGGCGATTCATTGCCGCGAATAATTACATCAAAAAGATGAGCGGTAAGCGTCGAAAGCTCAAAGTCCATGGCGCCAATCTCAGTGTGGCCTCCGGTTGCTTCGTTAGCCTCAGCGATGATTTTGCGCATCGCGAGCTGTCGAAACGCATCGCTCTTGAGATACGAGTATCCACCCACCAATGAAATGGCAATCACGATCATGAGTACCGCGAGCGTCCAGCCGAAAAACTTCTTCCACTTCATCACCACTCCTAAAAGGCCTGACCCAGAGTTATGTAATACTGCGTCGGGTTGATTCCCGGCACTGGATTGAGGTTGCGTCCAATATCGATACGGATCGGCCCGATCGGCGTCGTATAGCGCAGGCCTATTCCAATCGTGTTGCTATAGTTGTTAACGAAATTATTAAAGTTGATCGCACTGTAGACGTTGCCGCCGTCATAGAAGACAACGCCTCCAAGCGCTTTCATAATCCCCAGAGGGAAGCGCAACTCTGAGTTCAAAATCAGCAATGCGCGGCCACCCACGGGTACGGTCACGTTCACGCACCCTGTTTGGCCAGTGAGCACATTGCAAAACGGAACAAGCCGTTGCGGTCCGGCCTCGTCGATGGGGAAGCCGCGAAGTGTGGTGCCACCACCGGAAAAAAAACAATTCGCTCGTCGGGACAAAGCTGCCATCGAACGACTTTACGAGTCCCAGCCGAACGCTGTTGGCGAAGACCACGGAGTGCAGCGGCTTATAAAACGCGTATTGGCTGAGAAGCCTGGCAAAACTCGCGCTGGAACCGAGAGAAGTAGGCGTGATGCCCAGCGTTAGCAGGCTAAAGCTGCCGCGGTGCGCATCGAGAGGTTTGTCTCGGGTATCGCGCAGAAGAGTGCCCGAGACAGTCGACAAGTGAATGTTGCGGTCTTGCGGCAGAACCAGTGCCGGTACGAGCAGATTCGATAGGACTGTTTTATTGAAATCGTAGCGGATTTGAAAACGCGTGTTGTTTTTCCGGTTGATCACACGTTCGAGCTGAAACGAAGCATCTCCCAGGTTGGCGCCAAAAAGCGGGTTTTCGGTGGTCCGCTCCCAAGAGAGACTTGTTAACGAACTCCACTTCGAGCCGATGAAATGGGGCTGAGCGTAGGTGGCGAGAGCACGCTGATCCAGGCGAGAGAGCAAAATCGACGCGCTCGCGGTTTCCCCCAAACCACGCATGTTGTGACGGTCGTACTCCACCGAACCTCGGGGACTGGCGAAGGTCGACTGGCTTGGCGCAATTTGATAATTGCCAAGTTGAACAATTGGACCTCCCGGCACCGCCACAGTTCCACTGGGAACGTTCCCTCCGCGATGCGAGACCTCGAAGCCAAATCCGTAGGTGATAGTGTTGCGCTTCGCCTCGTGCACCTTGACTAACGCGGCTTCCTCGGTCTGATCGGTGATGGGCTTTCTTGGACCCACGCTCGACCAATCGAAAATGTTCAGGTCGTACAGGCGACTTTGCGCTTCGAGTAACTCTTCCCGACTCATGGGCGCCTCGCTCACGATCTGGGCAGTTTTCTGAATGAGAGAAAGACGGGTGCGCTTTTGTCCCAGATAAATCACCTCTCCCATGCGCACCATTTGCTGTTCGTTGACGGCATATGTGACATCGACGGCGTGCGGATCGCCGGAATCGCGATTCACCGTAGCTTTCACTTCGACATTCAGGTATCCGCGATCTAGATAGGTAGCAGAAATACGATTTCGATCCGCGGAAAGCCGCCGTGGTGAGAAGGGCGCGCCAGACCGAAGTTCAAAGCCCACGGCAGCCGTGAGTTGCTGATCGGGAATATGACCGTTACCGGTTACTTCGACGTTTCCGACCAGGGTCTGCGGGCCTTCTTCAATGTTAAATCGGGCTTCGATCTTGGACTGATGATCGATAGTTTGAGGGTTTACTTTGACATTCTCAAATCCCCGGTCGTGGTACAACGCCTCCAGGCTGGTCGCGCTCTGTTTCAAGAGCTTTTGACTTAAACTGCCGTGCGACCAGAAATGAGATTTCTTCACCACCACCACAGACAGCAAGTCTTTCTCCGCGATTTCGTGGTTTCCTTGAAACGCGATACGGTCAACCTTGTACTTCTTACCCTCCTCAATTTCGTAGGCCAGCAGGACCTGGTCGGACTGGTGCTGGAAAGTAGTTTTTACCTGGACATCGAAGTAGCCTTTTTTCTGAAAATAATCGACTAGATTCTGCTGGCCTTCCTCCACCAGGTCACGATCAATGCTTCCTTCCGAGTAAATCGGAATCAGTTTCTTCTTTTCCCGTGCAGACATGAAGGGGATTCGAGACAAGCGCGCTCCAGTCACGCGCACCGTCACAACTGGACCCGCGTCCACTTTGAACGAGACATCGACGAGATTGTTTTCCCGGTGATATTGCGGAGGATTTTCCTCAACCTGACTGGCCAGGTGACGCTGACGCGAGAGCGCTCTGCGCATTATCGCCGTAGCCTCTTTGATGCGCTCCGGCGCATAAGGCTTTCCCGGTTTAAGAAGACCTCCCGTGAAACGCGCCCGCAATGATCGCAGCGAGTGCTGCAGATGCGCGTCCTCGGTCACATCCGTTCCTTCGATAGTCACACTTGCCACGCGCGCCTGCTTTCCCAGTTTGATGTTGAAGGCAACATCGACCAGTTGATGACCGTCATCGATACTGGAGTCAGTTTCAACAGTCGCCAGGAAGTATCCGTTGTGTCGCAAAAACCTTTGTAACGCCTCTTGTGCGAGAGCAACCCGCGCCTTGTCATAGGGATCTTCGTCGGGTAGATTGACGACCTGCAGAAGTCGAATGTAGGGAAAAACCTTTGTGGCGCCTGGAAAGTTAATCATGCCGAGGTAGTAAGCGGGCTCCAGAAGGAAATTCAGGCGCAGGCCTGACGGATCAGGAACGACCGTTGCCTGAACCTTGGGAAATTGGCCTGTATGTTCGAGCGCGGCGATGCTGGATTGCACTTTTTCCTGCATGTACGGTTCTCCAGCTTTCTGCACAACCAATTGTCGATATGGTTCCAAGTCACGATGAGGATTTCCGATGAGATCGAGCGCTACCACAGTTTGCCCATCGTAGACCGCCTGCGGGCCTTGGGGCGCGAGCTGTCCGCAAGCCAATGGCGCGAATAGAAGGATAAAAACACTGCACAACCGCATACTCGACAATTTCGGTTTCCAAAGAGTTCCGGTTGGCTTCCCCGGTCGGCCGCATCAAAGCTATTCTCTGATGCGGCCCCGACCGGAGCGGTTGTCACTCGTAAGACTCGCGTTCGGCTCACAAACTGCGAGTGATGTTGCTTGTCGCCCGGCTGGCTGGGAGCGCAGACTTTCACTGTTTATTTTTGGGATTATGGAAGAAAGAAAGCGGGCAGCCAGATCGTGGTGCTAACCTAGAGGACGAAGACTCGCTCCGATGAAGTTCGCTTGCCAACTCCCAAAAAAGTAACCGCCAGCTAGTGCAGGAGAGATTCCCAGCTGGCTGGAACTCTTCCTGCTGGTCCGGGTGCAGGCTGATCCGCCGGATGCGAATTCGGCGGAAGTAACTCCAGTCCGCTAACCATCCGCTGCTTCTCGTAGTCGAAGAACCAATCCTCACCCGGTTCGAAGCTCATAATGATCGGGTGTCCGGTCGCCGCAGCATGCTTGGACGCATGCTGGTTCGGAGAGCTATCGCAGCATCCGATGTGGCCGCACTCCGCGCAGCGCCGAAGGTGAAACCACCAACCTTTCGGCGACGCCAGGCATTCCACGCACCCAGTGCCACTCGGCTTCGAAGCGGTGTTGATTCCGCGCCGATCTTTCTTCATTTCCGATTTTCCTTTCGTGCCCTGCGTCCGCAAAGAGAATGTCAAACCACCAGCAAAACCTTACCGATACCACCCTCTTCCGCAGCGGCTTGAGCTTCTGGGCCTCAGAGGCAGCTTGCGGCTGATCGGGATCACCAGCTTGCCATCTCGAACGGCTCCAGCCATGAACTGAAGTGTATTTGTATCAGAGTTCGCGATCACCGGCACTATCGAAACGTATCCGCGTCCGGGAGACCCTTCAGTGCAGTCCCTGCAAACAAACAGAGTTCAGAAAGCTGCCCAGTGTGCCGTGGGCAAAGTATTGTCCATCGAGACGAACTCTTGATTTCTTAATCATCATCTGGAGGCGACGGTGGCCTGGTGTCTTTCAAGAAGTAGGTCGCGTTTTGTTTTGCTTGAATGGCATGAAAGGTTAGTGGTGTTTGAGTGAAATTGAAACAGTCGGAGAGGTCGCCAGTGGTGTCGAGCGCGTCCGCGTAAGCGGGTAAGGCCTCAGGAGCCACCTCGGGCAAACCAAAGGTCTGCTCGATGAACTTCAGGATGCTACCGAAATCGTTGACCTGGTGCGAAATGTAAGCCGGCTTTGCGTAGGGCGAAACGACGATTAGGGGCACGCGGAAGCCGTATTCGTAGGAGTTGATTATCGATGGCGCAACATGGTCGTACCACCCACCCCAATCATCCCACGTAATAATGATCGCCGTATTCGACCAATACGGACTGGCTCCGATGGCATTGACAATCGACGATACCCAGCCTGGTCCCTCGTTGGCGTCTATAGTACCGGCATGGTCGGATTCTGGACCACTGGGGATCACCCAGGTCATGCTAGCCAGTTGGTTATTCTGAATATCCGTGAAAACCTGCTTGTTATTTACGACCACACTCTGTTGCCAAATCGCTCCGGTGCATGCGGTCGCATTCGGCGGTTGCGGAGTCGGCCCACAGATATGCTGCACCGCGTTCGGAGCGGTCCACAGATTGCCAGCGAGTGGAGTGTAATAACGCCATGTGATCTTTTGCGTGTCAAGCAAGTCGGTAAGCGTGGGATGGTCGTAGCACGGGAAAGACTGCTCGGTTTCGTTGGTGTTGGGATCTGGATTGGCCGGATCAATTAACAGAATGTATTGACCCGCCGCAGCTAAACACCCGGTGATGCCCGGAGTCGTCCCCGCCGCGTTTTCCGCTACGAAAAAGTTGCTATTGGTTTGGCCGGGCGGCGATGGCGCCGACGTGCCCGAAATAATAAACTGGTGCGCGGGAAAGCTCGGACCTTCATTAGTCTGGAACATTCGATCGCCGAAAGTGTAGGTTTCGGCAAGTGCGTAATAGGGCTGCACGTCCGAGGCTTGAACATAATTAAACGGACGGTTAGGACTGGGATGGCAGTCGTTCCAGTTCCCGCAAGTTAGCGGAATGTTCCCGGCGCCATCCATTTTCCCCCCATCGTACATTTTGGTAAAGCTGGGATGAGAGTGGTCGTTATCCCAGTCAATACCCAGGGCGATGGGCGTGAGCGGGACCGTAGCTCCTTCAGAGTTCACACCATAATTTTGGATGTCCGCACCCCTCTGGATAAGAACTGGATCCTGGAACAGGTTATCGGGCGTGCGGTTCTCTTGGAAAATGACTACGATGTGCTGGATCTTGGATTGCACTGCCAGCGTCAGAGGAGCACTGTTGTTGGTCGAACCCGAGGTTCCCTGGACAGCGAACTTATAGCTGCCCGGCGTGGTCGCTCTGGAAGTGTTAACAGTGAGCTGCGAACTACCGGAGCCCGCGAGCGATCCTGGGACAAATGAGCAAGCGGCTCCGCTCGGCAACCCGGAGCAAGCCAGCGTCACGGTGCTGGTGGATCCGCCCATGGCAGCGACTGTTATCGCGGACGTAGCCGAACCGCCCGCCGTCACTGCCGCCGGTGAAAGAGCCGCAGCGGAAATCTGAAAGTTAGGATTTGCTTGCGAAGATCCTCCCCCGCAAGCATCGAGGCAGCCAAGCAAAGCTGCCACGAACAAAATCCAGACATTCTTCACCCGATGTCGAGTCATGTTTTTCTCCCCGTCGGCTCATGACTGGATTCAAGTCCAGTCGCCTTCTCGCCGAACTCACTGGAGCTTATGTAGACTTTCAACTTTAAGATGAAGCAGCGTCAACTGCAGATCACTCTCATTCCTTTTGTAAACCCGGTTTTGATTGTTTTCACTCGCCATCTATGTCTTTTTTATTCAGTCAGATTCCGTAATGATCCGACTCGTACTGCCAACACAAAATCTGAACTGCATTTTCATACAGAATTAACCCTTGCGTAACAGTTCGGCCACCCCAGTGGGCTACTCATACTCTCCTGGAGAATTCATATGAAGACGAAAACGCTACCGCTAGCCCTTGCTGCGCTCCCTAAGTAAAGACTTGGTGAAGAGGTCACGTGGGACGCAAATGGTTGCGTCCCCTTTTTGTCTTTGCAAATAGGGCCATCGGATTGCAGATCGAGTCCGCTATACTTCTTTCGATCTTTCATCCGGAGAACCTGAGTGAAGCAAATTGCGCTCGCCGTAATCCTGATTGCATCCGCGTTGCTGGCCGCGCAGACCCGCTCCATTGCAACTCCCTCTTCGAATCCGAAGGTGAGGGCAATTACTGCATTCGTCCGGCTAGACCGACAAAAATACCAACAGCAAATCACCGAGGCTCTGGTAGTTTTGCGAAAGGTCAAGGCCGATTTTGAATCCTCTAGCTACGAAGTGGAAACCATCCGCGTGACCACGCAACCCCTGGCCGAGCTCGTCGCCGATATGCCAGAAGATCAGGCGCTGGCCTTTCTCACGCAGTTAGACCAGCTCTCGGCAAAAGAGAATTTCATCCCGAACGTTGGACCTGGCATGCTGCACGAAAGCGACGATCCTGCGACCATGCACCTGCTGGAGAGGGCTCTATCGACGCTGCCAAACATCCAGGCCAGTGCCATTATCGCGGATGACGACCGCATTCATTGGAAGACGATTCGTCGCACCGCTGAACTGGTGAAATATGTCAGCGAACACAGTTTTCGCAGCCAGGGAACGTTCAAGTTCACTGCCACCGCGATGCTGAAACCGTTGTCACCCTTCTTCCCCGGCTCCTACCACACTGGCGCTGGCAGACAATTCGCAATTGGTTTCGAAGGCGCCAACGTTGTTCGCGACGTTTTCGTACGGGACAAAGGAAGCGCTGACGCCGCCATCGCTGACTTGACCGCTGCGCTGACGAAACATGCATCAGTCGCAGACACGGTCGGCAACCAGGTGGCAGCAGAGACCGGTTGGACCTACGTCGGAGTCGACCCTACACCCGCGCCTCTTGGGGATGTTTCCATCGGGGCCGCGATCGAAGCCTTTACTGGCGCCAGGTTCGGCTCCAGCGGAACCCTCACTGCGGCTCGCATCATTACCACGGCAGTCAAGGCTGTGCCAGTGAAACAAGTCGGCTATTCAGGATTGATGGTACCGGTCATGGAGGACAAGCTTTTGGCACAACGCTGGGCCGAGTCCACCTACAACATCGATTCCCTGCTCGCTTACTCGGCCGTTTGCGGTACTGGCCTGGATACGATCCCGCTCCCCGGCGACATCAGCCTCGATCAAATGGAACGTATCTACGCTGACGTTGCTTCACTCGCGACCAAGTGGAACAAGCCGCTCTCGGCACGTCTACAACCTATTCCGAACAAGAAGCCAGGCGACCGAACAGACTTTCAGGATCCGCGCTTGTTCAACACGACTGTGCATCCGCTACCCTAGTTTGCTGTTCTTTTCCGCTTTGCTAGTCTTCGGAGCCGAAATTCTCCCGGATCACTTCACAGGTTCCCACCCCTCGGGAAGCATGTCGAAAGCCAGCGTGTCACGGTAGGCGTACTGATTGCCTTCCAGTACCGTCACTGGCGTCAACATATGCCAGATGCGATCATCGTCGAAGACGTAACACTCACCCGATTCGCGCATCGTGAAGCGATCCAGTTCGTGTTTGTCGTTGTCGGTGATGACGACTTCGCCACCGTCTGCGCCGCAGCGGCCCAGTAGATGCGTGGCGATGTACTTTTCTCCGTCCTTATGTAAGCCGGGTGGGCTCGTGTCGCATGGACGACGCGGCGTAGCCGTAAACCTGATTAGATGGAGGTTGACCAAATACCTCGTGCCCGCTGCCGACAGCGGCAGGTGATGAAGATGGTAAGCAATCATCTTGCGGACGCCAATGGAACCAGCGATCTCCGTCGGCAGCGGAGCGTACTCTCGCGGCAGGCCGCCGATTGTTGTGTTGTATTTTTTGAGCTGCACATACGGCGTGCTTTCTTCGCTCAACCAAACCCTTACACCGCCTTCAACGATCTCGGCACCAAGGCGATTTAAGGAACGATACCTGTCGCCTCCGTCGTAATACTTATCTCTTGGAATGGACCAGGCTGCGTGGGAGAACGCTTCCAGCGCGCGCGCTATGCCTAGGTCAACTCGGAGCGGCTGACGACTAAACCCGCGCTCGAGGAGGTCGTTTCGCGACCTGGTATTGGTCGCAACCGGAATAAAGTTATCTTGATCCATGATTGCTCCTGACAAATTGCTTGCAGCCTAGACCTGCTGACGGAGGTTGGGACGGAGCGTGAGCGAGCCGTCATCGTTCAACTTCTGGTGACAAGCCCACCGCACGGGATAGCGCATTCCCTTCACCTCAATCTCAGCTCTAAGTTTCAATCCTTTCCAATCGGCGACGTTTGGAAGCACGAACTGTGCCTGCCGAATCTTCCCCGGCAACGGATAACCGGCGTCCAGACAACCGCTCTTGAGCACCTTCCCGTCCTGGCTCTCGACCGTCACCCGCAATACGCCCGGCACTCCAGCGATTCCATCATTTGCGAAGCCGACAATCAGCCCCACGTAATCATTGTCCTTATAGCTCCAGATGAAGGACGGCCTCACCCGATAGCCAATTCGGCGATTGATTCGGTCGAACGCTGCCGGATATGCCTGGTAGTAGTTCATCAGATTCTTTGCGCTGATCTGGTGAAAGTTCCACAGCGACCAGTAATTCGCTCCGACATCAATCACATGAGCAATCATGTTCTCTGCCGGGGATATCCCTTCAACTGCGGCGCTTGCATCGGGAGGTTTACCCGGAAGTCCCTGCTCGAGCAATGCCGCAGTCCAAGGCGGGCGATTGCTCAGCGCTTCAATCTGCTCGTTCTCAATAAAGATGGTGTCGCTCCGAATCCAATTGTTGCTGCGCACCGTACGGTCTAGCAGCTCTGAATTGCCAACCCGGCTATAGTCCGGTTGAGTATTGGTCAGTAGAGGCGTCTTCGAAAAGTGCTCGAGCTGGACTTCGAACATATTGGTCCAGGTGCGCTCTGCCGTCTGGTAATCAGGAAAAGGATTATTGCCAAACGGCCAAGTGTGCCCTTCCCCCCAAAAGCCATACATGAAGGTATCGATATACTCGATGAGTGGATTGCCATCGAACTCCGCTGCCAGCAGGCCAACCAGTTCTTTGAATGCCTGCTGAAAAAAAGGATGGTCATAGCGAGGCTGATAACGCGAATGCGGGTTCCGCAAGAACCTTTGCGCCTCAGCACTGCTTTCCTGATCGCTCGGGACCAGATCAACTTTCGGCACTTTGTCGAGGACAAAATCCGGGAGCGCGGCTTCGTGTGTATAGTCTGGAGCGCACATCTGAACTCGCAATCCGACCCGCTTGTTGTTCTTCTTCGCCAATTCAAAAACCAGCTTCAGGTAATCGGGCATCTCAAGGCGTCCAGGGCGTGGTTGCACTTCCCTCCACGTCGGACGGATGTAAAGCTGCTGGCCCAGCGGAAATCGAACCAGCTCTTCGATCGCCTGGGGAATATTGTCTGACTTGATTTCTTCTGTGCCACTGTCCGCCGTGATATAGGTGACCAGTCCCTTGCCGTAGTTCGGCACGACGTCCTCCGAAGGAGTCGTCGTCATGACCACATCGTCAGTGGGAATGACGGCATCCGGTGAGTATTGAGGGAACGGACCCTGATTGAGGCGATCGGCCGCCTGGGGACCGGGGCCGAAATCATAGTTTCCCCAGTTGTGGGCGGGAACCTTCGCCTGCGCTTTACCCATTCCAAGTTCTGCAGCCACAGCAACAGCGACAGTACTTTTTAGAAAATCTCTACGCTGCATCGGAATTATCTCCTGCTGCCTATTCGAAATTCGCAGTGCCGCGGTTCTCACCGATTGTAGTGCCTCTCGGTGGTTGCACCCGAATCTCAGGAAACGGGAAGCGTGCCGCTAAGAAGGCGGGGGCGTACCGAGAAACGCGCAGCCCAGTCTATTATTCTGAAACGTGAGTGCAAAGCTAAACACGCGGCCCAAGACCGCGCTTCACAAAGGTTCCCTCCGATCCTTTGTTCGATGGCTTGCCATCGGCGTGGTGCTTGTTTGGTCGCTTGCTGGGCTGGTCCTTCTGGCCGCCCGGTGGATCGACCCACCGACCACCGCGGTGCATATCCAGCGCCACTTGCAAGCCTGGATTCATCACACTCCGTATCACGAACGCTACAAATTCATTCCGCTCAGCGAAATCTCACCCGATCTCCAGCATGCCGTAATCGCCGCAGAGGACGCGCGTTTCTACCAGCATCATGGGTTCGATTGGCACCAGATTCAAATCGCTGCCGAAGGCGATTTGGAAGGCGGTCGCACTCGCGGAGCTTCCACCATTACGCAGCAACTTGTTAAGAACCTGTTCTTCGGAACGGGCCGCTCCGTCCTTCGCAAGGGCGCGGAGTTCACGCTCGTACCGGTGGCCGAATTCGTCCTCGGCAAGCGGCGCATTCTAGAGATCTACCTCAACGTGGTCGAATGGGGTCCCGGTATTTATGGAGCCGAGTCGGCGTGCCGTTACTACGATGGAACCGACGCCCGGAATGTCGGCCGGGAACAGGCGGCACGGCTCGCCGCGATTCTGCCGGCTCCCCTGAAGCGGCGGCCGGAACGCATGAATAACTACAGCGCGCTCATCCTTGAGCGGATGCGCCAAATGGGTTGGTAGCCGCGAGCACCTTCTTACCAACGCAGCGCACATGATTTCCCCCGCGGCTGGCTCCCGCCGGACGGTTGCCGATTGTTTGCCGATTTGGAAATCACTACTTCACAACAGGTATGGCCCATCGCTGGTATTGCAGGCATCTGTCTGTTTTTCCGAAAGCATCCTAAGGCGCGTTTTTTGCACTTGACAGCTGAATACAAACGAAAGTAAAAGTTATCGAACGCAATGATACGTAACCATCCACAATTTGCTACTACTCCGGGCATTTTCCGGACCGTGACGCGGTCGGCGGTCATTCTCCTTTTGCTGCTCCAGGCCTCGCTGCAGGCGACTCCCGATGTGGTGGCGCAGAATTGGACGAACTACGTGCGCATCGGAGCGTATGGCCTGCGCAGCAACAATGCGGAGCACATCGTTCGCAGCGCGCAAGAAGACGGCGTATTTGGAATTGAGGTCGACAACGATATTGAGGGACGATATGAGAGTTTTGTCAATCCTGAGGAAAAGCTAAAAGCCATCCGCGACGTAGCTGAGAAGGCACATGCGGCGGGCAACCGGGCTTTTGTGTACATCGCTGGAACTGAGTGCATCACGGCAAACGCTGCTCACACTCCGCACACTCTCTTCAAGGAACATCCAGATTGGCTGCAGCGCAAGATCACCGGAGAGCCTGCGGTCTTCGGAGGCGGTAGCGCCTTCTGGATAGCAAAAGGCGATGAGGATGTATGGGTCAGTCCTTATGCGCAAGAATGGCGGAAGATCTACATGGAACGGGTGCGGCAAATCGCAGGGACAGGGATTGATGGAATTTACGTCGACATCCCTTATTGGATGACCCATTTCGATGGCTGGGAAGACACCTGGGCCAGCTTCGACGACTATACCGTGGCGGCTTTCAAGAAAGAGACTGGCCTGGATGCCAAGAAAGACTTGAAGCTGGGAGACTTTTCCGACGGCGCTTTTCGAAAGTGGGTTGACTTCAGAATTCAAACCTTCACCGATTTCATGCAGGAAATTGACCGCAACGCGAAGAGCGTGAATCCAGAGATCAAGACGATTCCGGAGATTTATCCGGGCATTGAAAAAGAGTCGGTTCGGGTTGGAGCCGATGTTTACAGTTTGTACGGAGTCATAGACGCTATTGCCCACGAGTACGAATTCGGCGAAGGCGACCACATGGCGTCTTCGAGAACGCCGCTGGATTGGTTCAACTATCAGGTGGGAATGTACTCGTTTCGGGCCTTCGCGCAGGGTAAGGCGACGTGGATACTGAATTACTCGTGGGATGGCGACAAGAAAGTCGACAAGCGCGAGACCATGATGAATCTGGCGGCCTCAGAAATCATGACGGGATCGAACTTCTGGGATGCGCCTGGACATTCCATGGCGGGATCGAATGATCCCGCGACCAGGAGGCGAATTTTCTCCTGGATCAAGGCGCATGAAGACACTTTCTACCGACCGCGAACCGCGATCGCTCCCATCGGCGTTTATTTTTCTCCGGACACACGGAACTATTACGCAGACGAATTCATTTCCTCCTACCGCGGCATCCTCATTCTTCTAATGCAAAAGCATCTGGAGTTTCAGGTGGTCACTCCGCGGACGCTGGCGGATTTTCGGGGACACACTTTGATTCTCCCTGACGTGCGGGTGCTGAGCGACAACGAAAAACCCTGGCTGCGGAAATATGTAGATGGTGGCAACACGCTGGCGATCACGGGAGAAGATACTACTCAGTTGGGCGAAGCCGCAGGCGTGGTCAGGTTCAGCAAGTGCCCTGGAAAAGACTACTACGTGGCATTGCAGAAGAGCGTGGCTGAATCGACTCCCGATCAAGAGCACGAATTTCTGCAGAGCCTGAAGGTGAACGCGCCGCTTCGCGTGGTGGCGTCGCATATGATTGCGACCTCGATCGCACAGGTAAATGGAAAGACACACGTATTTTTCGCGAACTTCGCAGGACTGCAAGGCGGAGTGAATCCGGTTCAGACGCCGCAGACTGGGGTTCAGATCACAGTGTCTGGGGCGCAGAAGGGCCACGGATTCTTTCTCCCGTTTCTGGGAGACGTGCAGCCGCTGACTGGAACTGCAGGAGACGGCGGCATGGTTTACAAGTTGCCCGCGATTGAGAAGGGCGCGGTGTTCTGGTACGAACCGTGAGTTCCCAAGGCAAACGGAGGATTTTTATGACACCGACTAGACCACTGCTGTCTTACTTTTTGGTCGCGTGCTTCTGTGCAACCTGTGCGACGTTCGCAGCCGCCCAGGGCAGTTACCGCGCCCAACTCCGAGGCATTGTCTCCGATGCGACGGGAGCGGTCATTAGCAATGCGAACGTAACCATCACGGATGCAGGCACGAATATCTCAAGGGCGGCACACACCGACGAAAAGGGCGAATACTACTTCACTGGTTTGCGGCCATCTACGTATACGGTGAAGGTTCAGATTCCAGGATTTCGCACCGAAGAGCGCACCGGTGTAGTGCTTGCGGTCGACCAGGAAGCTACACTCAATTTCACTCTGAGCCCCGCTAGTGTGAGCGAGAAAGTCGAGGTCACAACGACCGCGCCGCTGCTGGACACGCAGAATGCAACGCTGGGCACGGACATCACCAGCGAATATGTGAAGCAAATCCCGTTGATCAACCGCGATTTCTTCGGTCTGACTTTCCTGGCCGGAGGCGTGACCGAGGTCGCGGGTTCGGGCACGCAAGATAACTATCCCTCTGGCACAAACTTCGTTTCCAACGGGCAACGCAATGCCACGGCTGAAGTGCGCATCGATGGCGCGTTGATCAGTGCCCCGGAACAGGGCGAGGGCGGAAACTCAAATGTCTACTACGAGCCGTTGATCGAGAGCGTTCAGGAGTTCAAGGTCGAGAACAACAGCTTCTCGGCGGAGTTCGGCAACAACGGCGGTACGGTCGTGAACATGGTTCTGAAGAGTGGGACCAATGCGTTTCACGGCACTGCGTGGTATTTCCTGCAGCGTTCGCAGATGAACGCGCGCGATTTCTTTAACCCTGCGCCTAATCCCAAACCAGATGGCAAGCGCGACCAGGGAGGCTTTTCACTCGGCGGGCCGATCCGGAAGAACCGCACATTCTTTTTCGTCGATTTTGAAAAAGTTCGCTTCGACAATGGCTTCAACGGCGTCGCGACTGTGCCAACCATGGCTGAACGAACCGGCGATTTCTCGGCGACGGCAACTACCATTTACGACCCGACTCCGCAAGCTTGCGGGAACCCTTGTACATTTCCGAGACCCGCCGTCCAGTACAACGGCCAGGCGAATGTGATTCCACCAAACGAAATAAGCCCGATCGGAAAAGGCATCATCAATCTTTATCCCAAGCCTAACCTGGCTGGGGAATTTAATAACTACCTGTTTAGCGGCGTCTCGACGGCCCCCGATTATCAATTCGACATCAAGTTGGATCATCAGATCAACGACAAGCAGCGCATCAGCGGCCGCTACAGCCGGGAAGCATCCAATTATTCCACTCCGTATTTTCTGGGAGACGGTTTTGACAACAACGGAAGCGGAGACGGAATCGGAGGCACTCCCACGACGGCGCAAAACGGCTCGCTCGAATACGCTTGGACGCTGAATCCGCGAATTGTCTGGACCAACCGTTTTGCAGTGGACCGGGTCCATGAAGTGGAGACGCCGAATATTCCCACGATTTCCAGCTTCAACGCTAGTCAGGCAGCAAATGGCCTGCCAGGGTTGCCAGCAGTGTTGCAGCAGGCCAACGGGTCGGACCGAATGCCGGCGTTCTACATGTCGGGAGCTGCCCTCGCGTCGAATGCCTCAACTACGGCCGATCTGTTCGATCAGTGCTGTCTGAACACTACCTTCGCGCACACTCTTTATAGTTATTCGTCCCAGCTGGTGGTTTCCAAAGGCTCACACCTGATCAAGTTCGGTGGCGAGCAAAGACTCTTCTACAACAACTTCTTCCAGCCGCCCGATCCTACTGGCTCATTCAACTTTACCGATTACACCACTTCACCGACTCCGAACAGTGAGACTGATGCCAACGGTAATATCACGGGCAACCCATTTGCCAGCCTTCTTTTCGGTTATGCCGACAACATCAATCCCTATCCTTCGGAGCCGACTGCGCTCAACGTCTATCCAGCTGTGGCTAACAAATCGAAAGAGACGGGGTTCTACGTCCAGGATGACTGGAAAGTGACCTCGAAACTCACACTGAACCTCGGCCTGCGCTACGAGTGGAGCACCCCCTACACGGAGCGCTACAACCGCATCCAATTCAGTAATTTCACCGCCCCAACCGGTGTCAGCATAAACCTGGCCAGTGGGGGCGCGACCAGCGCGCAGGCAGCAATGCAGGGGATTGGATTGAACTTGCCGTCCTCGGAAGCACTGTTCGGCACCACTCAGTTCCCCACCTCCAGCATGAGGAACGTTCCAACTTATCGCAACGATATCGGACCGAGGCTAGGTTTTGCCTACGCGCTCAATTTGAAAACCGTGGTCCGCGGCGGGGCGGGAATTTATTTTGGGATGAGTCCGGCCACAAATTTCCAGTACCCGGGAACTGCGTTCAGCGAAACTGCCACAATGTTCTTTACTCAAGACAATTTTGCCAGCCAATACGCAACCCTGGAAAATCCGTTTCCCGCCGGATTTGCCGGTCCGCAAGGCACCAAGTATGGAGCACTGGCTGATTGGGGGTACTCCAACAACAACGACCTGGGCACGACCGCAGCGCGGGACGCTGACATTTACCAGTGGAATCTGGGAATCCAGCGGGAGTTGCCCAGCCAGATCGTCGTCGGCGTAGACTACGTTGCCAACCGCGCCACCCATCTGCCCTGGTCCGGCACAAACAATCGGGATTTCATTCCGTCATCTCTGCTGGCGAAGATTTCCGCCGCCGTCACCCCCACCGATCGGAATTGCTCGGCCGACAGTTGCGTAAGCAACTTTCTGCAGACGCTGGTGAATAATCCCTTCTACTCCATGTTCAATACGCCCTGCACTCCTACTCCGTCCAATCCATGTTTCAACCAGCCCGATTCGCTTTACACCGCTCCGCAGATTCCATTGGGGTATCTGCTAAATCCCTACCCTCAATTCACTGGGGACTTTGAAGGACTGATGCTGGAGGAAGCCGATTCCTGGTACAACGCGATGCAGATTCGCTTCCAGAAACGCACCACCCACCACATCAGCTTCGAAGGCAACTATACGGTTTCGAAGTCGACCGACGATTCTTCGGCAGGCAGGAACAACTTCGTAGGGTCCCTTGCCGCCGGGCTGCCGCAGCAACTGGACCGCTTGAATCTGGAGCACAGCATCAGCGCTAACGACACGCCGCAGCGGCTCACGGTTGCCGTCGTCGTGGACCTGCCCGTGGGCCGCAACGAATGGATTGGCGGCAATATGAACCGCGCGCTGGACGCCGTGATTGGAGGCTGGTCGATTTCCACCTTGATGACGCAACAATCGGGCCAGCCCATGGCAATCTCTGATTCCTTTGCACGACTGGCGAATGGCAGCCAACGTCCCAATGTCGTCTGTCCCCAGCTGAAGAGTGGCCTGAGCATGAAGGAAGTTGCTTTGAGCTGGGAAAATCCAACGCCGCTGTCATTCTTCAATAACAACTGCTTTGCGGATCCTGGCGACCAGAACCCGGGCAACGCTCCTCGCTACTTTTCCGGTTTGCGGGTCAACGGTATCCACAATTTCGATACCAATCTCTACAAGTCGTTCGCGATCAAAGAAGGCATGAAGCTGGAGGTGCGAGCCGAGATCTTCAACCTCTTGAACCATCCGCGCTTCGCAGCGCCGAACACGGCATTCGAAGAGACGGGCTTCGGCACGATCACATCCGATGCAGCGGGCTATCTGCCCCGGTACTTCCAGTTCGGATTGCGGTTCGAGTTCTGATGCAGAAGAATAGAGGCGCTTCTTGCACGCAGCAGTTGACGATCCACTTGCCGGGAGCTGCATGAACTTCCCACCTTGATCGCCAGTGCAGGCCTAACCGGCGACAATCCGATGGGAAAATCTTTTCCCCTGTGAACTCTCTTTCCGTGTTGCCCTGATTTCACGATTACCCCTGCGCAACTCGTAACGCTCGATGGTGGTTACTATCGTGCCAGAGAAACTTCTTAAGGCCAGCTCTCTTCGCCGGCTCGGGCGCGAGCTAAATGCTTTCGCTGGTGCGAATTCTAACGCGCCAGAGATGCAGCGAACAGAATCCTCACCGCTGACACATCCCGTCATCGGTAGTGGCATCGCGATTGCCCATACCCTGCCTGAGTGGAGAAACCTTAGTGGAGGGGCTACTGTTTACTTTATTGCCATCGCCGCAGTCACGCTGGAAATCACTTGTGACTGGCTGGAGCGTGCAAGTTCTCTCGCTCGCGGGTCTTCTCGTTGTGAGCGCCCGATTCCACCAAAACCTGATCCCGCTTGCGGACTACCGCGTAAACAATCTCGTCGCCTACGAACCGTTGGTGCTCCACGAGCAGCAACCGGTTCTCCCAAACGTGTTGCCGCGATCGAGGCCGGCGCTCGAATCCAAGCCGTTACTCGAAAGCAAGCCCGAGGTCGCGACGCTTGTAGTCACGCCGCAAAGACGCGCAATACCAGAGCACAAGCTGCAGGAGCTTGATCGTCCTGCACCAGAGCTCAAACTCGACAGTAAGATGCCCGTGATTCCCGCTGCACCAACATCGAAAATCCTGGCGGTCGGGACTTTTTCTGCCAACACTCCGGCTACTGCGACGGCCAGTAAACCTGCAACAGCAGTCCAGACCGGCGGCTTCGGCGACCCGAACGGTGCGCCTGCATCAGAGTATCGCGGGACCAGCAACATCCGCGAAACCGGATCCTTCGACTTAGCCCGTGGATCGGGTCGAGGCAACGGGATCGGCGGCGCAAATCCAAGCGTGGTTGCAAGCTCCGGATTTGGCAACGGCGCGATTGAGGCTTTCACCAGCGTCCATCCGAAAACGGGATCGCAGCAGCCGAATAATGGAGCCAACGTTCCGGTCCAGATCACCTTCAAGCCCAAGCCCGATTACACGGAGGAGGGACGAAAGCAGAAGATCAACGGAGAAGTGAGCCTCGAAGTATTATTCGCCTCCAACGGACAAATACACGTGATCCGAGTGGTGCAAGGGCTGGGATACGGACTGGACGAACAGGCCGTAAAAGCTGCTGAGCAAATCAAGTTCAAGCCTGCTTTGCATGAAGGCCAGCCGATTGATTCGAGAGCTCAGGTCCACATCATTTTCGAACTTATTTCGTGAGGAGTGCTATGCGTAGTTTCAGAACTATCGTTTTCTTGCTGCTTTTGTCTTCGACGGCAGCGGTTGTGGCCGAAAACCCGAAAACCTCGGCGGCACTTTCCTTCGACCAAACCGTCGACCGAGTGGTAGAACGCGAGCGCGGGTTTGTCGTGACCATGAAGCGCTTGCACCCTTTGGCCGAAACCTATATCCAGAATCTTCACGAAGACAACGATCACAACGTCGAGCCGGTCAGCGATCAGTATTTCCTGGGGCGGATTGACCTGAATCGCGGAGTCCGCGATTCAATGTTCCAAAGGCAGCACCAAGGATTTCTGCATCACGTTTCGAATCCCATCTCTTCTGCCCTGGCCTACAAGTTCTTACCGCAGGGTTTCGCGCAAATGGTTGTGCTCGATCCAGACTTCCAGAAGACTAATTACCGTTTCACTTTTGTGCGACGCGAGTTCTTAGGCGAAGCACGCTGCATCGTGATAGATGTGCAGCCTGGGAAAAAAGCGCGAGAAGGGTCGTTTACCGGAAGAATCTGGGTCGAAGATCGCGACTTCAATATTGTCCGCTTCAACGGCACCTATGCCGGTCATTCAAACTTCACTCATTACCTGCACTTTGACAGTTGGCGTTTTAATCTGCAAGGCGGTATGTGGCTGCCTTCCTATGTCTACGTTGAGGAGTCCGGCACACAACGCAATAGCCCTCTGTTCCACGATTTGTATCTCAAGGCGCAGACGCGTCTGTGGGGATACGATCCAGAACAGCTGAATCACAACGAAGAGTTTACCCAAATCAAAGTTGACAACTCGGTGGATGAACGTCCCGTTGCCAAAGACAATAGCCCCGTCGAAGCCCAGCGCATGTGGGAGAGGATGGCCGAGGACAATGCCGTGGACCATTTGCAGAAGATCGGCCTGCTCGCGCCTTCGGGCGACGTGGATAAGATCCTGCAGACCGTGGTCGACAACCTCATCATCACTAACAAGCTCCAAATCGAGCCCGATGTACGTTGCCGTGTACTGCTGACGCTGCCTCTGGAGTCGTTCACGATCGGGCACACCATTGTAGTCAGTCGCGGTCTCCTGGATGTACTGCCGGATGAAGCATCTTTGGCGACCATTCTGGCTCACGAACTCGGCCACATCGTATTAGGTCATCATGTCGATACCAAGCTTGCCTTCGATGACCGCTTCTTCTTCGCCGATGCCGACGCATTTCAGCGTTTGCATTTTGAGCGGGATGCTGCAGAGGAAAAGGCGGCCGACAGCAAAGCAATAGAGTTGCTGGCGACGTCCCCATACAAAGACAAACTAGGGAATGCAGGGTTATTCCTCAAAGCACTGCAGAATCGGGGGCCGGCGCTGACCAGCTTGATCAGCCCACGGCTGGGCAGCCGAATGGCGAGTGGAAACGCCACGCGCATGGCCGCACTTTTCAACTCCGCGCCAGCTTTGGAGAAGCAGCGCCTTGATCAGATTGCCGCCCTTCCGATCGGTAGCCGGGTCAAGTTGGATCCGTGGAGCAATCAGCTGACGATGATGAATGCGAATCCAGTTGCACTCTTGTCCCCGAGGGAAAAGATGCCATTCGAGGTCACTCCGTTTTTCCCCTCTCTAAGCTATAGCCAGGCTGACAGAAAACTTGTCGCCCAGGGTTCAGTACGTCCGTAAACCAGTTGACGGTCGACGGTGAGTATTCGTCGACCGTCAGAATTAAATCCTCTCCCTAACTCGTACCGCCGATGAGAAAGGACGTAATGAGAAACACGATGAGGACCATTGGGAAGCTCTGCTTTTTCGGGTTCGTGATGGTAGCGCCAGCACTGGCGCAAAATCAGATGGTAAACGCGCCGTCGCCCGCAGTCGCCGGGCCAGCTTACGATGTTAGCGTCGGCTATAGCCGGCTCTCGATGCCGATTGCCTCCGCTGGACGCGCGAATTTCAACGGTTTGGATTTTGCTGGAAGCATCGGCATAAGCCCGCGTTGGGGAGCAATCCTGGATTCGAATTACCTTTACACGCCTGCCATCCTCGATACCCGCCACCAAGGCTATCTGTTGAGCCTTTACACTGGCCCTGTGTTCTATCCGATTGAACACGGAAATACCCGTGTGTTCGTCCGCGCGTTAGCCGGCATGGGTCTCGTCGACGGCGCAGTTCCGATAACTGAATCCCAGGACTTTCATGGCTGGTTGGTACGGCCCTCCTACGCGTTTGGAGGAGGAATCGAGCAATTTGTTTCGGGGCAATTGGCCCTTCGCATCAATGGAGACTACCTGCGCACTTCGTTTTACGATGCTGCCGGTGCAGTCGAGCCCCAGAACAATTTACGGTTAACCCTGAGCTTCGTCTTTCGCCTGAAAGAACGTCCACACAGGTCCAGCGCACAACTGTGGTGAAACCGGCGCCGCGCCGTCGTGGCCAGTAATCGTTGCCTTCGAGTGTTTCAGTTGCCATCGCTGGATCGAGAATCCATGTGCGACACTCCGTCGCCCGCTCTCACTTTTGTTGAATCTATCGGGACCCGGTTGGGATCAAAAAGCGTTACCAGCTCACGCGGAGGAACCGCATCCCATGTTTGAAGAATCGCTCATGACCGCGTCTTTATCCTTGCCAACGATTGAGGAAATCCGACAGGCTCAGCAGTTTGTCTATTCGGTGATGCTTCCGACGCCGCAAATTGTGTGGCCTCTGTTGTGTGAGCGCCTGGGAACTGAGACCTGGGTGAAGCATGAAAACCACACTCCGATCGGCGCCTTCAAAGCACGCACGGCGGTGGTTTACGCCGAGGAACTGTTTCGAGAATCGAAAGGCGTGACGGGTCTGGTCACCGCGACTCGCGGCAATCACGGCCAGTCGGTCGCGCTGGCCGCACGCCGGTTTGGAGTGCCCGCGCACATCGTTGTGCCCCATGGAAACAGCCCGGAGAAGAATGCGGCGATGCGAGCCCAGGGAGCGACCCTCATCGAATTCGGCAACGATTTTCAGGAGTCGAAGGAACACGCGCAGAAGCTGGCGGGCGAGCATGGCTGGCACTTCGTGCCTTCGAATCATCGCAACATCGTGAAGGGAGTTGCGACCTATTGGATGGAGTTTTTCTCGGCCGTCCCGGATCTCGACGTGGTCTATGTGCCGATTGGGCAAGGTTCGGGCATCTCGTCCTGCTGCGCTGTTCGCAATGGACTCAATCTGAAGACGAAGATTATCGGCGTGGTTCCGGACGGAGCCCCGGCCTACGCACTTTCATTTGAAGCCGGACGAAGTATTTCGGCGCCCGTAACCACGATACTGGGCGACGGAATGGCTTGCCGCGTGCCTGAAGAAGCTTCCTTGGAAGTCGTTCTGAAGAATGTCGATCACGTTGTGCGCGTCGGCGAACGG
>JABDBE010000031.1:0-1578 GCA_013288805.1 Acidobacteriota bacterium
GGTGCTTTTCGGATCGCTCGCCGTGGCTGCGCTGGTTCCACCGCTCGCTGGAGGGCTAGCCGCTCCGCTCTGGATCTCATTCACCTGCTGCGGGGGAGGCAAAGCCTGACCACTATCATCGCTGACATTGGGCTTCAGCTCATTAGGATCTGACGGTCCGGCGTTGGGTTTCAACTCGTTCGGATCAGGCTGAGCGGCTGCGGGCGCAGATGCATCAACTGCCGTGGGATTACTTGCAGCCGCATCCGCCGGAACTGGAGTATCCGAACGAGGAGCCGGTTGGTCCGGTCCCGGTGCGCCGCCTTTGACGGTTTCGATGGAAACAGAGTGGCTGTCAGTTCCAGTCCCGATCGCGGCTCTTGTGGCCGCCTGCATCACCTGAGTTGCGCTCATCGGGGTGGGATCGACTAACGTAGGCTCGCCTACTTTCGTCGCGTCGGCCACGTCCGGATGTTTTTCGAAGCTCTTCATGACCTTCGAAAACGTGCTCGGCTCGCGCCGGCTGTCTTCTTCCGCTTTATTTTGTGCGACGGCAGCCTTGGTTGCTCTCGGCACCGGTTGATGCAAGGCCAGAAGCCTTGTCCTGGCATCATCGGCTCGGTCCATCACTGGATAGCGCGTCAGGATGCGGTCGTAAGCTGCGGCGGCGCCCTTGGTAAAATCTGCGATCATGCGGGACTTGGCGGCTTCGTTTCCCGGACGGGCCCGCACCAAGGCAATCTCGCCTTCATACGACTGCCCAAGCAGGTAGAGAGCTTCATCGGCTTTGCTGTACAGCGGATACTTGTCGACGAGAGATTCCAGGCGCGCGATCGCGGCTGGATACGATTGCCGCAGGTAGTAGAAGCGTCCCACGCTGAATTCCCGTTCGGCAATCACTTCCTGCACTTCCCGGAGGCGTTGCTTGGCCTCCGGCACCAGCTTGCTGTCGGGATACTGCATGATCAACTGCCGGTATTCTTCCTCCGCTCGCAGGGCATGAGTGGGATCCCGATCCGACTTTTCCATCTGCTGATAGTGAATGTTTGCCAGCTTCAGCTGGGCCTCAGCCGCTTCCGGCATGTTGGGGAAAAAGGTTTCGAAATCCTTGTACTCAATTTCCGCCTGGGCCAACGATGCCGAACCACCTTCGGCGTACCAGGAGTCAGCTACCGCCAGCTTGGCGCGCGCAATGTATTCCGAATCCGGATAGGTGTTGATCAGAGTCTGGAGCGAGAGCCGCGCCACGTCGAAGCGGTTATGTTTCATCGCGTCCATGGCACGGTCGAATAGAACCTTGTCAGGCTGCTTCGAATCGACATTCGCGATTGGGTTGCTGACCTTCTTGTTTGTGCAAGCCACAGTGACAGCCAGCACGCCCAAAAGAAGCATCACCGGAATACGACGAGACATATGAACCCTCAGACCCTGAACTGTATTGCTCAGACTATCGTGGACCAGCCCTCTGACCAAGCTTCCCACCAGGCGCCTGCTACACCTTTTGCAGCACAGCTTCGGTCGCCGCCTTCAACAGTTTCTGCGCGTTACTCTTTGGATCGCCTTTGCCGAACACAGCGTTGCCTGCAACCAGAATTTCGG
>JABDBE010000031.1:1588-33462 GCA_013288805.1 Acidobacteriota bacterium
CGCCTGGACCACTTCGGCTACGGTATCGAGGGACACGCCGCCATCAACTTCAATCCGGTAGCTCAGCCCCCGCTGCCGACGCAACTCCGCCAGCCTGCGGATCTTATGCACCGTGCCCGGAATGAACTTCTGACCTCCGAACCCCGGATTCACCGACATGACCAGCACATAATCAACGATGTCCAGCACCTCACTCAATGTTTCGACCGGCGTCGCCGGGTTAATCACGACGCCAGCTCGAGCGCCATGGTCCCGGATGAGATGCAGGCTGCGGTTCAAGTGCCTGCACGCTTCCTGATGAACCGACATCCAATCCGCGCCAGCCTCCGCGAAGTCGGGAATGTATTGATCGGGATTCTCGATCATCAGGTGGCAATCCAGGGGCAGAGCGGTGAATTTGCGCAACGACTTCACCACGGGCGGTCCGAGAGTGATGTTGGGAACAAAATGCCCGTCCATGACGTCCACGTGGATTACGCTGGCACCGCCTTCGGCCGCAAGTTGGACTTGGTCCGCCAGATGGGCGAAGTCAGCCGACAAAATCGACGGCGCTAGCTCGATCAATGGGGTCCCGGGCATGGAGGTACTTCGGGGAATTTTAACACGCTGGACGGGCACCCCGATGCACTCTCGTGATTTTCGGCACCGATACATCTTTGCACCGGTCGCGAAGGCGTCCCGGCTGGCGATCACAATCCGGTACAATCATTAGTTTGATTTATCGTGGCGTAAGTTAGCGCTGCGGACGACAGATCCTTATGCCCATGAGAGTTCGCAAAGCCGTATTTCCTGCCGCCGGACTGGGCACGCGTTTCCTGCCCGCCACCAAAGCTCAACCCAAAGAAATGCTGCCGCTGGTCGACAAGCCGATCATTCAGTACGGAGTCGAAGAAGCGCTCGCCTCGGGATGCGACCAGATCATCATCATCACCGGCCGTGGCAAACAGGCCATTGAAGACCACTTCGACGTGAGTTACGAATTGGAAAAGATGCTGGAGGAGCGCAAGAAGACCGATCTGCTCAAGATCGTGCGCGGCATCTCCGACATGATCCATGTAGCCTACGTTCGGCAGAAAGAAGCGCTCGGCCTGGGCCATGCCGTGCTTATGGCGCGCGAACTGGTGGGCAATGAACCCTTCGCTGTGCTGCTGGCGGATGACATCATCGACGCTGACCCTCCCTGCCTGAAGCAGATGATTGACGTTTTCAACCAGACTCAATCGTCGGTGATTGCGATTCAGATCATCCAAGGCAAGGCTATCTCTGCTTATGGTGTGCTCGATGTAAAACCGGCAGATGGACGATTCGACGGCAGGCTCTACGAAATCCGCAATATGGTCGAGAAACCGAAACTGGAAGAGGCCCCGTCGGACCTCGCCGTGATCGGCCGCTACATTTTGACCCCGACGGTTTTCGAAACCTTGTCAGAAACCAAGGCTGGCGTCGGCGGCGAACTTCAACTCACCGACGGCATGCGCACCCTGCTCAAGAGAGAAAAGATGTATGGCTATGTCTTCGAAGGCAAACGCCATGATGCAGGGGACAAGCTCGGTTTCCTCCAGGCCACAATCGAATTCGCTCTGAAGCGCAAGGATCTGGGCGGCCCGCTGCGGGAGTATTTGAAAGGGTTGAAGTTGTAGAGTCCGTTTCAGGGCCAACCGCCGCCGCCGCAGTGTTACGGCGTCAGCTTGAACACTGTGCCGCAACCCGATCCACTGTTGCAGCTAAGGTCACCGCCCGCATTCGTAGTTCCATAGAAGTTACCTTCCGAGTCCCGAAACAGGGTTGAGACCGGATTCGCGCCATCCGCACCTCCGGTGAACTCGTACAAAACTGTAAGCCCGAGCTGATTCAGCTTAAACACTGTTCCACAACCAAACGCACAAGCAAAATTGCCGCCATAGGTGGTTGTGCCATATAAGCCGTCTGGGCCCCAAATTAGTCCCGCACGCGGAGATCCGCCGTCGGCTCCCCCGGTAAAACTGTGCAGCACGTGCTCCTTGCCATCTGGATCTAGCCTGAACACAACGCCGTTGCCAGCGGCACCGAACCCATCGGTCGTCCCGTAGAGATGGCCAGCCCGATCCGAGAGCAATCCGGCTTCGGGAAGCCCCCCATCAGCCGCGCCCCTGAAGGCGTGCAGCACAGTCTCATGGCCGGCCGTATCGATCCTGAAAACGCTTCCACATCCGGATGGGTTCACGCATTTGTGGCCGCCAAAGACGTTCGTGCCATAGAGATCACCTGCAGAATCGATTAGCAATTTTCCATTGGGATTGCTTCCATCCGGGGGATTGCTAAAGCTGTAAAGGACGGTCTGATTGCCTTTGCGATCTAACTTGAACACTGTGCCACAGCCGACACCTTTGCCACAGTTAAAGTCGCCGCCGAAGTAGGCGGTTCCATACAGATTGCCTGCCCCATCGAGGATCAAACCACCGGAGGGAAGATTGCCGCTCGCTCCAGGAGAAAAACTAAACAGCACCGTCTCGTTGCCAGTTGTATCCAGCTTGAACACAGTTCCGGCGTTGGAGGTCCCTCCGAACTGTGTGTTGCCGTAGAGGTTGCCCCTCCCATCGAAAACCAGCCGTGAAAAGACAGCGGGTGTTGATCCATCTGGCGTCCCAGTGAATGTGTGCAGGACAGTTTCCTTGCCTGTGGAATCCACCTTGAAGACCGTTCCGCAGCCAAGCCCGCCGAAGCAGCTGGGATCGCCGCCGCCGTATGTGAGCCCGTATAGGTTGCCCGCCGCGTCTTGCACCAGGCTTGAAGGGTATGCACCGTCTGCTCCCCCAGTGAACGCATAGAGTGTTTTAAGAGTTTGTGCAGGAGCCGATTGAGTAGTCGCTGCCACCAGCACGACCCCTAACGCCAGTGCGGCACTGGTAGCACGCCGATACATGCCGCGACCTCGAACCGTGTTTTTCATGGTAACCCTCCTCGTCCGGACGCAAAACATCCTCATGTCTTTAGTGAAACTGGGGAAGGATCCGTTACAGATCAATAGGAGCGAAGCCACAATCGGACCTATTTAGAGTGTGTGTCCGGGGGCTCCGGTTCGGCCACGCCATCGGCACGTGGATCGGACGCACCTGAGTTCATGCCAGTTTTCGAATTGTGCATCACCGCTTGCCCGCGTCCCATAGCCGTTGTGTAGGCACCGCGCACGATCAGGTTGTGGCCTTTGTCGCGCAGTGCCTGCAACACGTCAGGCTTGACCCGCGACTCGATCGGAATGTCACAACTTACCTTGTTGTCAGCCACGGTAAATCGCGGCGCTTCGAGCGCGGCCTGAATGTTCATCCCGTAATCCACAAAGTTAGAGACAAACTGCGCGTGCGCCAAAGGCTGGTTCGGACCGCCCATGATGCCGAATCCGATGTGAACGTCTGCTTGCTCCATAAAGGCCGGAATGATGGTGTGAAACGGACGCTTGCGCGGTTGCAACACATTGGGATGGCCGAGATCGAGCACGAACAACGCTCCCCGGTTCTGCAACGCAAACCCCATTCCATTCACCACAACGCCGGAACCGAAGTCGGAGTAATTGCTTTGAATCAGCGACGCGATGTTGCCTTCTTTGTCTACCGCCGCGAGGTAAACTGTGTCGCTCGTCGCCGGACTTCCGGGTCCGGGATTGCAGTCGGCTTTGTTCGGATTGATGAGAGCGGCACGCTGCGCAGCATAGGTCTTCGACAACAGGCCGTGCACTGGAACCTTGGCGAACCGTGGGTCGGCGTTGTACCGATAGAGGTCGGAGTACGCCAGCTTCATGGCCTCAATCTTTTTGTGCAATTCGACCGTGCCCTGCGGCCCGCCGGCGTCGGGTTGGAAGGTACTCATGATATTGAGCATCTCGAGCGCCGCCATGCCCTGGCCATTCGGAGGAAGTTCGTAAATCTTCCAGCCGCGGTAGTCGATAGAAATAGGTTCAACCCACTCTGCGGAAAAGTCGGCCAGGTCATCCAACTGTATGGTTCCGCCGAACGACGACGACGTGCTTACGATCGCCTTCGCGATTTCGCCTTTATAAAAAGCGTCGCGGCCCTGGTCGGCAAGCAAGCGCAGAGTATTGGCTAAGTCGGGATTGGAAAACCTGGCGCCAACTGCCGGAGCTTTGCCGGCTTGCAGAAAAACCCTCCGCGACTCGCTGGTCTTTTGCAGCTTGGCTTCTTCTTCCACCCAATAGTCGTGGATAATTTCCGGCACAGCGTAACCGTGTTCGGCGTAATAAATAGCCGGAGCAAAAAGATCTTTCCAAGGCAACCGCCCGAAGCGCTGGTGGGACTGGCTCCATCCTTCAACCGCGCCGGGGACGGTTGCGCTGTGAATCCCGTCCTCGGGCATCGACGTAATGCCCTGCTTCGCCAGAAACTCGACGGAAAGTCCACGTGGCGCCCAGCCGCTTGAATTCAGGCCGTAGAGTTTGCCGGTCTTGGCTTCCCAGTAAATGAGAAACAGATCACCGCCGATTCCGTTGTTCATCGGCTCGGTGACGCCGAGCACGGCATTGGCAGCAATCGCGGCGTCGATCGCCGTTCCACCTTTAGCCAGGATTTGGCTTCCGGCCTGCGACGCCAGGTAATGGCTGGTGGCGACGATGCCGCGATCTGTCATCACGACGGAACGGCCGTATGAACGGTCTTGGCCAGAAGAGTCCATAGCGGTCATCAACAGCAGGAACAAAAGCAGAAGAATCGGCCGCAGCATGCGCACCTCAATCAAAGCCGTCTTGAGTAGAAAAAAAAGTCCGCCCTCATCCTGAGCGCGGCGAAGGATCTCTGCATCTTGCCCGCAGCACCCATACTCAGACTTTACGCATCCCTGCCCTGAGCCTACGCTAGGTGCCCAGAGTGATCTTCAGTTTGCGCGACTTCTCTTCCACGCTGTTGGCCAGCGTCTCCTTAAGACTATCCAGTTTTCGGGCCAGGGATTCACTCGCGAGCCCCAGAATCTGCGCCGCCAGAATTCCGGCATTGGTGGCTCCGGCTTTGCCGATGGCAACCGTAGCGACTGGAATCCCGGCAGGCATCTGCACGGTCGCGAGCAGTGAATCCATACCGTTCAGCGCGGTAGAAGGAATGGGAACGCCAATCACCGGCAGGGTGGTATGCGCGGCGATCACTCCGGCCAGATGCGCCGCTCCACCGGCTCCCGCGATGATCACGCGAATGCCGCGGTCTGCCGCTTTACGCGCAAAGTCCGCCGTGCGGTCCGGAGAGCGATGTGCCGAGGTTACATCGATCTCATAGGCAATCCCGAAATCATCGAGTGCCTTCGCCGCCTCGCGCATAATGTCGAGATCGGAATCGCTTCCCATCACAATCGAAACCAGTGGCTTGCTCATGAATTGTCCCCTAGTTTGGCTTTGTCATCCTGATCAACGCGAAGGATCTGCCTCCCGTCCGAAGCGCGAAATTATTCTCGACGCTCAGAACGGCGAACTATTTCTTCAGCGCCCGCGCTGCAATATCCTTGCGATAGTACGCGCCCCCGAAACTGATCTTCTGGACCGCCTCATAAGCGCGCTTCACCGCCTCGTCAAGACTAGCAGCTCGCGCAGTAACCCCTAACACTCGCCCACCGGCGGTAAAGTATGCATCGTCATGCTTCGTCGTACCCGCGTGAAAAACCTTCACGCCCGCAACTTTCTCCACATCTTCGAGTCCGCTGATTTTCTTGCCCACTTCGAATGTGCCCGGATAACCTCCCGAAGCCATCACTACGCAAACCGAAGCATCCGTGGACCAGCGGAAATCGCCGTCGCTGACCCGCCCATCAATCGAAGCTTCCAGCGCCTCCAACAAATCACTCTCCAGCCGCATCAGAATCGGCTGAGTCTCGGGATCGCCAAAGCGGCAGTTAAACTCGAGCACCATCGGTCCACGCGCGGTCATCATCAGGCCGCAATACAGCACCCCTTTATATTCCGTCCCTTCTGCTTTCATTCCGGCAATTACGGGACGCGCCACGTGCTGCAACAGCCAGTTCTGCATCTGCGCATCCACCACGGTCTGCGTAGAGTAAGCGCCCATGCCGCCAGTGTTCGCGCCCGTATCGCCCTCGCCCACGCGCTTATGATCCTGCGCTGCAGCCAGCGCAGCTACCCGTTCTCCGTCACTCAAGACCAGGAATGAAAGTTCTTCACCCTTGAGACACTCCTCGAGCACAACGCGTGCGCCAGCTTCACCGAGCATCTTCCCACTGAGCATCTCCGCCGCAACCGCCGACGCCTCTTCTTTGCTCTTGCAGATCACCACGCCCTTGCCGGCAGCCAATCCGTCCGCCTTCACCACCACTGGCATGTGGAAATGGGGCAAGGCGTCGGCAACATCCTTCGTGCTATCGCAGATGGCGTAGTGCGCCGTCGGGATGTGATGGCGCTGCATAAACTCTTTCGCGAAGCTCTTGCTGGATTCGAGCTGCGCCGCGCTCTGCGGGGGACCAAAGATGCGATATCCGCGACGCGTAAACTCGTCCACCACTCCCAGTTGCAGCGGCAACTCCGGGCCCACCACCGTCAGGTCGGGCTTGATCTGCGCAGCCAGCGCCAGCAGGGACTCAACGCTCTTCACATCGACGGGCAAACATTCCCCTTCGGCGGCAATGCCCGCATTACCCGGCGCGCAATAGACTCGCGAAACTCGCGGAGACTGGCGTAATTTCCACACCAGCGCATGCTCGCGTCCGCCACTTCCGATGACGAGGATCTTCATAGCTCAGGACAAACAAGGGTAGGGAACCAAACAGATGATGTCAAACGCATCCGCGAACTTACAACGTATGTAGATACGCCAGCAGATCGTTAATCTGTTGCTGACTGAGGACCTGGGCGAAGCCCGGCATCTTGTTGCGCCCCAGACGCACGATGTCCGTGACTCGGTCGTCATTCGCCGGCATCCCGCTCATTGGCAGATATGGCCGCTGGAAAACGCCTTTCATGCTGGGACCTTGACGCCCCCTCGAAGAGTACGGCGCATGGCACCGGTCGCAATAATTGTCGTAAATCCGGCGCCCGGTGATCTGTTGCGGCTTGAGTCCGAGTTCGGCGTCGCTTTTGCGGCGTTGGACATCGCAGCCGGCCAGGAACGACGCCATCACGACCGAGACACCAAGACTCAGAGCCAACTTTCGGGATTGTCGACTAAGAAGAATGCGAGATCGTTCCATTTGTCCGTCAAACCCAAAAACAAACCGCTACAATAATAAAGCAATGCCATGACTGGTGTCGGAATCGAGTGACAGCGAAACGAGTAAATATAAAACGAGTGTACGAGGAACCCGCGCGCTCCGACGGGACGCGGGTTCTGGTGGACCGCCTTTGGCCTCGCGGTTTGAGCAAGGCTCGTGCAGCGGTGGACAAGTGGCTGCGCGATCTGGCCCCGTCCGACGCGTTGCGCAGGTGGTTCCATGCGCGCCCCGATGCATGGACGATGTTTCGCAAGCGTTATCTCAAAGAGTTGGCCCGCCCAGAATGCGTGGAGGCGCTCAGTGAACTTTATCGCTTGGCCAATCAGCGTAAGAAACTGACCTTACTTTTCGCTTCCAGGAACGAAGAACAAAACAACGCGACGGTACTGAAAGATCTGCTGGAAGGAATGCGCAAACCGCCGACCGGCACGGGCCCCGGCGGAGTCCGTGCAGTCCGTGATCGTCAATCAAAGAAAATGCCGGGGTGAGAAGAAGCATTCAGCACTCAGCACTCGGCAGTTCCATCGAAAACAGTTTGTGAGCGATGTACTGATTGCTAAGTGCTGAGTGCTGACCTACTTCTCATTCACAATCGCTTCCACAACGCTGTCGATGGTGTCGAGAACACGTTTGTTGGGCAGGTTGAAATTGTTGGAAAGAACGGAAAACGCAACCTGCTGGCCGCGCGCGGTGGTTGCATAACCGGACAGCGCCTTCACTCCGCCGAGTGACCCGGTTTTGGCATAAACGTGCGTCCGCGGATCAAGATTGGGGAAGCGATCCGAAAGCGATCCGTCGATACCGGCAACCGGCAGCGTCTCCCGGAAGCTCGATCCCCACGATTGGCTCGCTGCGTAGCGCAACAGCTGCACCACGGCGTGGGGCGTGGCCAGATTCTGGCGGGAGAGACCAGACCCATCGTAAAAAACGTATTGGTCGCTGGGCACGCCCGCTTGATTGAGAAAACCATGCAGCACTTCAAGCCCACCTGCGACGGTGCCCGCCGAGCCTTTCTCTCGCCCTAGCAAACGCAACAAGATTTCGGCGTGCAGGTTCTGGCTGACCTTGTTGATCACGCGCACATCTTCGATCAGCGGTTTGGACTGATAGCTAGCCAGCACTAACGGCTGATTCGGCAGGGCGCGCGAAGATTCGTCACCACCACGCGCGGGCGCCATGGCCGTGACTGTCAACGTGGAAAGACTAGCCAATTCGGTGTGCCGCGTGCTTTGCTTGCCGTAGACCACAATGCCGCGCTTCTCCAGCAACTGATGGAAGAGAGCGGCGGCGAATTCCGCGGGATCTTCAATCGCGAGAGCTTCATTTGCCCCGGCATCATCGAGCGGCACATTGCCCCATAACGTGAGCGAGGTCGATCCGGGTTCGCGGCTGATAAAAATCTTTCGGCCCGTTCCCGCGGGCGTCGTGATAATGCGATTGTCGATGTGATAATAATCCGCGAAAGGCGTGATGCTGACGAAGGCATGTTCCCCGGGGCGGTCCGCAGGAAGAATATTCACGAACACGACGTTGTCGTTGATGGTAAGTGCCGAAACCGGGGCGCCGTCCGCCAGAACTAAATCATCCTGACTCCAGCCTTCCCCGTAACGCTCGAAGGCGAAATAGGAGTCGTCAGCGACGATGTCACCGTCGACATACTTCACGCCTTTCTGAACCAGCGCATCCGCGAGTTGTTCGAGCACCTGAATGGGATGATCATTGCGCGCCGTTTTCAAGTTGTAAGGCAATTCGCGGCCGGAAAGGTTGGGGTCGCCGCGGCCGACCAACACGAGATCGCCAGTGAGTCGTCCGTATTTGTCGAGAATTCCGCTGGTTTCGACGGTGGTGCGCGAAGTGTAATCCGGCCCGATCAGTGCGAGAGCGGCGGCGGTGGTAAACAGCTTCGTGTTGGAAGCGGGAGTGAACAGCTTGTCGGCGTTCTGGGTGTAAATGATTTTTCCGCTATCGAGTGAGACTACCTCGATTCCCCAAAATCCACGGGCCAGATCGGGGGCGGCCAGGATGCCGTCAATGCGCTTGGCAACCGGATCGTGCGAGGCGGCATAGAGTTGCGCCGCCAGAAGCAGGCAGGAAACAATCGCGAAATGCGCGCGTTTACGACGCATGTGACAGCCGATTGTAGCATTGGCTTATTAGGAGTCTAGCTTTAACACTCAGCATTTAGCAGTCAGCATTTAGCAGTCAGCATTTGGCATTTAGCACTTTGAGAGTTTCGAGGGTTTTCGAAAATCGACTTGAAGTGGCTGGATGCTAAGTGCTGAATGCTCACTGCTAAGTGCTGGGTTTAGAATCGTGCCCATGCGTCCGGTGTTCGAATGGAATCTTGGATCGCGTTCCCTGCCATTGGGAAAACGCACGCTGGTAATGGGCGTCGTCAATGTCACTCCCGATTCGTTTTCCGATGGAGGAGCGCATTTCGACCGCGATCTCGCAGTGGAGTACGGGCTGAGGTTACTGGAGGATGGCGCCGACATCGTCGATGTCGGAGGGGAATCGACACGGCCGGGCGCCAAGGTTCTGCCTTCGACGGAAAGCGCGGCCACCGCGCCGGCTGGACTGCAGCCACAGAAGCGGCCGGTCAGCGAGCAGGAAGAATTGCAGCGTGTGATTCCGGTGATCGCCGCGCTGAAGCAAAAACGCCCGGAGGCGGTGATCTCGGTAGACACTTACAAGGCAAGCGTGGCGCGAGCGGCAGTTGAAGCAGGAGCCGAGATCGTAAACGACGTGAGCGGATTTCGCTGGGATCCGCAGATGGTGAAGACGCTGGCCGGGTTGAAATGTGGGGTCGTCCTCATGCACATGCGCGGGCGTCCGGAGGAATGGCGGACTTTGCCGCCGATATCCGATTTCGTGACGCTGGTGAAACGCGAACTGCGGGCGTGGGCCGATGGGGCACAGATTGCAGGCGTGAAGCGCGAGCGAATCGTGCTCGATCCAGGTTTCGGATTCGGGAAGAGCTTTCAGGAAAACTACCCGCTGCTCAAGCGCTTTGACGAGCTGCATGAACTGCGATATCCGCTGCTGGCAGGAGTGTCTCGCAAATCGTTTATTGGAAGAGCGCTGGCGAGGAACGGCAACGATGCGCCAGTGGCCGAGCGCCTCTATGGGACTGTCGCCGCGGAGACGGCCATCATCCTGAAAGGAGCGCACATTATTCGCACTCACGATGTGCGTGCTTGCTCCGACGCAACTCGGATAGCAGATGTGGTGGTGAGCTAAAGGAAACTAAGGTTCCGCTGTTATAATAAAAAATTGCGCTCATGACGAAGAAGCGTTTAGTACGTTCCACCACAGTTCTTTGCGTTCGGCGGGACGGCCATGTGGTGATGGCTGGCGACGGACAAGTCACGCTCGGCGAAGGCGTGATCAAACATACCGCCAAGAAAATCCGCCGTTTGTACCAGGATAAGATTCTGGCCGGATTCGCGGGCTCGACGGCGGATGCTTTTTCACTTTTTAGCCGGTTCGAGGCCAAACTGGAGCAGTATCATGGCAATATCGGCCGCGGAGCTGTCGAACTGGCGAAGGACTGGCGGACAGATAAATTCTTGCGTCATCTCGAAGCACTCCTGCTGGTGTCCGACAAGGAACAGACTTTCCTGCTCAGCGGACAAGGCGACGTGATCGAGCCGGATGGCGGCATTGCAGCTATAGGCAGCGGGGGTCCGTATGCGCAAGCTGCAGCGCAGGCGCTGGCTGCTCACACCCAACTATCAGCTCACCAGATTGCGGAAGAAGCAATGAAGATTGCCGGAAACATGTGTATTTATACGAACGACAAAGTTACGATTGAAGAGCTCTAGGTGCTAGGCGTCAGTTTGAAGCGCCCGAAGCCTGACGCCTGAAGCCCGAGATATTTATGGCTATTTACTTACCCGGAACCGTGGACGAAGAACAGATTGCGCTCGACGAGCTTACGCCGCGTGAGATCGTCGCAGAGCTGGACAAGCACGTCATAGGACAGAAAGATGCGAAGCGCGCCGTTGCGATTGCGTTGCGCAACCGCATGCGCCGGCAGAAGCTGACGCCCGAGCTCGCCGAAGAAGTTATTCCCAAAAACATAATCATGATCGGCCCTACTGGCGTGGGAAAGACCGAGATCGCCCGCCGCTTGGCCAAACTCGCCAACTCCCCTTTCCTCAAAGTGGAAGCGTCGAAGTTCACCGAAGTGGGATACGTCGGGCGGGATGTTGAGTCCATGATCCGCGATCTGGTTGAAATCGCGATCGAGATGGTGCGCGAGGAAAAGCTCGAAGACGTTTCAGATAAGGCCGAACTCAACGCCGAGGAACGTTTGCTGGATATTCTTCTGCCGCCGCCGGCTCCGGCTCGCCCCCCGGAGCCAGCGCAGGCTGGGTTCATCCTTGAAGGTACGACTTCCTCTGCTTCAAACGAATCGCAGAGCCGCACGCGCGAAAAACTTCGCCAGCAACTGCGCGAGGGGAAGCTCGACGAACGCATGGTAGAGATCGATGTGCGCGAACGCGCGTTTCCATCATTTGAAATCATCTCCAATCAAGGCGTTGAGGAGATGGATGTCAACATCAAGGACATGCTGCCCAACATCTTCGGCCAGCGCACAAAAAAAAGGAAGATGAAGGTCAACGAAGCGTTCGAGTATCTGATCCAGGAAGAAGAGCAGCGGCTGATTGATATGGACCAGGTGACCCGCACCGCTATTGATCGGGTGGAGGATTCGGGCATCATCTTCCTCGACGAGATCGATAAAATCGCGGGGCGCGAAAGCGGGCATGGGCCTGACGTTTCGCGCGAGGGTGTGCAACGCGACATTCTGCCCATCGTCGAAGGAACGACAGTGAACACTCGCTACGGCATGGTTCGCACTGATCACATTCTGTTCGTGGCCGCGGGTGCGTTCCACGTTTCTAAGCCGAGTGACCTGATCCCGGAACTGCAAGGCCGGTTTCCAATCCGCGTCGAATTGCAGTCGCTGACCATGGAGGACTTCATCCGCATTTTGACTGAGCCGAAGTCGTCGCTGGTGAAGCAATACACGGCACTGCTTGAAACCGAAAATGTGAAGTTGGAATTCACCAAGGATGCGTTGGAAGAGGTCGCCCGCTTTGCCTTCCGGGTCAACGAAGGCACGGAAAACATCGGAGCGCGCCGTCTGCATACGATCATGGAACGCGTGCTGGATGAAATTAGCTTTGACGCGCCCGACAAAAAGGGTGAGCACTTCAAAGTCGACGCAGACTACGTACGCCACATGCTGGCAGACATCGTGAAAGACCAGGACCTCTCGCGATATATTCTGTAGCATTCGTAATCCTGCGACGATCCGCCCATCTGATAATCTTGTTGTTCTGCCGATGAGGCAATTCCTCACGCATCTTCTTGTATTGTTGGCTGGGACCGTTGCCCTTGTGGGCTGCGGGGTTCCCGGCATTCCTAAGCCTCCATCGTTGGATCTCCCCCAGACGGTGACTGATCTTCGGGCGGTGCGCAAAGGCGATCGGGCTTATCTTGATTGGACTGTGCCCTCGGAAACAACGGATCGGCTCGCCGTAAGGCATTTAGGTCTCACAAACATCTGCAGAGGCCTCGCACCAATAAGCGAGTGTGCGAATCCAGTTGGAGAAGTGCCTGCCCAACAGCTTGCCGGAGCGAGTCCCCAGAGGAGTAAGTCTGCGAAGCCGACTACGATGGGACGCGCGAGCTACGTCGATCATCTTCCGCAAACACTTCTGGCTGAGAATGCTGATGCGGAAATGTTCTATGCAATTTCAGTTCTGAATAGCAGGGGTCGGAGCGCCGGAATCTCGAATATCGTGCGTCTGCCGGCGGTTCCGGCTTTGCCGCCACCTTCGGACTTCCAGGCTCGAGTCACAGCGGAAGGCGTCCTGCTGAGTTGGATCGGGACTTCACGCGCGGCCGAAACGACCGGCATACGACACGTTTATCGAGTGTATCGTCGCCCGGAAGGTGGAAATACAGATACAGTTGTGGGAGAGGTGCCACTGAACGAAACGCCCGCGGCACAGCTCTTGGATCACAGCTTCGAGTGGGAAAAAACGTATTCTTATCGAGCAACCGTGGTCACGGTGATCCACGCGGAAGGAAAACCCGAGACTCAGTTTGAGGGCGACGACACATCCGCGGTAGAAGTGTTCGCTCACGATGTATTTCCGCCCGCGGTGCCCTCCGGTCTGCAGGCTGTGTTTGCGGGAGCGGGTCAGCAACCGTTCATTGATTTAATTTGGGCACCCGACGCCGACGCGGATCTCGCGGGCTACAACGTTTTTCGGAATGAAGAGGGTGCTGCGCCGGTGAAAGTAAATACGGAACTGGTGAAGACGCCGGCGTTTCGCGACATGAACGTCGCGTTGGGTAAAACCTACGTGTATTCGGTTTCGGCGGTCGACGTGCGCGGGAACGAAAGCGCGCGCTCGCAAGAGGCGAGTGAGGCGGTACCATAAAAGCAGCAATTGGCATTTAGCAGTTAGCATTTGGTTTTGCGGGCGTGATCGTGGTCAAGTCTGACTGCTAAATGCTAACTGCCAACTGCTAAGAATTGGGGTCTTATGAAATATTGTCGGTTCGAACTTAACGGTGAGTCCCATTACGGCTTGGTTGAAGCGGTCGCGGGAGTCGAGCAGATCACGCGGTTACTGCTGAAGCCGCCGGAGGACGCAGACGGCGACATCGAGGATCTGCCTTCCAAGCGCATGGACCAGATTGGTTTGGCTGACGCGACGTTGCTCGCGCCGGTCCGCCCATCCAAGATCATTTGTGTTGGCCGTAACTATCGCGAACACGCTGAGGAGCTGGGCAATGAGGTCCCGGTCCAGCCTTTGATTTTCTTCAAGCCGCCGTCGTCGCTGCTCGCGCCTGGCGGGGAAATCCGCCGGCCGAAGCTTTCGCAACGCGTCGACTTCGAAGGGGAACTCGCAGTCGTGATCAGCAAGACAATTTACCAGGTGCGAGCGGACGAGGATGTGCGTCCTTACATTCTCGGCTATACGTGTCTCAATGACGTGACTGCCCGTGACTTGCAAAATAAAGACGGTCAATGGACGCGCGCTAAGGGCTTCGACACGTTTTGTCCCGTGGGTCCGTTGGTGACCGATGAGATTAATCCCTGGACGGGCGTCGGGGTTGAAACTCGAGTGAACGGGGAGGTTCGTCAGCAGGGCAATACTCGCGATTTCATTTTTTCACTGGGTGTCATCATTCGCTACATTTCGCAGGCCATGACGATTGCTCCGGGCGATGTGATCGCGACCGGCACTCCTAAAGGCGTGGGTCCGGTGGTTGCGGGAGATGTGATTGAGATCAGCGTCGAGGGTGTAGGGACGCTAAGGAATCCGGTGGTCGACGAATAACTTTGCGTACGATGAGGACGGGCGTCCGTCCTCATCGAAACTTGGTGCTACTTCTTAACGCGCACTTGGACTTGGGTTCCTTCGGGGAGTTTGCCATCGAGTAGTTCGATCTTTCCTGCGCGAACGACCCCGTTGTACTCCTGTCGTGCTGCCGAAATGTTTCCCAACTCAGACGCAGGCGAGGGCGCCCGCGCCACGCGTCCCATGCCTCGGTCCATGGCGGCATTAGCCAGGCGGTCGGCTTCTTCGTTGTGGCCACGAAGAACGTGCCCGATGGAAAACCACTCGAGCTGTGCGATCAATTCTTTTGCGCGACCGTGAAGATCCTGCAGTGCGGCGTTCTTCACTTTGTAGATGCCCTTGATTTGCCGCACCAGCAACTCGGAATCGCTGATCACTTTGAGCGCTTTGTGGCCATTGGTGACGGCATACTCGAGCGCCGCGATTAATCCCTGATACTCGGCAAAATTGTTGGTTTGATGACCGAGATATTCGCTTAGCGCGGCGACTTTTCGTCCGGCTTCGTCTTGAATCACCACACCGTACCCGGACGGTCCGGGATTGCCCCGTGCTCCGCCGTCGCTGAACGCAACCAGATGATGCGCGGGCGGGTTTTCTCTCTCGCTGAACAGTCCTTTGCTGGAGTGGGATGACGAGTATGAGGGCATGGCAAAAGTTTACACCGCGCACAGTTATCTCGGTCGAACTGCGC
This sequence comes from Acidobacteriota bacterium, assembly GCA_013288805.1. GTDB lineage: Bacteria > Acidobacteriota > Terriglobia > Terriglobales > Acidobacteriaceae > JABDBE01. Next base: position 16,859 of record JABDBE010000031.1, read on the forward strand.
CCGGCAGGACTGACGAGTCGCCCGTCACCACACGATCCTTTATTTCAGATAATGATCGAACCATGCTGTCAGACGATCGATTACGTCGCGGCGGTGTTCGGGTTGGAGGAACTCGTGCCCTTCGCCGGGATAGATCACCAGTTGTGTTTTCACGCCCAGCGTCTTGAGCGCCCACCAGAATTCGCGGGATTGGGGCATGGGGCATTCGCCATCGTACTGGCCGACGAGCACCAGGGTGGGTGTCTTCACATTTTTTATGAAGGTGATGGGAGCGCTCCTCGCATAGATCGCAGGATCGTCGTACACCGTTGCTCCGAAATAGGGGGGCATCCATTCGTCAATGTCGTTTTGACCGTAGTAGCTTTGCCAGTTCGCTAGTCCGGCGCCAGACACCGCGGCACGAAAACGGTTGGTTTGAGTTACCGCCCACATGGTCATGTAGCCGCCGTAACTCCAGCCGGTAATGCCAATGCGATTGTCATCCACCGGCAGCGTCTTCACGACTTCGTCAACGCCCTTCAAAATGTCCTGGAAATCTCCGTAGCCAAAATCCTTGACGTTGGCTTGCGTAAATTTCTCCCCTTGGCCGAAGCTGCCGCGGGGATTGGGATAGAGCACGAAATATCCGTGGGCAGAGAGGTCGTAAGTGTTGAAGAAAACCTCGGGCCATCCGATGCGCGCGACCCCGGCCGGGCCGCCATGCACTACCACGACCATGGGGTAGCGCTTGCTGGGATCGTAATCGGTAGGAAACATGAGCCACCCTTGAACCTTGGTGTCACCGTTCGACCAATGGAGGCTTTTCAGTTGACCCCAGGCGGGATGGATACCATCATTTACGCGCGTGATTTGCTTCCACTGCCCGATCGGACCGGCCCAGATTTCAGGCGGGCGGGTGGATGAATTTAGAATCACGGCCGACGACTGGCGATCTGCCGTGAGAGAGACCGTAGGTCCACCCTCAACTTCCGTCGAGATGACATCCGGGCCAGACCAGAGCGAAGAGATTTTTCCACTGGAGAGATCAACTGCGGAAACTCCCGTCTGGCCGTCGATGTTTTCCGTAAAAAGAATTTTGCCCCGCGAATCCCAGTAAAGCCACGACGGCGATGCAGCAATTCCAGGTGTGACATTACGAGCATCCCCACCCGTTGCGGAAACGGTAAAGACGTCGCCGCCGATTGATCCTTCGTCGCTCATCAGCCCGCCGATAAACGCGATAGTCTTGCCATCGGGAGACCAGCGCGGCACGGCGATCTGCAGCGAAGGCTTGTACACCGGCTTGAGTTCGCCGCTTTCCGCGCTTAGCGTGTAGATTTCCGCGACGTACCAATTGGAATCCCCCGAGCCGTGCGCGGCAATCGCGGCGAAAGTCTTGCCGTCGGGTGACCAGTCATATTGATAGACGTACATATCCGGCGGCGAGAGCGGACGGACCTTCCCCGATGCAAGGTCCACCAGGGTTAATCGTTGTTCGTAAATCTTCTGGTCGATTACGCCAGTCTCAGGAACCATGGGCATGAGCGGGCCGGCGGCGCGAGGTGCGTTTTCGGTGAACAAGAACGCGAGCGTCTTCTCATCTGGGGACCATGCCGGGTCGGCCAGGTAGCCTTTGAGATTGGTCAGCTTGCGCACACCTCCAGCCTCTACGTTCGCAACGTAAAAGTTCGATTGCCCTTCCCCCTCCAGGTCGGAAAGAAAAGCCAAATGTTTGCTATCGGGGGACCAGGCAATGGTGTCCTCGCTTGCGGCTTGGTTGTCGCTGCCAGCGGAAATTCGTTTCGGCTTGGCGCCAGGAGATTTCAAGTCCTGAACATAAATAGCCGAGCCCCCTGCGGATTCGCCGGATTCATTCGGCGGAGATTGCACCACCCATGCAATGCGACTTCCATCCGGCGAAATTGCGACCTGATCGAAGTTTCGGGCGATGGTGCTGGTGCTTTGCGCCGCCGCGGCAACGACCGCAATGACTAATAGAGCAACCGGAATTGCGACTCTTGCCAACTTCAAACGGTTCGTCGTTCTCATTCCAACCTTTTCTCCCGGGATTCTGATGGGCAAAAGTAAACTCGAAACAAAAAGTATAAGGCGACTGATGATCAGACTACTTCACGACCGGGAGTGTCAAATAATTACATCCTTGACTGGACGTCGTGGGCTCGCTAGCGCTGGGCGAATTGGATAGCCAACGCGGAACATGAAGGTCGGCTGCCATGTGGCATCATGCGTTAGATCGGCCAACTGAGCCGAGGTTCGCGGTTCCTGATTTCGCAGCCGCTCATGATCGATGAGTTCTACGGCTTCATTAATCGGCCGAGCCGCGACTCCCCGGCTGGTCAGCAATAGATGCGCTCGCTGCCATATCCGCCCCGCGCGAAGGCACTGTTCCTGGTCATAACGATCACGCACAGCGATGAGGCCAAAAACGGGCGTGGCGCGCAACAGATCCGCGTAAGGATCCCCGTTGCCACGGGGAGCGAACTTTCTTAATAATCGCTTCGGACTGAATTTGATAATCGCTGTAGTTACTGGCGGCAAGCCGAATGCGTCAACGGTGAGGCCATCGCGATACTTTTGGATGTCGCTCCAGTCCCATCGAATCCAGCGCTGGCTCCCGTTCTCAACCTCCGGATCCGCGTACACCTCTTTATTTGCTTTGGCGACTAGATCGATGATTCGATTTCGGCCTGATTCCGAGTTGAACAGAAAAATCTTTACCTCTGGTTCCTCGTTAGTCAAGCCAATGAGCGCGTCCGTCACGTCGACCGGAACGGGGTTCAGCAAGTCATAAGGAGCTCGATTGGTATGGCGATGGGGAATCACGTCGTAGAGTTCACTGGTTTGACGGTTGCCCGGTGAAAGATCGACATGGGCCACCAATGCCGGTTGGGGATTGGAAGGAACCGGCTGAAGTTTTCCCGGGAGCAAAGTGGCTGTGGCGTTGTAACCGTTGGCCGCGGCCGCGAGCGTGAGATTTTCCAATGCGCAGCCCAAACCGATGTGCTGTTCTCTCAAATAAGGATCAAGAGCGCCCGGGTACCGTCTCGTATCCGCATACAACTCGATTTGCTTGTCGGTGACCTTGAACAGCCAGGGCTGGGTGTTGTGTGGACTGGCGGCCAGAATCGCCGCGCGCACCAACGCCAGTGACCCATCTTTCTCGTTCTGCCAATCTCTCCACGGCTGGTAGGCCGGCCCTTCACCAACGCTGAAAACGCCCTCGTCATAAGCGCGCCACACTCCGCCACCCACGACTACAACGATAACCGTGCCGCTACCTTTGAGGAATGATCGTCGTTGCATCCGTCCCTCCGCGGCAGCTATCTTCCCGCAGCCAACCGCGTAGCCAAACGCTGTGGCAGATCAGCAGCCAGGATACGATCCTGCGCACTTTTGAGATTGTAGGGCACGCGGTAGAACTCAACGATGCGGGTGTCCGAGTCGTAAAGGGCGAAGCCCGCCCGCCAATCGCCATCGCGAGGCTGGCCTACTGACCCAGGATTTACCAGGTAGGGGAGGTTCTTCTTGAGTGGAAATTCTGAGCTTTCGATTTGTCCGACAGTCCTGTAGGCGGGATGGAGCGAGTTGATGTGATCGCCATTCAACATAAAGCTTCCCTGCAGATGAGTGTGCCCGAAGAACGTGACGACGGCTGGAGCTGCCATTAACGGTTCCACCGCGTCTCCCACGGTTACCACATATTCGTCTTCGTTGACCGGTGATCCGTGCACAAATTGGACATCTGTGAGTCCTTCGATCTGCACCGGCCCTTGGGGTAAAGAACGCAGCCACTCCAGATTGTCCGAGGTGAGTTGATCGTGGGTCCATTGCGAAGCCAAAGCGGCCACGGGATTGAAATCCGCGATGTCGACCAGGCCGCACACAGCTTTGTCGTGATTGCCGCGAACGAAGAACTTCCCTAGTCGGCGTGAGCGTTCAATAACTTCGTTTGGACTCGCCCCATAACCAACAATATCGCCCAGATTAAAGACCACATCGTAGGCAGGAGCGGCCGCGAGGCAGGCATCAAGAGCTTCGAGATTGCTATGAATGTCGCTTAACAGAAGTACGCGCACTGGTCACCGGGCAAAATGGCGATTATAGACCCAAACGGAGCATGTGGGGGCGGATACTCCTGTCCGCCGTCTTTGATTTGGATGTTTGCTCTGGATTTCCCCGCTAAGAATCGTCGCTCAAGAAGCGGACAGGCGTATCCGCTCTACACTTGATTCACCACCGGGCATCGTGCCCAGTGGCCGGGCGATACTTCGAGCAATGGCGGCAGACGGCACGCGCATTCCGCTACCCGAAAGTCGCATCGTGGTTCGAACGGACATCCAGGAGGAACTACATTCATCGCTGGCACTGTGCCTTCGATGGTAGCGAGCGGCCGCGTGCGGTCCGTTTTCAAAGTGGGCACTGCATTCAGAAGTCCGCGCGTGTAGGGATGCGCCGGAGCATGGAAAATGTCATGTTTCGATCCCAGTTCCACCAGGTTTCCCGCATACATGACCGCGATCCGATCCGCAACCTGCGAGACCACCGCGAGGTCGTGGGAAATAAAAAGCATGGCCAGACCAAACTTGGATCGTAACTCGGCCAAAAGTTGGAGAATCTGCGCCTGCACCGTGACGTCGAGAGCAGTGGTGGGCTCGTCGGCAATCAACAGCGCAGGACGATTCACCACGGCCATGGCAATCATCACCCGCTGCCGCATTCCTCCAGAGAGTTGATAAGGATAATCGCGGGCGCGAAGGGCCGCGTCCGGTATCGCGACATCCTCCATCACTGCGACTGCGCGATCCCAGGCTTCCTTTTTTGTGACTTGCGCATGCACGGCGACCGCCTCCGCAATCTGCTCGCCCACTCGCATCACTGGATTCAGCGCGGTCATCGGCTCCTGAAAAATCATGGCCATCTGCGACCCGCGCAGGGTCCGCATTCCTTCGTCTGGAAGCTGCAACAAATCGCGCGATGAACCCTTTCCATTCGCGAACAGGAGTTCTCCGGCAATGCGCGCCTGCGGGGGAAGCAGGCGCATCAGGGCTAACGAAGTGACGGACTTTCCAGAGCCAGATTCGCCCACGAGGCCGAGAACTTCGCGAGGGGCAATAGTCAAACTCAGATCACGGACTGCAGCTAAGGGCTGCGAGGAAGCAGAGTCCGAGGCGGGAAACTCGACGGTGAGATGCCGGACATCAAGCAGCGGAGGCACGAGGCATATCCTAGCAGGGCGGATATGCCTTCGTGCGCTTCGCACTCATGTCCGCGACGATTAGTCTGGTCTTCTCGGCTAGCGTTAATCGTCGTCTGGGTCAGTCGGCGGTGTCTTGTCGTTGATGAAATACTTGCCGTCGTATGGCGCGGCAATCTTCCGGAACCGATTGTGCCGGTGAAAGTCGAAGCAATCCGAGAGATCGTCAGCCCTGGAATCTGCATATCCCAGCGAGGGCAAATGGTAGACCTCCTCGATGAACTTCAAGATGCTGCCGAAGTCATGGGTCACGTGAGAGACATAACCTTGCTTTGCGAACGGAGCGACCACAATCAGCGGAACACGGAAACCGTACTCGTACGAATTGTAAATGCTCGGCGCAACGTGGTCGTACCACCCTCCCCAGTCGTCCCACGTAATCAGGATGACGGTGTTGTCCCAATACTGACTCTGACCGATGGCGTTGACGACCGACGCGACCCAGGACGGTCCCAACCCTTTGTTACCCCCGGCGTGATCCGATTCCTGCCCGGTCGGAATCACCCAACTGACCGTCGCCAGTTGACCGTTAGCAATGTCAGTCAACACCTGCGCCGGGTTCAGGACGACGTCGTTGGTCCAATCCGAGCCGAAACGCAAATGGTAGATCGCATTCGGCCCGGTCCAAATGGACCCTGCTGACGGCGCATAATATTTCCAGCTGACTCCCGCATTGTCGAGCAGGTCAACGAGAGTTTCATGCTCGTAACACGGGTACATTTTTTGTGCCTCGCTGCCGCTGGGATCGATCAACTTGACAAATTCGCCTGAAGGAGCTGTACAGCCAGTGTTGTTATTGGGATTCGTGACACCGGCTGGGTTTTCCGAAGCGAACAAATCACTGTCTGCGGTTGGCGCCGAAGTACCGGAAATGATGAACTGGTGCGCGGGAAAGCTCGGACCCTGGTTGGTCTGGAACATACGATCGGCAAAGGTGTATTGTTCGGCCAACTGGAAGTAGGGATCCAGGATTCCAGTTGAATTATCAACATACTTGAACTGGGGATTCGTGGGCGGACAGCCCTGCGCGCCCTTTTCGCAGGTGACCGGGATATTGTTGGCTCCATCCATCTTCCCGCCGTCATACATCGACACGAATGCCGAATGCGCGTGGCTCAGGTCGTAGTTGTTCGCCAGCGGTATGGCCGTCAGTGAAACTGTTTGGCCCTGGGAATTTACCCCGCTGGTGGCGATGTCCACCCCTGGCAGGAAATTCGGGTTGCTCCCGAAAAGATTGTCGGGCGTGCGATTTTCCTGAAAGATCACGACTACATTCAAAATGCTGCCGTGATGTCGCGGAACCTGAGCATGTGCAGCCGTAGCACCGAGTGAGGCCAACAGCATGGAAACTGTAGCGATGAGTCTCATAACACCCCCTGGGATGTTGGCTCCATTTCGCGATTGCCCTTCGTAGACCAAGGAAGTCGGGCTCGAGGGAGGCCAAGTTACGTAACTGTGCCTCAAGGGGGCTTGCCTGTCAAGAATATAAGGATTTAGTCCGGCGCACGCCTGGCGCGGGTTTCAGCGTGACGTGCGCACGAGATCAGCGTCTTCATAGACCGAATTATCGCCACCAATCAAAACCTAAAGATGAAAAATCATGCACATTGACAGCGCGCGAATGCTCGATGTATCTTTCCACGACGTTTGATCGACTACTGCGCCTCGTTGCTTGCCGGGAAATGCCCTCCCCATTTTGGCGTCGGGACCGAGCCGCGAACATTACATTTCCAGCTCCAAGGACAATCCGATGAATCGAGCGTACTTCCCTCCCCAAAGTCGTGGGAACAGGTCTGCCTTCATTCTGTCTATTTTGGCATTTGCGATTTCTCTTGCTGTCTCTCCGGTGCACGCGCAACTGGTCAAGATCAGCACCGATAGCTTCCACAACTCCTACAGCCAGCACAAAACTGAAGTTGAACCCGACACCTATTCCTGGGGCTCGACCATGGTCGCCGCTTTTCAAGTGGCTCGCGTCGACGACGGCGGCGGCGCGGACATCGGGTTTGCCACTTCCACCGACGGTGGATCGAGTTGGACTTACGGTTCTCTGCCGGGACTCACCGTTAACTACAAGAACGGGCCCAATTCAGCCGCCAGCGATGCGTCCGTGGTTTATGACGCGAAACACGGGGTTTGGCTGATCTGCACCCTTCCTATCGGCAATTCGGGAGACAACGTTGCGGTCAGCCGCTCCACCGACGGCCTCCACTGGGAGAAGCCGGTCATGGTTGATAACAGCGGCGGAGACGACAAGAACTGGATTACCTGCGACAACAATGCCAGCAGCAAGTTTTATGGCCATTGCTACGCCGAATGGGACACGCCGGAAATCCTGCTGAGCACTTCCACCGACGGCGGACTGACTTGGGGAGCGGCCAAGGCCTCAGGCGATCAAGCCTTTGGCTCCGGTGCTGAACCGCTAGTGCAGCCGAACGGCCAGGTAGTCGTGACCTTCCTGGGAAACAATATGATGGCGTTCACCTCGATCAACGGTGGCGCGAGTTGGGGTTCGAGCTTCACCATCGCTCCCGTCAACGTGTTTTCTAATGGTAATGTGCGTAGCGATTCCTTGCCTTTTCCTTCGACCGGCATTGACGAATCGGGGAAGATTTACGTGGTGTGGTCGGACTGCAGCTTCCGCAGGAATTGCAGCACCAACGACCTGGTCATGATAACTTCCAGCAACGGAAAAAAGTGGACCGCTCCCGCCCGCATTCCGATCGATCCGCTGACCAGCACGGTAGACCACTTTATCCCTGGGCTCGGCGTCGATCGCGCCACATCAGGCAAAACTGCCCACCTCACTTCAACTTACTATTATTATCCTAAGGCCAACTGCGACGCTACGACCTGCCGGGTACACGTGGGCTTTACCACGTCCACCGATGGTGGCAAGACCTGGACAGCCGGAAAGGATCTCGGCGCAGGCGCGATGCAGATAAGTTGGCTGCCCGCCTCACAGAACGGGCCCATGCTCGCCGACTATCTGTCGTCCTCGTATGTGAACGGCAAGGCCTTCGGAGTATTCATGGTGGCCAAGGAGCCCGTCGACGGCCTTTTCAATGAGGCCGCTTATACCACGAAGAATCCGCTTGAGGCTTCGGCTGACGAACCTCGCTTCAGTTCGAGAGGCGAGAAGCCCATACCCGGGATCCACGCCAATCAGCCATTCCCAAGGTCTCAGGGCGAAGAGAGACAGTCTCCATTTGCTCCTCCAACTAAGGATGGGCAGAAGTAGCAGCTTTGCTGAACTCCGCCGGCACAACGTGCCGGCAGTAGAACTAAAACGCATTTGAGGATAATCCTAATGAATCGAATTTCCCCTGAGTCTAAGACTGGCCACATGTCTGACTTCTTCACGGTGGCGTTGGCATTCGCGATTGCCCTCGCAATGGTCATTCCTGCGGGCGCGCAATCTAATCTCGTGAAACTGAGCACGGACACGTTTCACAATTCTGATAGCGACCATCACACCGAAGTTGAGCCGGATACGTTCGCGTGGGGCTCAACCATTGTGACTGGCTTCCAGGTAGCGCGGGTGCCCGACGGCGGTGGCGCCGACATCGGTTTTGCCACTTCCACCGACGCAGGCAAGACCTGGACCAGCGGCTTGCTTCCCGGCCTGACTGATAACTACAAGGGTGGAAGCTTCACGGCTGCGAGCGATGCCGCTGTCGTTTACGACGCCAAACACCGCGAGTGGCTGATCTCGACGCTTCCTATCATCAATAATGACGGGGAAGCCGTGGCCACCAGCCGCTCGACGGACGGAATCCATTGGAGCAAGCCAATCATTGTGGATCACAGCGGTTCGGACGACAAAAATTGGATTACTTGCGACAACACAACTACGAGCCCACACTATGGCAATTGCTATACCGAATGGGACGAGCCTGCGCTAGGCGATCTCATCTTCATGAGCACGTCCACCGATGGTGGATTGACTTGGGGACCAGCTATGAATACGGGGGATCAGGCCAGCGGCATTGGCGGACAGCCCCTGGTGCTGCCCAATGGCACGGTCGTGGTGCCAATCTCTACCTTAAGCGACATGATCGCCTTCCGTTCGACCAACGGGGGCAAGAGCTGGACCAGCAGCTCCGTCATCTCCAATCAAGACTATCGCGGCGAAGATGGCGGATTGCGCGACGGCTTTGGAATGCCCACTGCACAAATCGACGGCGGCGGGAGAATCTATATGGTGTGGCCGGATTGCCGCTTTCGTTCTGGCTGCAATACCGACGACCTGGTCCTGACCACATCCACCAATGGCACGACCTGGACCAAAGTCACCCGCATTCCGATCGATGCGATTTCGAGCACGGTCGACCATTTCATCCCCGGAATAGGTATTGACCGAGCCACCTCGGGAAATACAGCTCACCTCGCCGTGACCTATTACTACTACCCCGTCGCGTCTTGCAATAACTCCTGCAAGCTGTACGCGGGCTATACCACGTCTGAGAATGGCGGCAAGACCTGGACGAAGGGGAAAGAGTTGGCCGGACCGATGGAGTTGAGCTGGCTGCCGGAAACCCAAAACGGATTAATGGTCGCCGATTATCTCGCCGTCGCATATGCGAACGGAAACCCGTTTGGAGTATTTGCGGTAGCCAAAGCACTCTCGGGCGGACTGTTCAACGAAGCCATGTACACAACGAAGTCTCCGCTGCTGGCGTCGGCGGAAGAACCTCGATTCAGCTCAAGAGGCGAAAAGCCCGTACCTCACGCCAAGGGGAAATACGTCTGGAAGTACTATGACGATGATGGAAAGTATCCCATCCCGCCGTCGAAGCAGGGACGACCTCTAGATCGGAAGTAGAACGTGGAGTCGAGTCGCCCGGTGCGCGCGTGTTGGCGAGCGCCAAGTCGAACTTTCGGGGATATTGAAATCTCACATAAGGAAAATCTGATGAATCGAAATCCATTTGTCTTCCTGACCGTTGTGCTCGCGTTGGCGATTTCGGGAGCCCTGGTCGCGCCTGCACATGCGCAATTCACCCTGGTGAAAATCAGTACCGATACGCTCCACAACTCCGACAGCGTGCACAAAACTGAGGTCGAGCCCGACTTTGCCTCCTGGGAAAATACCATCGTGGGCACGTTCCACGTCGCCCGCGTGCCCGGATCGATCGGTTGGGGCAGCGCCGACGTGGGGTGGGCCACCTCCACCGACGCCGGCAAAACATGGACGTATGGCATTCTTCCGGCGCTGACCGACAATTATAAAAACGGACCCTTTGGATGGGCCGCGGATCCTTCGGTTGCCTATGACGCCAAACACGGGGAATGGTTGATTTCCACGCTCCCGCTCAAAAACCAGGAAAACTCAGGGACGATCGGAGATGTAGCCGTGAGTCGTTCCGCGGACGGCATCAATTGGGGAAAGCCGATCCTCATTGATAAGACCGAATTGGACGATAAGAACTGGACCACGTGCGACAACTTTCCGAAGAGTCCGTACTACGGCAATTGCTACACGGAATGGGATCAGGCGTATGGCACCGGCGACGTCTTGATGAGCACCTCTCACGACGGTGGATTGACTTGGAGTCCGGGCATTCCTTCGGCCGATCACGCCGGTGGACTCGGCGGTGAGCCGGTGGTGCAACCGAATGGTACCGTGATTGTGCCATTCAACGGCGGAGGCGTCGACGCCTTTCGTTCGACCAATGGCGGCAAAAGCTGGAGCACGACAGTTAACATTGCCAGTTTCGAAACCCATCAGGACGATGGCGGCATCCGCACTGGTTTTGATTTGCCCGGGGCGACGATTGACGGCTCGGGGAAAGTTTATGTCGTCTGGTCAGATTGCCGTTTTCGCAGCGGCTGCAGCGCCAACGATGTGGTGATGAGTTCCTCCGCCGACGGCAAGACTTGGAGCGCCGTCACCCGTATTCCGATTGATCCGGTAAAGAGCACCGTTGATCACTTCCTTCCCGGAATCGGCGCGGACCCGGCCACTTCGGGCAAGACTGCTCACTTGACCATCGTTTATTACTATTACCCAGTGTCGGCTTGCAATAATTCCTGCAAGCTGGATGTGGGCTTCACGACTTCGTCAGACGGCGGCAAGACCTGGACCGCCGGGAAACAACTGGCTGGACCGATGCAGCTAGCCTGGCTGCCGGTTTCCGACGCGGGATATATGGTCGCGGACTACATCGGGGTTACGTATAACAACGGCGGCCCATTCGGGATATTTATCGTAGCCAAATCTCCCTCGGGCGGACTGCTGAACGAAGCCGCGTACACAACGAAAGAGCCGCTGCTGGCTGAGGCCAGTGAGGCTCGATTCAGCTCGAAAGGCGAAAAGCCCGTGGCTGGTGTGAAGTCCGACCATGAGATGAAGTTCTACTACGACGACGAAGGCCAAAGGCAGATTCCGTCATCGAGACTGATTCCTCGCCCAACGCAGAAATGAGTTCGTGGCTTGAGACTCGAACCGCCGGCGCTTGGACGCTGGCGGTTTTTTCTTGCGCGTAAGTTTCCAGAATTCTTAAACTCCGCTCTCAACAAGGATTGCGCTGGATTTTCCACATCCAGCATTGGTGCGAGTTCCTAAGCGCGAAACGAAGTTGCAGCGTTGATGTCGGCTAAACAACGCACTGGAAGCGCGGTTCTGCGCGAGTTGGCGTCATCCGCTTGCACCAAATTCGGTCACAGGCTTGTGGAGCCGCTGCACTCGGCTGCATTCAAAGCAGATACACTTTGGTGTTTTTGATTGACTCCCAAAATAGGAAGAGTAAAAACATAATCGTTCTTTGACACGTTCTAGAGTTTACCCGGTTGGTGCGGCGTCCGGGACTCAAGCGAAGTCACTCTGCGGCATCGCAAGATGAAAAGTGGAGAGGGCAAGCAAGGGTCTATAGCAAAGCGCTGGTCGAGGCGAACAAGAACATCATGTCAAAGGCAGGATAGAGTCCCGAGGCGTTGAGCAGGTTTTTCCGGTTGGCGGTAAGCCCGGAGCCCAAGCAAGGATCGGTAATTGCAGTCCGCAAGGATAGCAACTATGTCAGGTCAGCAAGGGTCTAACGCGAGCTACTGGCCGAGACGAATGAGCTCAACACCACCTCGGGACTCTTAGTGTTTGGGGCTCCGCACTTAGTCCAGAACCTCTCACGCGACTTCCTGTTTTGGGACGGAGTTTACTGTTTAGTACCGGTACCCCCCTCCCCCCTGTCACCTGCAAAATCTAGAGGGCAAACGACTTAAATTTTCACTATGTGCTAGATCTTTGAGTTTGCAGGAGTTACACGCAAAATCTAGACAACATGGGAGTTAGACAGAGTTACAGCATTGGGCCAATCCCGTTTTGGAACTAAGTGCCATCGCTTGAAGATGAGTAAATCGACGGATTGTCAAAGATCAATATTATCTGGCAGATAATGCCTGTGAATGTAACGTTATCTGAATGGTGGCGTCAGCGTCAAGCAGGAAACGCGTGCTCTTTTGCGGACAGTTCGATGAGGTCGGATTTGGCAAACTGGCGTGCAAAACTCCTTCCGAACGCCTCGGCGCACGCCATGCACTCTGCTCGCTCAGGAATGGGCCTGCTAGGGCGACTCGGATATTCGTCGTAGGTGCGATTATCCAGTAGTCTGCCGTTTTGTTTTTTTCTCACGCCGCCCCATTGCTTGAAGAAGAAAGGCACTCGCTGATCTCTGCACTGGCGGCGAATGGAGATGACCCCACTCCTTCTTCATCGGACGCGCGCCGGGACCGCTCTCGCCTCCAACAATGACCCACGCGATGCCGGACAGATCGATTTCTCCGAGATCTTCGAGCAAAGGTTCGATTGAGAGAAAGCGAACTTTAGCGGGGGTGCGACGAAGGTGATTGATTCTGGGCAATCCGTATTTCCGGTCTTCGACGCTTACACCCCACCAAATGTTTTTTTTCTCCGCGGCGAACCGCAGCTTGCCGCTGAGCAAGTCGCCCAGTCTTTCCGATCGCTTAGTCAGCACTTGATACGTATGCCAGTCAGCAGTCGCCATCACTCGCGAGACGGCTTCGGTGTACGCGTCGGGCACTCCTGGCTGAAACAGATCGCTCATCGAATTGACGAAAACCAACTTGGGGGATCGCCAGGAAAAAGGCTCAGTCAGTTTTTCGGGGACCAAGCGAAGATCGAACCCTTGTTCGTAAGGATGCCCTTTGACCCCGCGAAACCGCTCCGCGAAAGTCTCGGCATAGCAGTGCTTGCATCCTGGGCTGATTTTGGTGCAGCCACGGACGGGATTCCACGTGGCGTCGGTCCATTCGATTTTGGAATTATCGGACAATCAGGTCTCGAACAATGTTGGATCCGTGCTGTATTTCAAAACCTCATCCCAGAACTTATGAGCCCTATTATTCCGAGAAAACAATGCGAGATAGTAGAGTGGTAGATTTTTTTCATCCGATCTAACACGCTTCATCCGGTGCAATGGCGTGGGCAGGTAACGTAAAGTCTCCATACCACTTGCGAACTCGGCGGCCGGAACTGTGGAAAGGCTATGGTCCTTCCCTGAGCGGCGGCCCATCGGTCTCTCCAAGTTATGGAGCCCAGAAACGTATCGACTTTTGTAGCATCATCGCTGACGTACCGTTCGTAGTTGCGGTTTGCATCCATGTAGACAGCCAGCAGTACCAAGAAGTCCACGAATCGGCGTGACGGAGATCGGAGCGTCTCGAATTTCAGGCCGATGTCAAAGGGATCTGCAAAACAGAGCGAAAGAACGGTATCCGTGCTGGATCCCGCAGGAATCTTACTTAGAATCTCCTCCACTACTTTGTTGCAGTCTCCGGGGACGTAGGCAACGTCCGCAGTGGGCGCTATTTGCTCGACACGAAACTTCAAAGCTTCTAAGTTCTCGGCATTTTCCTCACAGAAAATGTATTTGTCAAAGGGGTGCTTCACCCTCAGCGCGAGGAGAGGAGAGCCCACTATCAGCTTTTGGAACTACCTCGGATCCTGCTGTAGCCCGCTCCCGTGTACAGCTCCACATAAACACGTTTGCCCCATTTGTCCTTCATCCCAGACGAAAAAAGGGTTGTGTACATTGACACCAGCCGGTGCTTCTCCTCAGTCCAGCTTCCGACCTCGGGACAGATTCGGCCGTCGTCAATTGGTCGAAGTTCGTTATCTCGTGCCATAGCAAGCGGACGATTTTCGTTGTTTCTTCGCCACCGTTCTTTCAAGTATTGTGACACGCCAGCAGCGGAAAAAACTAGTGGGCGAATGCGCTACAGAGGGATATTCCCATGCTTCTTGGGCGGGTTCTTGTCCCGTTTGGTTTCTAGCATTTCCAGGGCTTGGATTAGCTTTTTGCGGGTTTCGCGGGGTTGGATTACGGCGTCGACGAAGCCGCGGTCGGCGGCTACGTAGGGGTTGGCAAAGAGCTCGCGGAATTCTTCGATCTTCTTTTGGCGAACTGCGTCGCGGTTTTCAGCATTCTCCAGTTCGTGTTTGTAGACGATGTCCACTGCGCCTTCCGGGCCCATGACCGCGATTTCTGCCGTGGGCCAGGCGTAATTCACGTCGGTGCGAATGTGTTTCGAGGCCATAACGCAATAGGCTCCGCCGTAGGCTTTGCGCGTGATGACCGTGACTTTTGGCACCGTGGCTTCGGCGAAGGCGAAAAGTAACTTGGCTCCGTGTTTAATGATGCCTCCGTATTCCTGATTGGTTCCGGGGAGGAATCCGGGGACATCTTCGAAAGTCACCAGCGGGATGTTGAAGCAGTCACAGAAGCGGACGAAGCGCGCGCCTTTGATCGAGGCGTTGATATCGAGAGTGCCGGCTAGAAACGCGGGTTGATTGGCGACGATCCCTACTGGCTTTCCGTTCAGCCGGGCAAATCCGACGACGATATTCTTGGCGTAGTGTTCCTGGACTTCGAAAAAGTAGCCGTCATCGACGACCGCGTGAATTACGTCTTTGATGTCGTACGGTAGATTCGATTGGTCGGGAACGATTTTGTCCAAAGCGGCATCGGCTCGATCGATGGGATCGGTGCAGGGCTTGCGCGGCGGGTCGTCGAGATTGTTCGAGGGTATGAAGCTGAGCAACTCTCGCACCATCGATAGGCACTCGGTATCGTCGTGCGCTTTAAAGTGGGCCACCCCTGAGATTTCATTGTGTGTCTCGGCCCCGCCCAGTTGATCTTTCGTGACTTCCTCGTGGGTGACAGTTTTGATTACGTCCGGCCCGGTGATGAACATGTAGGAAGTCTTGTCGACCATGAGAATGAAATCGGTAATCGCGGGCGAGTAAACTGCGCCTCCGGCACACGGGCCCATGATCGCGGAAATCTGCGGTACGACTCCGCTATACAGTGTGTTTCGTAAAAAGATGTCGGCGTAACCGGCCAGGGACATCACGCCTTCCTGAATGCGGGCGCCGCCGGAATCGTTGAGGCCGATCATGGGCGCACCCATTTTCGCGGCGAGATCCATGACCTTAACGATCTTGGCGGCGTTGGCTTCGGAGAGCGAACCACCGAAGACGGTAAAATCCTGAGCAAAGACAAAAACCAGGCGGCCTTCGATGCGGCCGTATCCGGTGATGAAGCCGTCGCCGTAGAATTTCTGCTCGGCCATGCCGAAGTCGTTGCAGCGATGTGTGACCAACTTGTCGGTCTCTTCAAACGTGCCGTCGTCGAGCAGGAACTCGATGCGCTCACGGGCCGACATTTTGCCTGCTTTGTGCTGCTTTTCACGCCGCTTAGAGCCGCCACCGTCTTCGGCGAGGCGATCACGTTTTTTCAGTTCTGCTAGTTTTTGTTCGAGGTTCATCGCGGGAGAATTATAGCGGGTTGAGGAGGATCAGGAATGTGCCCGGCGATTGATATTAAGGGCATAATGGTCGGACGAAAAAGTAGCCCGAGGCAGATCGGGCTCCGCTCACCTTAGCAACCAAATATACTCACGTACGCATCCCAGCCAGAACTGAAGCTGTGTTGACTCGGGATAACGCAGTCAGATCGAGCACCTGAACTTAGGCTCGTCATCCACATGCACATAACAATTCTAGCGGCATTTCTTGTGATCTCTCGCACGGTGTCCTCGATGTGCACCGCCGGCGTCGTGATTATTCTGGTTGCGATTTGGGCTGCGAAGACCGATGTTGCGCGGGCTCACGGCCTGGACAAGGTCGTGGCCTTGAGCAATCTGTGTTTCGCCGCGCCCCTGGCGGTCTTCGGCGCACTGCATCTCGCGGCCGCTCAAGGCCTCGCGACCATGGTGCCTTCGTATATGCCGTGGAAATTGTTTTGGGCGTATTTCTTCGGCTTTGCCCTGCTGGCCGCGTCTTTGAGCATATCCACAAAAATTCTAGTGCGCTGGTCCGGGCTGCTGTTCGGGA
>JABDBE010000032.1 GCA_013288805.1 Acidobacteriota bacterium
CGAAACCCAGCTCACCCGCGACAAAGATGATAAGGACAACAAGGATAAAGACGAGAAAAAGAAAGAAGCCAACCTGCTGAACGGCGAAGTCGATTGGGTCTATGCCGAAGAGTTAGGTGTGCGCAGCAATTATTTCTGGTCGCCTGACAGCAAAAACATTGTCTTCCTCCGCATGGACGAAACTCGAGTGCCAACCTATCCAATCACCGACTGGATACCTACGCATCCCACCGTGGACATGGAAAAATATCCCAAGGCCGGCGATCCCAACCCTGTCGTGCGTTTGGGGGTGGTCAGCGCGTCGGGCGGTGATATCAAGTGGATCTCTTTATCCGACGATCCAGACATTTATATCCCGCGCTTTGGATGGGTCCGCGATGGAGTGCTCTGGGCGGAGGTGCTGAATCGCGCCCAAGACCGGCTGGACCTTTACTTCATCGAGGCCCACTCCGGCCGTTCCCGTAAAGTTCTAAGTGAAACCGCGCCCAACGCTTGGGTCAACGTGAACGATGACCTCACGTTCCTGCAGTCGGGAGACCGTTTCCTCTGGTCGAGCTGGCGCGATGGAACCACTCAGCTTTATCTGTATAGCTTCGACAAGGAGAATCCGCTCACGAACGAAGCCAAGGTAGAACGTCAACTCACCACGGGCGACTTTGAAGTGCTTGGCGTTGAGGCGGTCGACGAGGCCGCCGGCATCGTTTATTTCGTTTGCAACGAGGACGATCCGCGCGAGCGCCAACTCTACGCCGTGAAGTTGGATGGCTCCGGCTTCGAGCGCATTTCTTCGGAGGACGGAACTCATCAGCCCACGTTTGCCGATGATGGCAAACACTACATCGACGAGTTTTCTGCCTTGATGACGCCGCCGCGTTTGCAGGTTTGCAGCATCAGCGGCAAATGCGAGAAGCTATGGGACTCCCGCAGCGTGGACGACTACGCATTGACTAAGAGCGTTTTCTGCCCGGCCGCTGCATCGACCAGCCACAACTCGCCGTGTTCGCCGGAGTCGTCGCGCTGGATGTAAGAGAATTTCGTGTGGTCGGGAGTCCACCGGATGGTTTCCGGCGGACGTCCAGTGATGCCGCCCGGGGCGAAGATGGCTTCAATGGTGAGAGGTTTTCTCGCTGCGTTGGGAGACTGGGCGACCGCAAGAGGAATTAGCAGCCAGCAGATCAAAGTGTGGCGAATGAGGCGATTCACGAAGCATCTCCACGCATGAATTTGGCTATTAAACGCAAGGCTGAGAAGTTTACACCGGGAGGGTGGATTCGTGCATCGCGTTGCCCGACTCCTTATTTCCAAGGCCCCTCCTGGAAATGAGACGTTGCAAGCAGCGTCCCTACAGCGTGCGTGCTAAAATCGTAGAAGTTCTACTCTTGAAGATGCTTCCAGACGTACAAAACCTGATCTTATTGCAACAGGCGGATCGGGAAATCCTACGCTTAAAGGAAGAAATCGCCGCCCTGCCCAGGCGGGTGGCCGCCATCGAAGAGAGGTTGGCCGGAACCAAGGCAGTTCTGGAAAAGGCGAAAAGCGCCGTCAAGGCCGACGAAGCTGCCCGCCGCAAGTACGAAAGCGCGATTTCAGACCAGCAGCAGAAGATTTCCAAGTACCGCGACCAATCCCTCGCCGTCAAAACCAACGAGCAATACAAAGCTTTGCTGCACGAGATTCAGTTCGCTGAGCAGGACATTCGTGCCAACGAGGACAAGATCCTGGAGTTGATGGTCAATGCTGAGATCCGCGAAAAGGACGTGAAGGCGGCAGAAGCTGAGTTGAAAGCGGAGATGGCGGAGATCGAGAAGGAAAAAATCGAGGCCCGGCAACGGACTGCGGAAGACGAAAAGCAATTGGCCGAGTGGAACGCGAAACGCGACACGGCGCGAGCCGGAGTGAGTTCCGATCTACTGCCACAATATGACCGGGTGGCGCGGCATCGTGGAAGCGGGCTTTCCGAAGCCCGCGATCACAAATGTATGGCGTGCCAGGTCATGCTGCGTCCGCAGACCTACAACGAAGTGCGCGCCGCAACCCATGTGGTCGTCTGCGAATCGTGCCAGCGGATTCTTTATCACGACCCGTCGCATGATGAGGAGCCGGATCCCGTTGTGGTTGCCCGGCGGCGCAGGGCCCACCCCAAGTTTGAATCCAGCCAGGCGTGGTATTTCCGTCCCAGCTTCGAGGATCATGGGGAAGTATTTCTGGTCTACCTCAACAACAAGGGAGAATCGAGCCGCCACGTATTCGACGGCTCATCCGGGCGCGGCGTTGGCGACGTCCTCGTCCGCGAAGGCGAATATCGGCTGGCGTTTCCTGAAGACTTCAATGACGATGTCATCCGCCTGAACGGAAGTTGGACAGAGTCCGAACTTGAAGAATGGGGAAATGAGCTGCCCACGGCAACGCTCGACGCGCTGCATCGAGATCTCGATCTGGCGCGGGTGGAATCGCGTAAGCGCGGCCATGCAAGGACTGAGACCGTGGCCTCAGAGCATCCCGCCGCTAGCTGAGCGTGTAGTCTCCCCGTTCACAATTCCCACGCGATTATAGGAATAGCTCTGCCAGTTCACGGGGCTTGTCTACGGTTACGTCCGGCGGCGCTTCGCAAAGAGTGTGCGGGGCGAAGCCATAAGTTACGCCGCAGGTCCAGAGGCCGGCGTTGCGGCCGGTAATGACGTCGACCGAGGAATCGCCGACCATCAGGGTTTCTTCCGGGCGCGTCCTGGTTTCTTTCAAGATCGTCTGTGCGCCTTTGGGATCGGGCTTTTTGGTCGAGAAGCTGTTCCCTCCGTAAATGTGGGTGAAGAATCCGGCGAGGCCAAGTGCTTCCACGATCGCGCGCGAAGGAATCACGGGCTTATTGGAAAGCACCGCCATCTGCCGGTGGATGCTGTTGGAGTTGTGCAGCACAGTCAGCATTTCTTTGACGCCGCCGTAAACGTGCGTGTGGTCGAGCTTGTGAGCGCGATAGTAGGTGAGGAAGTGTTCCAGCCCCGCTTTGATCACGCTTTCATCCCGGGGATCGCCAAGGGCGCGACGAATCAGAGTCGGGGCGCCATCGCCCACATAGGAGGCGATCACGTCGCCGGGCAAGTCGGTGCGTCCGAGATGCCTGAGCATCGCGTTCACCGAGTGAATGAGGTCGAGACGCGAATCGATCAGGGTTCCGTCGAGATCGAAGATCAGCAGCTTGATCTGGCTGGGGTCGAATTGGCGTTGGAACTTGATCATGCGCTCTCAGGATAAATGATTGAAGAAGCCGTCAGCATTCAACGGCGGTGGAAGCGAACGCGACAATCGTGTTAGGTTTGGATACTTGGAGATCGGAGGATTTCATGACAATCAGCGAAGGGTTGTTGCCGGAGTTTGATCAGGAGATGGCCAGTGCTCGACGAACCCTGGAACGCATTCCCGAGGACAAGCTGGCGTGGAAGCCGCATGAAAAGTCGATGACGCTGGGGCGGCTGGCGGGACACGTGGCAGAGTTGCCAGGCTTTGGGGTAGCTGCGATTACGACTGAGAACCTGGATTTTGCTAACCGGCCGGCTGGATCGAAGCCGCTGGTGGCGGAGTCACAGAACCATGTCCTGGAGATTTTCGATAAGAAAGTGGCGGAAGTGCGGGCGGCCATTGCGAAGACAAGCGATGCCGAGTGGGCCAAGAATTGGAAGCTGTCCGCCGGTGACAAGGTATTTTTCAACGGGCCCAGGATCATGGCGCTGCGCAGGATGGTGATGAACCACATCATCCACCACCGGGCGCAGCTGGGAGTGTATCTGCGCTTGAACGACGTAGCCGTACCGTCGGTGTATGGGCCTTCGGCGGATGAAGGGAAATAGTTGTTGCAGGGTGGCCCACCCCGCTACGTGTCTGCGAGCGCGCGAGTTAAATTTCCCGCGAGGAGATAATATGAGAATCCCAACTCGCCCGACCTTACAGATCGTTTGACCGCGACTACGGTTGCTCTCACCGTTTCTTCGTCTGGCCGCTATGGCTGGACCTCGAACACCGTCCCGCAACCGTCGTGGCCGCAGTTTTGTCCCGTATTACCGCTTTGTTGGGTGGTACCGTAAAGATTCCCAGCCTTGTCGAAAATCAAGTTGCTGGCTGGATAGGAGCCATCGGGGGTCCCCACGAACGTGTAGAGTACGCCGAAGGCCCATCCATTACCCTGGTCTTTCGGTTTCAGCCTAAACACCGTGCCGTCTCCAACCGCACCGCCGCCGGTCGCGGTTCCATCGAGGTTTCCCATAGGGTCGAAGACTAAACTTGATTCAGGATGATCGCCGTCATTCTGATCCCGGAAGTGGTGCAGCACGAGTTCCGTCCACTTGCCGCCGGAACTCAGGGCAAGCTCAAAAATCGTCCCAGACCCGCTATCTCCGCCCCCCGCCGTGGTGCCGAAAAGATTCCCGGTTCCGTCGAAGATGACACCCGCCAGAGGCTCCGCTGCGCCCGATTCGCCGGGGTCGAAGCGGTCAAGCACTTCTTCGGTCCAAGCTTCACCCACGAGCGCTGGTGCTAGCCTGAACACCATGCCGCATCCGCCGGGACCGCAATCGCCGCCGTCGAACCCACCGAATTGTGTTGTCCCGTAGATCGCACCTTTGCTGTCGAAGACCAGCCCGCCGTTCGGATTCGCTCCATCCTCGCCGCTTTTGAATCCGTGCAGCACCTTCTCCGTCCACTTCCCGCCCTTTGTCTTCGGCGGGCTTAGCTTGAACACCGTTCCGCAGTGACGGTAGAAAGACGGGTTGCACGATCCGTAGCCGCCTCCGTACTGCGTCGCGCCATAAAGGTTTCCCTGCTTGTCAAAGACCAGATCGCCAATGGGAAGCTGGCCATCGGTGTCGCCCTTGAAGTTGTACAGCACGGTCTCTCTCCATGCCCCACCCTTTTGCGTCGGAGGCGACAGTTCGTACACCGTGCCACATCCCACATTTGTCCCCAGCAGAATGCAGCTGCCCGCGCCACCGTAGGCAGTTGTCCCATACAAATTGCCCGCTGCGTCGATCATCACGCCTCCGGCTGGAGTGTTCCCGTCGTTGTGGTTCTTGCCCAGGAAGATGTACAGCACGGTCTCGGTCCAGGCATCGCCTTTCGTGGCCGGGGGCGTCAGTTGATACACGGTGCCGCACTGGGCAATACCAGGGCAGGAGTTCGCTCCCCCTTCGGTTGTGGCTCCATAGAGATTGCCATGCGTGTCGAACACTACCCCGCCCGCAGGCACGGAGCCGTCGGGCAGACCTTGAAAGCTGTACAGCACCTTCTCCTTCCACTCGGCGGAGGCGGTCGAAGCCACCATAAGAATAAAGAACAACAGAAGCGGGCGGCTTGCCGGACGGGGACACTGTTTGTAAGTCATCGTGAAATCTCCAGCGTGCCAGGGCGCGGCCAGCGCGGGTTCCGGCGATAGTACATCCGATCCCTGTCGGCCGTCCACATAGAAGATTCTGTTGGGTGCGGGTCTTCCTTCGTCCTTGACGACAACTCCAGGCGCCACAAATCTTTACATTCTGGGCCATTTCTCCCGCATCCAATCATTTAACTAACCAGTTAGTAAACGGAACAGGGAGGATAAACGAATGACAACTTTTCGGCGCAAGCTGGGTTTCTTCCTTGTAGAGGATCGGAGAGTACAGTTTATGAAAGCGTTTCTTCGGAGTTTTGGTTGGTTTGTTGGGTTGGCCGCGTTAAGCCTGAGCATGGCCGCGCAAACCACCAGCGCAAGCCGCTACGACACCACAATTCAAGCCAAGGTCACGCAGCAACTCGCAAGCAAGAAAGAATTTCGCGACGTCACAGCCACGGTTGACGATGGCATCGTCACCCTGAACGGCACTGTGGATCTGTATCAACAAAAATTGGATGCGGCCAAGAAAATCCGCAAAACCGAAAACCTGCAGGGAGTGCGAAACCTGATTGCGGTGAATGGCAAGAGCGTTCCCGACGCTGAACTCACGGCGCAACTCGACCGCAAGCTCTACTACGATCGCATGGGATACGACATCGCGTTTAATTTCGTGACTGCCTCGGTCGAAGATGGCCTGGTCACGCTTAACGGCGAAACCCGCACCGAGGTTGACCGCGACTCCGCCCTGGCGCTGGTGAACGACACTGCCGGGGTGAAGGACGTGGTGAACGACATCAAAGTCGCCCCGGTTTCTGGTTTCGACGATGAAATCAGAATTCGCGCGCTGCGGGCCATCTATCACGATCCCGCGCTCGGCCAGTACGCGATTGATCCAGCGCGGCCGATCCGCATCGTAGTCGATCGCGGTAACTTGAGCCTCTACGGCGTGGTCAACACTACGATGGATAAAACGATCGCAGGCATCCGGGCCAACCAGGTCTTCGGTGCCTTCACCGTGAAGAACAACCTGGAAGTGGCGAAAAAGTCATAACGCGTTACATCTCGAGTCGGACGACGGCACGGCCGAAGCCGTGCCTTTTTTTTCTCCCTGATAAACGAAGAAATACGAACCCCTAGCCTCCTAAATGCGAAGCTTTTGTAACCGAAGCTCAAATCAAGGTTTTGAATCTGTGATACATGTATATACATCTATCATGCTATGAACGAGACCAACCGCACGCTTCCCGACCTGCTTTGCATGTGCGGGAACTTCCGCCGGGCGTCGCGGGCGCTTACCCAGTTGTATGACGACGCGCTCCGCCCAACGGGGCTGCGAGCCACTCAATTCACAATTCTGCAGGTGCTGTCGCGAGCCGGAGAGCTGTCGCAAGGGGATCTAGGGCAAATCCTGGCCATGGACAGCACAACCCTCACGCGCACGCTACGGATTATGAGCCGGGAGGGATGGATTGCAGAACGTCGCGGCGAGGACCGGCGCGAACGATGGCTGCGTCTGGCCAAGGCTGGCCGCGATCAACTCAACCGCGCGCTTCCCCACTGGGAAAAGGTGCAAGCGCAGATCGAGCGTCAGTTGGGCGCAAAGCGCTGGCGTGACCTTCACCAGCTAAGCAACGAAGTTACGGCCGTACTCACGAGAAAAGGAGATCTGTCATGAAAAACGCAAATTATGGAAGATTGACCGCCGGGCTGATCGCTGCATGGTTCGTTTTTGCACTTTCGGCCGGGGCCCTCCATGTATTCCAAACGGATCCCAAGCTCCCGCCGCTGGCGCTTGGTCTGGCCGGGTTGATCCCGATCGTCGTGTTTCTATTCTGGTTTGCGACATCAAAGGGATTTCGAGAATTCACTTTGTCTTTGAATTCACGCAGTTTGACCGTCGTACAGTCCTGGAGGATCGCCGGGTTGGCGTTTCTTGCCCTCTATTCGGTCGGCCTCCTGCCAGGTTTTTTCGCTTTGTCCGCAGGCTGGGGTGACATTGCTATTGGAGCAACCGCGCCCTGGGTAGCGACGAGACTCGTGAACTTCAGCCACCGGCGGAGTTTTATCTTCTGGCAGATCTTGGGAATTTTCGATTTAGTGTTGGCGGTTACTCTT
The DNA here is from genome assembly GCA_013288805.1 of Acidobacteriota bacterium. Taxonomy (GTDB): domain Bacteria; phylum Acidobacteriota; class Terriglobia; order Terriglobales; family Acidobacteriaceae; genus JABDBE01. The sequence goes on from JABDBE010000032.1 coordinate 7,472, forward strand.
GGGACCACCGCCCGGCTGATCAGCCCTCATGGCCCGACGACTGCGCTAATGACGGTGCTGCCCTTGAGCTTGATTCCAACCTTCGGCGTGCCACTGTTCATCATGCTTCACGTGATCTCCATCGCCCAGGCCAGGCGTTGGAAAAAGCTTCAGTACGCGTATGTCGAGGAGCAGTTACCGGCTTCAGCATAGCCAGAAACCAGGGCCGGAGAAGTCAGCCCATCGCCGGCCCTGAAGATTTTCCCCCGACGACAGCGATGCAGGTCCGCAAGATTCTGAGGTTACAGCCGGTTGATCAACGCCGCCACATACCCCGCGCCAAATCCATTATCAATATTCACTACGCTCACATTGGACGCGCACGAATTCATCATCCCCAGCAACGCCGCTACACCTTTAAAGGATGCGCCATAACCGACGCTAGTGGGGACTGCGATGACGGGAACTCCAACCAGTCCGCCAACCACGCTGGGCAGTGCGCCTTCCATTCCGGCGCAAACAATAACCACGCGCGCCCGCGTCAACGTTTCACGATTCGCCAGCAAACGATGAATGCCGGCCACGCCTACGTCATAAAGATGCTCAACCTCGTTGCCCATGATCTCCGCAGTGACCACAGCCTCTTCCGCAACCGGAATGTCGCTGGTGCCCGCCGAAATCACAGCGATAATTCCCTTGCCATATTCCTTTTTGTCCCGTTGCAAAACGATTGCCCGCGCCAGTTCATGGTACTCAGCCCCGCGCACTTTCTTTTTGACTGCGGCGAACTGCTCTTGGCTGGCCCGCGTCGCAAGAAGGTTACCGTCATGCTTCGCCAGTCGAGAAAATATCTGCGCTAATTGCGCCGGGGTTTTGCCCTGTCCAAATATCACCTCGGGCATGCCTACTCGCAATGCGCGATGATGATCGACCTTGGCGAATCCCAGATCTTCGAACGGCAAATGCCGCAGGCGTTGGACAGCCTCGTCCGGCGAAATCTTTCCCGCACGGACTTGTTCGAAAAGTTTGCGAATGGATTCAGAGTTCAAAGAAGCACTCAGCAGTCAACACTTAGCACTCGTTTAGATTAGCATCTGCGCTGAGGTACTACCGGCCCGACATAAGATCACTCCAGGATTTAGCCGAATGCTGAGTGCTAAATGCTAATTGCTAAGTGCAGGCATCAATGCGCTGCCACACACGGCTTCTTGCGGCTGCTGCGGATCTTTCGCGAAACTTCAAAGCAGGTGGTTCGCGCTTTCCCCGGTTCCTCTATGCGCGCGAGGAACAAATGCCGAAGGACGCTTCGGCTCACGCTTCCTCGCAAATACGCGTCGTAAAGTTGGCTGCCTAATGTGTAGCCCAACTTCTGAGCCAGTGAGTCGAATTTAGTTCGCTCACCGCGCAGGGCCTCGTGCATGAGTCTTTCGCAAGCTGCACGTGAGAATTCGCACGCCTCCTGATCGCCGATCGCTGGCCGCGCCGGATATAACACACGGGAGCCAAAGTAGGCCAACGCGTGCTCCAGCGTTCGGGCATAAAACCTGTCGCCAGGCTGCATATCAGGCTCGCCACTGACGATGGCACGACCGTTGCGATGCAATGGCAAACCACGGCAAGCGTGATGCAAAAAACGGGAAGCCTCTTCCGCCGCGCACGTCATCTGAAATTCACGAATGTAAAAAGCATTGATCGCCGGCAGATAAACACTGCCTCGCGATTCAACCTTCTGCAGCATGGCCTCGATTCGCTCCGCCTCGCCAGTCACACGCGAAAGCAAACGCCGCAAGCGAGCGTCGCTAGATCCGCAATGAACCTCGGGCAACAGATCAACCAGAAACTTCGGCTGCGTTCCGTTGTGTGGCGAGTAGCGGTTCACATCAAGAAAGCGCAGCAGGCTGTCGACGAGGTTGTAAATCGTGGGCCCGACATCGGGAGGCTGCTCTCCTTCCCGATTCCAGCGCGCCAGACAGAGACGATAGCTCTCATACTTCTCCAGCGGCGTGGAATTAAAAACGCAGACGACGTCATCGCTTACCCGCACTGCTTCAACCCGCTCCTGTTGTACCCCGGTTGCTTGCCAATAAAGCGGATCAACATTCTGCAATACCGTGAGGACGCGATCTCCCGGCAATCGCCCAGCCAGAACGCGAGGAAGATGATGCGGCGCCAAATGCGATTCGCCGAACAGTATCAGGATCACAGCATTCGGATGGCGCTGACGAATCTCGGCAATCTTGTCCGCAGCGTGCTTGTCTCTCGCGCGGATCTTGCGGAGGTCTTCCCGCGGCATGCAATCTAAACCATAAACGGCGTCTGCGTGTTCACGGGCGGTTACCAGCAGTTCGTAAAAGGGGGGCCACTCATAACTCCAGTCGAGATCGAAACGGATGCGCTGGCGGAACTCTTCTTCATCGATCTCGCGGCGCCACCACTCATCGAGGATGTGCTGATGCCGAGAGAAGATCGTCTCGACTCCGAGCACGACTGGACGGTCTCCAGGTTGCGCCCGCTGCTCCACGAGAGTTGCGGCAAAACGCTGTGCCGAGGGGAGCGCGTGATAGTCGCCGATCAGGATCACGTCGGCAGCCCTGACCGTAGCGGTCAACTCTTGCGCATCGATAATCGACTCGTAGGAACGGAAAGCATTGCTGAAGTCCCGCAGATACTTGCGGCGTCCACTGGAATCATTGGCGCGCACCTCGCGCTCGACGCAAGCCAGCGCGTGCATCTGCGCAGCGTTGCGTCGCGATCCCAGATTCGTTGAAGTCGCCATGTTGTCTGCTGGTCTAGGCGGGCGAACTCGCCTGCCGACTTGGGCCTCAATCCCACCGCTTGACTTGCCCGTCGCCCGCTCCCTATGCTCGGAACGCAAGCTGCATCCGGCCGTAGAGAGTAGCTAGCTACGGCTGTACAGAAAGATCAGAGGAACCATTGCCCAACCTTCCGCCCGAGAACCTCACTGTTGCTACAACCGGGGCCAGCGGGTCTTTATTCCTTAAACACCTGCTAGCCGCAGTCGACCGCGATCCGCGCATCCGCACCGTGAACTTCATCGCCTCCGACAGCGCCTTGCGCGTCATGGCCGAAGAACTCGGACTCCGCGGCCGCAGCAACCTGGTCACGCAAATTCTCGGCAAAGCTTCCCGCAAGATTCACCAGCAGTCGAACGCCGATATCGGAGCCAACATCGCCAGCGGCTCCTATCCCGCCGATGCCATGGTCGTCATCCCATGCAGCGTAGGCACGCTCGCCCGCATCGCCAACGGCATCGCTTCGCATCTGATCGAGCGCGCCGCCGACGTTTGCCTCAAGGAGCAGCGGCCGTTAATTCTCTGCGTGCGCGAGACCCCGCTTAACAAAATCCACATCCGCAACATGTACCGTGCCGCCGACGCCGGAGCTACAGTCTTCCCCCTAATCCCAACTTTCTACAATCGCCCACCAAACTTGGATGCCATGGCGCGCGAGTTGGTCAACCGCGTCCTCGCCCACATCGGCCTGCCGCAGTCAAAGGCCTACCGCTGGAAGGGCTGACCGCTCTTTTAGTTAACGGTCTTCAATAGAACAATCATCACCTGAAAGAGATCGGATACTTTTCGAGGGAGACTTCAAGTGTAGAAACACAAACGTACCGGGGGGAGATGACTGTGGGACATGTCCCGCGGGGGGTAGATGTTGAAGAAGCAGGTTTGGTTTTTCTGGAAGAGTTCTCATCGGGAGCAATTTCAGGTGCTGCGTTGTCTGGACGCACTATGCAAGACATTGCCTATTGACAATGGCAGCACTCAGGAACATACTCGGCCCACTTGGGGCAAGAGGTTGTGTGTTTCTCTGTCTTAACTTGCTGTAGTTGATTCCTCCCTCTATTGTTCTTCCGAACAACGGAATCAACTTCACACACACCGTCGCGGAGCTCCTCGCGCGAAGCCTACAGCCCCGACTCAATACGTGTTTCTGAACTGGCGCGACAAATAATCTGAGGAGATTCCCTATGAAAAGAGTAAAAGTCCGAGGGCTATTTGCAGTTGCAACTCTGACGCTCGGCATGGTCGTTGCCACAGCGCATGCTCAAACCTATTCCGACCTCTATAATTTTGGTGACGCGTCCGGAGACCCACTCAGCCCTCAATATTCAGGAATCGTGGCACAAGGCCGCGACGGCATTCTTTACAGCACGACTCCGGCAGGCGGAAACGGGAACATGGGCACCGTGTTCAAGATCACCGCCCAGGGGAACGTGTCCGTGATCTACAGTTTTGACGGAACCCACGGCAAGGTGCCTTACAGCGGATTGACGCTGGCGACGGACGGCAACTTTTATGGCACGACTTCAGTGGGCGGATCCGCCAATCTCGGAGTCATATTCAAGATCACGCCGGCGGGCGCCTATACGGTTCTTCATAACTTTGCCAGCGGGGACGGATATACCCCATACGCCCCTCCGATCCAGGCCGCCGACGGAAACTTCTACGGAACCACCTGCTTCGGCGGCACCTCCGCCTATGGAACCGTATACAAAATGACTCCGACAGGCACTTACAAGGTTCTGCACTCCTTCGATTTGACCAACGGATCGAGGCCTTATGGTCCGCTGGTTCAAGGAAAGGACGGCAACTTCTACGGAACGGCATTCGGTGGCGTGGGGAACAACCGATATGGCATGGTCTTCAAAGTCACGGGCGCCGGAACTTTCACCATACTTCATGCCTTCGACTTAACCGACGGTGGGAACCCATACGCCGGGCTGGTTCTTGGAAAAGACGGCAACTTCTACGGAACGACTTCCAATGGCGGCACAGAGGGATATGGGAACGTATTCAAGATCACGCCGGCGGGCGCGCTGACCTCGCTGCATTCGTTCACTCCGGGTACAGATGGCGGCAGTCCCTTCGGTGGCCTGGTGCAAGCCACAGATGGCAACTTTTATGGAGTGGGTTATCTGGGTGGGGGAACGAACCACGGAACGATTTTCCGTATCACACCTGCGGGATCGTTTTCTGTCCGTTACAATTTCGACGGCACCAAAGGCGGATCGCCGATGGTGACCTTGACCCAGCATACGGCTGGCATTCTCTACGGTGATACAAACACATTTGGTTCGCACAACACGGGCGTGTTCTACAGCCTGAAATCCAGCCTGGCGCCGTACGCCGCGTTGCTTCCAACTTCTGGCAAGGTTGGCAAGTCGATCGGAATTCTCGGTCAGGGATTCAACAGTGCCACGGGAGTCTCGTTCAACGGGACTGCGGCAACGATCAAAGTTTTGTCGGATACCTTCCTGACCGCCATTGTCCCGGCAGGCGCGACTACAGGAATTGTGACGGTGGCAATTCCAGGTGGCAATCTGAAAAGCAATATTAACTTCCGCGTTGTGCCATCGATCAAGAGTTTTACTCCCACCAACGGACCGGTGGGAACGCCTGTAATCATCACCGGCGTCAGCCTAACGCAGACCACGAAGGTGACCTTCGGCGGAGTGAAGGCGACTACGGTAACGGTGAACTCAGACACGCAGGTGACAGCGAATGTGCCGACAGGCGCGATGACCGGCAAGATTGTAATCACGACTCCGGGAGGGACCGCTGCGAGCGCGGCAGTGTTCACAGTAACGCAGTAACGTCCCAGCCGGTCGGGAGCCAGCTCGCGTCGACGGTTAACGGGCCGGTATTGCTGTGGAGGGTCGACCTGCGCGGCTCAGATTAAGCAAGGGGATGTCTGGGCCAGCCCAATCCCTAAACGTCGATGAGTGTAACCGAGATTTGTCGCCAATTAGGATCTAACACCAACCGACAATTCAGACCATCCCGATCGTCCCCAGCCATGTCTCCACCAACGGAGGCCACCCCGTGATCGGGAACCTCGTACGCCGCAGTCCAAATGCATGCCCGCCTTGAGCGTACAGATGCATCTCCACCTGAACCCCTGCGTTCTTCAGCGCAATGTAGTAAGCCAGAGAGTCGTTTACATTGTCCGAGCGGTCATCCTCCGCCTGCAGCAAAAACGTAGGCGGAGTCTGATGGGTGACAGGAATATCAGGATTCACTCCCAAATCTTTATCGGCAGTTGCCGGAGAGTGAATCACAAACTTTCTGATGCCTTGCTTTGCATCCCACTCCGCCGCAGACAGCGACAGATGGCCAGGATAAATAGCCACTGCAAAATCTGGGCGGCAGCTCTCTTTGTCGGCAGCATCGACAGCCGGATACAAACGCTTCGCGAAATGCGTGCTCGTCGCTGCCACCAGATGACCGCCTGACGAAAACCCAAGCACACCAATCTTGTGCGGATCAATATGCCACTCCGCCGCGTGAAAGCGTACCAGCCCCATGGTCCTCTGCGCATCTTCCAACGCCATCGGTGACTCCGGATAAGGCCCTGATTTTGGATATGGCGCGGACTTCGGATACCTTTGCTCACCCGGCACGCGATATTTCAACAGCACACATGTAATCCCTTTGGCCGTCAGCCAGTCGCAGACCTCTGTGCCTTCCAGATCGATAGCCAGGTCCACATAGCCCCCGCCCGGAAAAACAACGATAGCAGCGCCCGTATTCTTGCCGTTTGGCGAATAGAGCGTCATCGTAGGCCGCGATACTTTGCTCACCCCCACCGCTGGCCTCCCCGCAATCAGAAATTCCTTTCCAGTCGTCTTAGCGACCTCCGGCCCTGCAACAGGCTGCGCATCAGGCGCTGCCCCCGGCCATATCGGCACTTGCGTATGACCCGGAGATGGTTGCCAGGCAGTCTGCTGCGCTCCGAGAATGCCACATGCAAACACGACGGAAAGAACGAAGGTCGAATGCTTAGTCACAATCCCCACAGCTTATACCAGTGACCGCCGAGAGCAAGTGTCGCAACCACGCCATAGCGCTCAAAACCCTCAATAAGAGTTATGGCGGTCGGCCCAGATTACTGGGGTTAATTTAACTCTCGAGGGTGGCCCGTCCAGTTCCGTGCCGTCCACTGAATTGCTGGTTTTTCAGCGAACCGTAGATCCGCGCGTCAGATCCGAGCGTCCATTTGAAACGTCAGATTCCCCACCCTCCTCGTAAGCAAAGAAGGTCAGGAGCGGCGGAGAGGAGTGTCGGCCCTATACCTGCGGCTTATCCGAAGGTGAGGCCGTCGGGTTGGCGCAGGAGGTGCCAGGCTTCGCGGTAGCGTAGGGGTCTCCGCGGGCGTAGCCTTTGGGGAGGATTGCCATGCTGGTGCGTACCGCGACTTCCCGCACGGGAATGACGTACCAGGTTTCTTCCGGTATGACATAGACCACTATGAAATCAACATCGGATTCTTTGTAGGGGACTACGACACGGTGTCTGCGGCCAGGACCGGCGCAAGCACACACCACAATACGAACTTAAGCAATAGCATGCGCCGGATCATTTGCGCACCGCGCTGCGGCCGGCCATGAACATGATGACCGTGATCCCGAGGGTCATGGTTCGGCTCGATCACGCGGAGGTTGCGTCCTTCAGAGGCCGAAACAGTGTGCAGGACGCTACAGGACGGGTACAAGCCTTTGACGTTGCTGAATTCTGCCTGTTAGACTGAGGAATTGTCAGCACCATCCAGAGGTATTCAGAAGGGAAGTTCGTGCGCGCAGAAACCCGCCATCAACTGAAAACGGACCGGTTCAGCCGAGCCACGATCGACGCCGCGGAAAGAACCGCGCACTGGTCGGTCGAACACAAGAGCAAACTGGCTGTCTTGGTTGTGGTCGCGCTGGTCATTGCAGCAGCGGCGGCCGGAACCTGGTATTACTTGAGCCAACAGGATCAGAAGGCTAGCCTGGATTTGGGCCAGGCCGTGCGCACGCTGGATACGCCGGTGCGTCCGCCGAACATGCCGCCGCAGCCGGAGGAGCCGAGTTTTGCCAGCTCCAGTGAGCGCGCAACCGCGGCGCACAAACAATTTCAATCCATCGTGGACAAATATCCGCACACCCATTCGGCCGAATTCGCCCGTTATTTTCTGGGTCTGACCTCGGCGGACCTCGGGGACAACGCCTCGGCTGAGCGCGATCTTCAGGCAGTGATTTCATCGGCCAACAGCGACGTTGCGGCGCTGGCCAAGATGGCGCTGGCATCGGTATATCGCAACACCGGCCGTAGCAAGCAGGCAGAGGAACTCTACAAACAGCTGGCGGCAAAGCCTACCAGCACGGTAGGTAAGGTGGCGGCTCAAGTGGAATTGGCCGCGACCTACAAAGCTGACAATCAGCCGCTTGAAGCCAAACGCATCTACGAAACCATCCAGAAGGAAAATCCCGCCAGTGAAGCCGCACAGCTGGCTTCGTCGAAGCTGCAGGAATTGAAGTAGCTAAGAGCTTTCAGCCTTGAGCTACCAGCTGTCAATTACGGCTCTGCCTAATGGTCATGATATAATGACTATAGTCATTTGGAAAAGTCATGAAGACGATGGCGGCTGGACAGTTCAAAGCTCGTTGCCTCAAAGTCATGGACGAAGTGCGATCTACCCGCGAGCCCGTTGTGATCACGAAGAAGGGCCGTCCTGTGGCTAAACTTGTCCCAGCAGACGGACAGCCCGATAACGTGTTCGGATGCATGCGGGGTGAAGTGGAGGTCGTGGAGGACATCGTATCTTCGGCTGTACCGCTGGAAGATTGGGAAATCTTGCGGTGATTCTTCTCGACACCCACGTGCTGGTGTGGATGGTTGCTGACGAAGATCGGCTTTCCCGGCATGCAAAGTCTGCAATTCAAAGAGCCAGGCTCAGCGATGGGTTGGGTATAGCGGACGTCACGATTTGGGAACTGGCTTTGCTGATCGCTCGAGGCGCGCTTCGGACCCACAGCACAATTGAAAACACGGTTCGCAACTTTGTAACCCGCTCAGGCGTGATTGTGAAGCCAATAACGGCTGAGGTCGCAGTCCTTGCCACTCAGTTTCCGGAGGATTATCCGAAAGATCCTATTGACAGGCTCATCGGCGCTACCGCGAGGGCTGAGGGCCTTGCCTTGATTACGCGTGATGAACGGATCCGCAGTAGTCCACTCCTAAGAACGATCTGGTAGACGGATGTCGCGGTAAATTACCTTCGTAAGCTTCATCCCCCCTTTTGCCGTGAGTCTGCCGCCTGACTACCGGACAATTCTTGTGACTCAAATTTTCCGATCGTGAGGTTCTATGGCTCTGTGCCTCCGCCTGAATCGTTTCTTGCTGGTTTGCGGTCTGCTCTGTGGCGCGGTGAGTGGCCAGCAGACAGCCTCGCCCGCTCCAATCGTCAATAACGATTCAAACTCTTCCGCAGATCAAGGCCAGAGCCTGGGAGAAATAGCGCGCAAGGTTCGGAAGGACCACACTACGGAAGTGCAAATGTCGGATGCGGACGCGAAGGAACTGTTTAAATCGGTCGACAAGATCGTGGCTTTCGCTTCAGAGGACAGCGGTTTTCCGAAGCGCACCTCGGTCAAGCGTCGTCTGGTTGGTTCGGCTGAAGTCGAGCAGTACACTCGCGACGAGCAAACGAAGCAAGGATACGCGCAACGCTTTGCGCGCTCCGAGATGACCATGAAGAAGTTCGGCCTTCTGCCCCGCGAATTCAATCTGCGGGAGTTCGTGGTCAAGGCTAATGGCAAGCAAATCGCTGCCTACTACGATGACGAGACGAAAACGATTTCGATGCTGAACTGGATTCCCCTCGAGCGTCAGGCGCCAATTCTCGCGCATGAACTGACGCACGCCCTGCAGGACCAGAATTACGATCTGAAGGCGTGGCTGAGTGCAGGGCAAGGCGCATCGCAACCGGGAGAGAAAAAAGACAGCGAACCCGAAATTGACGATGACAGCGCGGGAGCGCGCCGAGCTGTAGTCGAAGGCCAGGCGCAAATCGTGTTTGTGGATTACATTCTGGCTCCGCTGGGACGCAGCCTGCAAAACACGCCTGGGTTGATTTATCAGATGGAAGAACCAGCCGTGAAAGCCAGCGCTGACTCGCAGTTGCTGCATGACGCGCCCATGATCCTGAGGGAAGTGGGTACATTTCCCTATCGTGAAGGACTGATCTTCGAAGGCGAATTACTGGAAAAGGGCGGGAAGGCGATGGCTTTCCCGGGAGTGTTCGCGCGTCCCCCTCGCAACACGCATGAGGTCCTGCAACCGACGGCTTATATCAACCGCGAGAAACTCTCGCCGGTTCGCATCCCCGACGTTCAGCAAATACTCAGCGACAAGTATGCGGTGTACGATTCCGGCGGAATCGGCGAACTCGATGTGCGGGCGCTGTTGAAGACCTACGGAAATCGAAAAGAGGCAGAAACGCTTGCGGGATCCTGGCAGGGTGGAGCTTACGTTGCGTTCCGCAGGACTGCCAAAACTACCGCGGAGACGCTCACAACTGCCGACCTGTCGCTTTTGTATGTTTCGCGATGGAAATCGTCAGCATCGGCGGAACGCTTTGCCCACATCTATGCCACCGCAATTGCCCAGCGCTACCAAAGCGCGACACCCCAGAGTTTTGCACCGTGTGCGGGGACCAAGTGCCCCGCTTTCGCCGTGCAGGTTCTTACCGAAGAAGGACCTGTGATCGTGCAGCAATGGGCAGACAATACGGTGTTGGTTTCTGAAAGTTTCGACCAAATCACGGCGGGCAAACTGGTAGATGCGGTGCGCGAAAGAAATACCGAAGTCCAAGCCGACAATGTGCCGTTTGACGAACTCAGTTTGCGTCTTTACGATCTGCCGGAGTTTTCCGCTTTTCAGGCTCAGGTCGGGGACATAATACTGCACGAGATGGAGAGAGAAGCGAAATAACACGGATGAACACAAGTTCGGTCTTCGTTTATTTATTCTTCTCAGTCTGAACTCTATTCCGCCACCGACAGGCTTAGTCACGACCTATCCCCATTTCCCTTTTCCGCGCTGGTTGAGTACGATGCTGTCCATATCTTCATCCCCTAACTATGGCAGCCATTACCCTGCGCATTAACGGCAGCGAGCGAAAAGTCGACGTTGCGCCTGAGACACCCCTGCTCTGGGTTCTGCGCGACACGCTGGAACTGACCGGCACGAAGTTTGGTTGTGGCGTTGGCCTATGCGGCGCGTGTACAGTCCACGTGGACGGGGCACCTGTGCGCTCCTGCTCAACACCAGTCTCGCAAGCCGCGGCGAAAAATATCACCACCATTGAAGGACTGACAGCGAAAGGGCTGCATCCCTTGCAGCAGGCATGGATTGAAGAGCAGGTGCCGCAATGCGGCTATTGTCAGACCGGCCAGATCATGGCGGCCGCAGCTTTGTTGGCAAAGAATCCTCAGCCTTCCGATGATCAGATTACGCAAGCGATGTCCGGCAACCTCTGCCGCTGCGGAACCTATGACCGCATTCGGCGTGCTATCCATCGCGCGGGAGGTGCACGATGAGTCCGCTCTCCCGGCGCGATTTTCTCACTGCCGGCGTGGCCGCAGGCGCCGGTCTCGTCATCGGTTTTTATTTACCTCACAGAAGCTCGATAGCTAGGAACGCATTCGCGCCCAATGCCTATTTGAAGATCACGCCTGACGGAAAGATCACGATCGTAGTGGCGCGCTCTGAGATGGGGCAAGGCGTGCGCACTTCACTCCCCATGATTCTCGCCGAAGAACTCGAGGCGGACTGGAAGCAGATCACGGTTGAACAAGCCGGCGCGAGCACGCTTTATGGTGATCAGACTACCGGCGGTAGTGCGAGCGTGCGCACCACCTGGGATCCGATGCGAAAGGCTGGAGCAGCCGCACGCGAAATGCTGATCGCGGCCGCCGCGCTGGAGTGGGGCGTTCCGCGCTCGGGCTGCAAAGCCGAAAACAGCGTGGTCGTACACGCGGCGTCAAATCGGCGCCTCACGTATGGACAGTTGGCGAGCAAGGCCGGTGCGCAGCCAATTCCGACTGACGTGCCTTTGAAGCAAGCCAAGGATTATCAAATCGTCGGCAAGCCTTTGCCGCGGCTTGATGTGCCGTCGAAGGTCGACGGCAAGGCTGAGTTCGGCATTGACTTTCGTCTTCCCGGCATGAAGTACGCCGTGCTGGCTCGGTGTGCTGTGATCGGTGGGAAAGTGACCAGCTTCGACGATAAGGAGTCTAAGAAGATTTCTGGGGTTGGTTTCGTGGGAAAGGTCGGCGATTCGGCGGTTGTTGTTGTCGCGGACAGCGTATGGAGTGCGCTGGAAGGACGACGCGTGCTGAATGTGCAATGGGACGAGGGGCCGAATAAGGATTTGAACTCAGCTGCGATCTTCGAGTCGTTGAAAAAATCCGCTTCCGGCAAGGTGGTCAGTTTGTACTCGACCGGAGATGTTTCAAAAGCGTCAGGGCGCCGCATTGCAGCCGAGTACCAGCTTCCGCTGATGGCGCACGCGGCGATGGAACCAGGGAATTGCACGGCGCACTTCCGCGGATCGAGCTGCGAGCTGTGGGCGCCAACTCAGGTGCCGCAGGATGTTCGCGACTCGGTGGCACAGGCGATCGGACTGGATCCTGATCAGGTCAAGGTGAATGTCACGTTGATGGGCGGCGGATTCGGGCGACGTTTGGAGCACGACTACGGAGTGGAGGCGGCGTTGGTCTCGAAAGGGGCGAACGCCCCTGTAAAGGTGCTGTGGACGCGGGAAGACGATATGCGGAACTCGACTTATCGTCCGGCGAGCTATCACCAACTCGGCGCGGTGCTCGATGGACAGGGCTGGCCGGTAGCATTCACCCATCGGATTGTCGCGCCTTCGATCAGTGGGCAAAAGGGAATGCCGACGCCTAACGGAGTTGATCCTGATCTGCCTGATGAGGCTGCGCTGATTTATTCTTTTCCCGCCGCGAAACTCGAATATGTGATGACTGAAACTCCTGTGCCTCTGGGCTGGATGCGTTCGGTGTACGCTCTTCAAACCGGATTTGCCAGCGAATCTTTTATCGATGAACTCGCAGCGGAGGCGAAAAAAGATCCGTTCGAATACCGAATGCACTTGCTGTCGAAAGACGAAGACATCAAGTACTTCGATACCGTTTGGCATACGGCGCGGATGCGCGGTGTTTTGCAGTTAGCGGCCGAGAAAGCCGAGTGGGGAAAACCTCTGCCCGCAGGCCACTGTCAAGGAATCGCATGCTTCGGCTGCTTCAGTACTTACATGGCGGAAGTCGTGGAGATCTCAATGGAGGGCGATCAGCCGCATATACATCGAGTGGTGGCGGTGATGGATTGCGGGCAGGTCGTGAATCCGAACATTCTCGAACAGCAGATCAAAGGTGGCGTGATTTATGCGCTCACTAACGCATTGCGAGCGCAGATCACGATTAAGCAGGGACGCGTGGTGCAGGGCAACTTCGACGACTATGCGCCCATCCGCATGAATGAAGCTCCGCTGATCGAAGCTTATTCGGTGCCCTCCACAGAGGCGCCGACCGGAGCGGGCGAGCCTCCAGTGCCGCCGCTGGCGCCGGCTTTGTGCAACGCGATTTTCGCGGCGACGAAGAGGCGCATACGTGCCTTGCCGATTTTGAGCTGAGGTCGACTTACAAAATCAATTCGACTGAGCGCTAATCGCTGGCAGTGGTGGCCCAGCTGTCAGCTTGAAGATTGAGATATTTCTTCCAAACGATTGCGGCGTTAGTTCGTGGAATTCTGAGACTGTACTCAGCAGTTCGCGAGCTAAATCAACTTCCCATCCCGCCTGCACGATCCAAACCGCTTGACCAGATTTCAATGGGACGTCGCGCAGCAGTTTGTTCCACATGGGAAGGAAATTCTCCGCGCTGAATATGTACAGGTTGGGAGCCGCGGCGACTACGCGGTAGCCGTTGCACGGAAACTGCTCCAAGCTTCCGACTGGCGCGGAAAAAGGAACCGGTTGCTCCGGGCACAAGTAATAGCCAAGTAAGAGACGGGCCTGGTAGTCGACGAAGATCAGGTCAGACTGTGGAACCTGCGCATGGATGAAGCCCAAGGCACGAACCATCTGCATGCGGCTCTGATCTTCACGAAGAATGTAGGGCCGATGCGGTTTCCCGAACAAGTTACAAGCGACGACCATTAGAAGAGCAATCATGATTCCACGCGCGATCTGCTGCTTCGCGAACTTTGCCAGCAGAAAGCTGACACCGGCCACGGCGAACATAATGAGGAACGCAGAATGACGCGTTCCGCCATATGGGTAGATTCTTGCAATCGAGGCTCCCGCGCCGATTACAAAGGGCAAAACGAGAAGAGCTACCAACTGCCCGGAAGAGACGGTTGACCTTCCGGGTGAAATGTTTTCTTTCCAAAGCAAGACCACTCCGGCAATGAACGCCACGAACGCAAGATCGCCGATCGCTAGTTGTCCGAACACATACTGGAAGACGCCGCCGGTTCTTGCGATCGCGAACAGAAGCGGACTATCGTGCCCCGCGCGGAAGAACGAATTGCCAAGCCATCCGTTGATGGTGCCGGATGCGTAGTCTCCCTTCAGACTGGAAATGTGGGAGACGTACAGAGCTGCGATAAGCCCGACAGCGCCCGCTTGCCCCGAAGTCCAAGCCACGCAGACTTGAGCTGACGGACGGCAAGCGATTACGCGAAGCAGAGAATAGAGGCCGATGGTTGCGGCAAACAAAATTGCTGAGTAATGTGAGAGCAGCGCGAGGTAAAGAGACAACGACGACAACAGCATCACGGCCGCCGAGTTTTTCTCGAAAGCGCGCTCAAGCAGATACGCAGTGCCGGCAAGAAAAAAGAGGAGCAGCGCATACTGACGCACCTCCGCCGAGAGCTCAATCATCGGTGGAAGAAAGCTCACTAGGATCAGGCCGATAAAACCCGCGACAGGTCCGAGGATACGGCTGAGCCATTTGAAGAAGACCCAGCAAAATGCGGTGCCCGCAATCACCGAGGGAAGGCGCAGAACGAACTCCGAAGTGCCAACTCCGCGCCAAAAGTAAAGCACAAAAGTGAGAAGCGGAGGATGAGCATTCGTAAGGCTTGCCTGATAAGCCAGCAGGCAAGAGGATTGATTGGCGAGAAGGTAATGGAGCGCTTCGTCTGGATTCAGAAAAGTTCCGGACGCGGCGCGCACACGAACCAGCAATGCCGCGGTCACAATCAACAGTGCGCTGAGATTCGAATGAGTCTCGAACCAGCTAACGGATTGCTGATTTCCTCCCGACTGTGATTCGAGTTCACTTTGCGGGTCTTGCCGTGAGTGATTCATTAGAAGATACGAATCATACGAATCAATTGTTGCTGGCGGGTCCTCCGATTGTTCGAGGCCGATCGTTTTCCTCCGCTCCAGAAATGACATACAGCATCAGGATACCCAGCTCCGGTTCGATGGGATGCCGATAGCGCGGATGAGGAAAGAGAAAGTAATACACCAGCGGATAGGAAAAGATCAGCCAAAAGAAAAGCCATGCACCCGGCTTGTGCTTACGCAGAGCGCGTCCCAAACCCCAGAAGGCGAGCACGGAAGAAGCCGCGAATAGAAATTTCCTGAAGAACGCCGCGACAGGATTTTCCGACGCTTTCGGCACCCCGCCCCAGTAGTAGAAGAAGCGCCGTAAACTCAGGCCAGCGAACCGCGCATAGTCCTCGCGAATGTAAGCCATCGCTTCTCGTTTTCGCTCGGCTACATAGGCAAGTTCCCCGAGTTCTTTATAGCGACGCATCTCGTAGACGTTCTTGGTCGGATGAAGATAATCCATCCAGGTTCCGTCGGCGCCGGGTCCGTTCCCTAATCGAAGCTCGGCGCCAAAGTTCGAACGGATGAAAACAAACTGCCCGAAGACGCATTGGTTGCGGACCAGCCACGGTGTGATGCAAGCAGCGAAGATGAACGACGCGAGAACGATTGCGCCGAGCGAACGCTTATCGAGCTTGGCGCGGTGGTACCAGACCCACAATCCGGAGACGGGTAGAAATGACAACAGAGTAGTGTTGGTCAGCGCGGCTGCGGCCCAGAGCAAGCCAAATTGCAGCCATGGTTTCAATCCGTCTTTCTCTTCTATTGTCAGCGTCAGCCAGAAAATCAGGGCCAGCAGCAGTGCCGCGAGGCTGGTTTCCCAAACCCAGCGCGTGCACCAGAAAATTACGGATGGCAGTAGCGCCCAAGTCCAGCAACTCCAGATTGCGACTCTTTCGCTGAAACTTCTCTTCGCGATCAGAAAGATCGGAATGCAAGTAAGCGCGGAAAAGATACTGTTGATGGTCAGGAGAAGTATGGCCGAAGTGCGACTGTAAACTCCGAAGGCTCGAAAAACGCCAGCTATGAGAAGGGGATAAAGCGGCGGTTCCCACGCTGTCGGCCCGGTAGTCTCATTGAACGGATTGCTGAAACCTTGGCCTTGAGCGAGGGAGCGCCCGATTCGACCCATCTCGAAGCCAAAACCGAAATCCTTCTCGTTAGCTGCGGGTACCTGATTGCTGGAGTGAAACCTATAAGTGTGTCCAATGATGATGTAGCCGAAGCGTACCGCGAAGGCGGCGATCACGATCCAGAAAAGAGAGGTTCGCGCGCGCGCCCACCAGCGTTGGTGAGCGCTCACACTGGCAGTCGTCGGAGTCGCGGCGTTCACCATCACTTAGATTATCGCGAGGAGCTCTAGCGGGGCCAGAGCCAGCCGAAGGTTCCGGCGGTCAGCAAGCCGTAGACGAGTCCGTCGATGACTTCTTTGATCGTCATCGACCAGGTTTGACCTTTCCAAATTCCATCGCTGACGTGTCCCAGACCGTAGGCGAGGAAAGCGGCGGTTCCGACAATGCGGAACACCACCCGATAGTTTGCGGCGAAGGGAACCGTGTGAGCGGTGAGATAGGCGACAAAAAAACCGATCAACAGGCAATAAAAGAACCACTGGACGAGAAATTTCGGCACGGCGGGCGGCCCACTAGGCATGATGGTCATAAACCCGACCGGCCCCTGTTTGTACTTTTCGATCGCCGCGGGCGATTTCATGTCCTTCGGTAGGAAGTAGGGGAAAACATAGAGGCCTCGTTTCAGGTTGGCGGGCCGCAGCAAGGCGAGGAATTTGTCCTCGTTGGGAATCTGGTAGCAGTCGCTCTGATGGTATTTCAGCAGCACGTGCATGACGGAGCTGGCGATAAAGACGATCACAGCCGACAGAACGATAGGCAGCCAAAGAGCGGCGAGAGAAACCATGGACAGCCTCCTCGAGCGCGAAAGTGAACGCCGGAATTCGCAGCGACGTTACGCTGCTGCGAGGTGGAAGTCAAGCGGAAGGGCGGGAGCCTCTCGACGTCGCCCACGCTCCTTGACACTGCGCTCCTGCGGCCTTTATCCTTAACTTTCGCTCCCTGGAGAAGTTACGCCTCTGAGCGTGCTTCCGCGTTCCTTCGCGGTACCAGGTGGGGGTGCGGGGGACCTCGATGCTCATCGAAATCAAAGAGTTAGAACTCCATCCGATTGATTTTGAGGAGGAGTATGGTCCGGGCGTGCTCGATTTAGGCCCGGATCTTCAGCAGAGCACGCCGTTGCACGTTGCCGGACGCGCGCAATTAATCGAGGAGCACCACGGAAAGCATCAGCGGATCCAGGACATACGGATCAATGGGGAACTCTCCACGACACTTGAGTTGCCTTGCGCGCGGTGTCTGGAGCCGGTGATCCAAGAGGTTCGGCGTAATTTTGATTTGCTATACCGCCCGCTGGGCGCGGATGCTGGCCGGGAAGAGCTTTCTGTAACCGGAGCAGAAGCCGAAGTCAGCTATTATCAGGGCGAGGGTTTGTTGCTCGAAGACGCGGTGCGGGAACAGGTGCTCTTAGCCGTTCCGCTGAAAGTTATCTGTCGCGAAGACTGCAAGGGCCTTTGTCCACACTGCGGGGCGAATCAGAACCTGGAGCGATGCTCTTGTTCTGAGCCGATGGAAGATCCGCGGTGGACCGCGCTCAAGGATATTCGCAGCAAGTTGGAAGACTGATCGTCATTATCTAAAAACCGCACGAGCGAGACGCTCGCGCCTGCAAAGGAATTTAAATGCCAAATCCAAAACGGCGACACTCGAAAGCACGCACAGGTAGCCGGCGCGCTCATGATTCGCTCAAAAGCCATTCGCTCTCTGAATGTCCGAATTGCCACGAGCGCAAAATGCCGCATCGGGCTTGCCCCAAGTGCGGCTACTACAAAGGCCGCGAAGTTTTGAACGTCGAGGAAGCCAGCTAGCGCCGCCGCCCCATGCCAAGCGTCATTGCCTTGGACGCGATGGGCTCGGACCGCAGGCCCAAGCCTGAGATCGAAGGGGCAATCCAGGCGGCGCGGCATTACGATGTCCATGTGCTTTTAGTGGGCCCGGAATCGGCCCTGCTGGCCGAGTTGGCCCGTTATCCCTCTGCCGCCGGACTCCCTATTAACGTCGTCCACGCCAGCGAAGTCATCGGCATGGAGGACAAGGCGGTGCAAGCCGTGCGCGCCAAGCGCGATTCGTCCATGCGCGTCGGCCTTCGTCTTGTTCGCGATGGACGTGCTTCGGGGTTCATCACCGCCGGCAACACCGGCGCGGCAATGGCCACGGCGAAAATGGTATTAGGAGCAATCCCTGGGGTTGACCGGCCGGCGCTGGCAGCTGTGTTTCCTACGGCGATCGGCACTGTCGCCAGTCTCTTGGACGTCGGCGCTAACGTCGATAGCAAGCCGCACAATCTCGAGCAATTTGCGGTCATGGGAGAAATTTATTTCCGCATGTTATTTGGAACGAAGCGTCCGCGGGTGGGCTTGCTTTCGATTGGCGAGGAAGAAACCAAGGGAAACGAACTGACCCGCGAAGCGTTCCAACTTCTGCAAAAGCTGCCGCTGAATTTTGTAGGCAATGTGGAAGGCCGCGACCTCTACAACGGGAAAGTGGACGTTATCGTAGCGGACGGTTTCGTGGGAAACGTTGCACTGAAGATTTCAGAAGGTGTCGCCAATCTGGTCCGCTCCACCTTGAAAGAGTCGCTGAAGGCGACTATCACGCGCCAGGTTGGCGCTCTGCTCTCGCGCAGCGCGTTTGCCGATTTCAAGAAACGTCTCGACCACACGGAATATGGTGGGGCACCCTTGCTGGGAGTAAAGGGAGTTTGCTTCATCACCCATGGATCGTCGAACGCGAATGCGATCAAGAATGCGATCCGCGTGGCTGCGGAATTTGCCGAGCACCCTATCAATGCGGAGATCGAGCGAACGTTGATCGGAATTCGGGCGTCGCGGGCAGCCCGCAGCGGAATCGCAGACGTTGCCAGCAACGTCTCTACTACCATCGCATAAACTATGACAATTTCTTCACCCACGAATGGGTCCATCGCGTTTCTTTTTCCCGGCCAGGGGTCGCAGGCCATTGGCATGAGCAAGGATCTCGCCGAACAATATCCCATCGCGCGCGAGACATTTGAAGAGGCCGACGAAGCGCTCGGCTACAAACTCTCTCAGGCTTGCTTTGAAGGTCCTGAAGATCAGCTGCGCTTGACTGAGATTACGCAGCCAGCGATTCTAACCGCGTCCGTCGCGGCCTGGCGGGTTGTAAACGAGAACGGCCTCACGCCTCGTTTTGTCGCTGGGCATAGCCTGGGAGAATACTCGGCGCACGTCGCCGCTGGAACCCTGAGTTTCGCGGACGCGGTACGCACCGTGCGGCATCGCGGCAAATATATGCAGGAGGCAGTTCCTGTCGGTGTCGGAACGATGGCCGCAATTCTCGGTATGGAATTCGACAAAGTCGCCGAAGTTTGCCGCGACGCCTCGCAGGGTGAAGTTTGCGAACCGGCAAATATCAATTCCCCTGAGCAGATTGTTATTTCCGG
The DNA here is from genome assembly GCA_013288805.1 of Acidobacteriota bacterium. Taxonomy (GTDB): domain Bacteria; phylum Acidobacteriota; class Terriglobia; order Terriglobales; family Acidobacteriaceae; genus JABDBE01. The sequence goes on from JABDBE010000032.1 coordinate 27,206, forward strand.
TCACACCGCAGCGGTAGAACGCGCCACGAAACTTGCCGACGAACGTGGCGCGAAGCGCGCGAAAGTCTTACAGGTCAGCGCACCATTTCATTGCTCCCTGATGAAGCCAGCGCAGGATCGGCTGGCCATCGATCTTTCTTCAATCACTTTCAGCAAGCCCGCGGCGGGAGTCGTCTGCAATGTCGACGCTGCATTGCTCGAAGATGGGGACCGCAGCCGCGACGCCCTGATCCGGCAGGTGACGGGCTCGGTAAAATGGGAGCAATCCATGCGCCTGCTTATCGGGCAAGGTGTAGACACTTTCGTGGAGATCGGTCCGGGAAGAGTGCTTTGCGGCCTGATGCGCCAGATCGACCGCTCTCAGAAATGTCTCAACGTCGCCGACGAAGCGTCGTTACAAAAGACTTTGGAACAGATCGCCCTCAAAGCCTGATTCGACGTTTGTGAATCCCCGATGCAGCGCACTACGGTTTGAAGCCCACGCTCTCCCAGAGCGGTGCGCTTTCGTAGAGCACGCCGTTCGCGACCACCGAGCGAACGCTGCGAATGTTGTGAATGTTCTCCAGCGGATTGGCGTCGAGGATATCGAAATCGGCTCGCTTGCCGACTTCGATTGATCCGCTCTCGCGGTCCGCGTTCATCACTCGTGCGGGCACGATGGTCGCGGCTTGCAACGCCTCCATCGGCGTGAACCCGGACTGGTTGTATAACTCGATCTCGCGATAGAGCGAATAACCCGGCACCGTCTGATCAGTTCCAGCGACGATACGAACTCCCGCGCGATGCAGTGCGCCAATGATCGCCAACTGTTCCTGCACGAGTTTCTGCCCGGTCGCGGCGCGCGCGGGTGGCAAGCCTCCATTGACTAGTTGCTCCCGCAATTCCGGTGCCACGTGATCGACTCCGGGCTCGATTTTATCCGCAGGCAGATCCGCCGGACGCTGCGCAAATTCCATCAAGGCCATTGTCGGGTCTATGACGGTGTTGTGCTTTCGCAGGAATGCAACTGCCTGCTTGCCTGCGTCCGAATTCACGTCGAGCGAGGCCATCATCTTCATAGTCTCCTCTCGCGTCGCCTTTTTCGAATCGAAATCCTTTGGCTCGAGCAAGTCCAGGATGAAATGAATGTGGTTGATCTGGTCCATGCCATCGTTCACGCCATCGTACGCGTTCATGCCTTCCGGGATATGCCCGGTAACAGTCATTCCAAGTTTGTGCGCGTCGGTGCAGACGGCTTTGACGTTTTCGGACTTCACCGAGCTGTAAATCTTCATCTGCTGAAAGCCCGCATCGTGGTAGCGCTCCACCCACATCTGCGCATCGGCGGGAGAGTTCACGCGCTCGACCCCGAGCGCATACGAACTGTCGCCGTCCACGACTCCGGCCAGCAGCATGTGTGGGCCGAGTCCCTTGCCGCTGTTCACCGCGTCCCGCACAGCGGTGATGAACTCGAATTCGTTGCCTACATCGCGAACGGTTGTAACGCCCGCCGCGAGGTAAATCGGTCCCCACTCCACCTGCTCATAATGAGCGTGCATATCCCACAAGCCGGGAATGATGTATTTTCCGGTAACGTCGATACGCTCAGCATCCGGCGGAACTTTTACTTTGTTGCCCGGACCGATGGTGATCACTTTGCCGTCCCGAATCACGATCGTCGCGTTTGCGATGGTTGCCTTGCCCGTCGTGTTAATCAGCGTCGCGCCGACGAAGGCGAGCGCTCCAGTGCGGCGTCCTGACAGCCCCTGACTAAGCTCGTCAAGCGCGGCCATCTCGTCGCGTGCAGCGTTGGCAACGAACTTCGAAAGCGCGGGTTCGTATTCTTCGCGCACGGCTTCGAAATGGTCGAACTCGGCGTCGGTCGAAACCAGTGCCGCCAGATTGTTGTTGCTATCCATCCACAGCGTTTCTAATCCCCATATCAGACCGCGAATGGTGTAGCGCTCCATTGGGATGCTGCGCCCGCCAATCTCGACGGTTTCGGCGCCGCGGTCCTGTATCCTGACCTCGCCCGTGGGAAGCATCGCCAGTTGCGCCGGCGAACCGTGCGCACGCCAATAGCGGATCAGCGCCATCTGAATTGCCACAGGGGCATAGCCAGAGATGGTGAAAAAACTCTGCGGAGCGGCGACTGAGCGCGTATCTTTTCCCTGGCGAATAGTCGCGTTGGAGCCGTTAAGTTCGACGTCGGAATCGATGTCCGACATGCGGGAGGTGTTACCCCTGATAATAAAACTTTGAGGCGTATAGTCGTCGGCTGCTTTTAGCGTGGCTGAGAGAGGGACCTTCGTTCCGCGGTCGGTAAAAGCGAAGTCGGTTTTCAGCGTAAGCGAGCCGCCATCGTGCGCGATGGTGTACGTCTCCTCTCCGATGGGCTGTTCGAATTTGTGCAGGGTAAACTTGCCAGTCTCGTTGGCCGGAGAAGTTGCCTGCGCGAACAGGACAAGAGATGAACAGATAAACAAAAAAAGGGAGAAACAAACCACACCCTGACAGCGCGAACTCTTCACGCGAATGAATCCTCCTGAAATAAGGTGTTATAGGGAAATCGTCACTCGGTGTCTTTACTCTGTTACCCAGGTCCACCAGTTCCCGCACTGTATTTCACTGGGCGAAAAAGCTAAAGTCTTGTCGGCCTTTTCCACCCAGACGTACGCGTGTTCGGCGCGGGAGTTTACTGTGACTTGAACGATGACACCGCTTCCGGGGCTTAGGGAGCAGTCAACCGAATAAGACTTTACCAAACCCCACTCCCCACCCGGCCCCCAGTCCCGATAGAAGTCGTTGAACATATACTTAGAATATTGACTGGCATGCTGCTTCCACCCAGGATCGCGAAACCACACCCCGTACGCTTCCTCATAATTTTGCCGTTGCAATGCCGCAAAGAACTTGCTCGCTGCATCCCGCTCGGGATAGTCGCGGTAGTGATAGACCAACCATGCCGCAAGGAGAACAAAAACAATAATAACCACGATACGTGTCCGACGGCGCCGGTCACGCGCAGGATCGTATTTCTCTGCATCCATCAGGGTCATGGCTTCCATAAGCATAACGGAAACCGGGGAAGAACAAAAAGTTCCCAGGTGAATTGAGAAATTTAATAATCGGGTAATTGTGTAATCGGCAAAGAGAAGGCCTTCTTATTCCCAAATTACACAATTACTAAATTACGCAATCTCTTTAAAGCGTTCTTTTGAACAGCGGCGTGGCAATACTCAGAGTGATGAGCGCAAATATGGAGAGATAAAGCATGTCCGGCCAGATGGCGGTCATGCCCGCTTCTTTCAGCAATATCGACTTGAAGCCGTGTACTGCGAAGGTGAAGGGGTCCACAGCCGCGATGCCTCGCAACCACTTGGGAAACGCCTGGATAGGATAGATCGCGCCGCTGGGGAAAAAAAGAAGTGTATTGAGGATTCCAAAGATCGCGCGAGGCACGAGGGGATCTTCCACGCGAACCATGAGCAGGAACATCATGGTATTGAATGCGACTGAGGTAAGCACGATCAGGATCAGCAATTGGACAGCGATGGCCGGGTTGAAAACCGTTCCCACGCCCGCCAGCAGCGACCCAATCACCGTGATTACCACTCCAGTCATTATCGCTTTGATGGCTCCCGCTGCATTTAGCCCAAAAACCAGCTCGGTTTTGGTAATGGGCGTAACCAAGTATCCTTCGTGCACGCCGCGGGCTTTGTCATCGATGTAGAGCATTCCGCCGCCGATCATCACAGAAACGAACATCGCAAGGGTGATCGAACCGGGCAAAAGATACTTCATATATTCGATGTAAGGATAAAGCTCCACAATCTGCAAAACGGTCTGCTGCAGGATTCGCGGCTCAATCGTGGGCTGATTCAGCGCGTTAGTGATGCTGGTGAGTTCGTCCTCGAGAGTCGAACTCATGAAGTTGTCGCTGTTATCGACCACGAGCGCAATGCGCGGCTGGTCTTGCTCGTAAACCCGCCGCGAATATTGTGGCGGAATAATGACGGCGCCTTGGATTTTGCCATTGCGCACATCGTCCATTGCGGTCTTTGGGTCGTTATAGTAGACAGGTTCGAAGGTCCGCATGTTGGCGCGAACCGAATCAAAAGCCTCGCGGATCTTGAGAGCTTGGGTGCCTCCGTCCTGATCGACCAGGCCGAGCTTCGCATCGCGGATCTTTCCGCCGAAGGCATTGCCTAGGACGATGAGTTGCACCAAAGGAAAAACCATCGATGCCATCATCAGCGCAGGCGAGCGAAAGAACTTGCGCATTTCGCGCTCGACGATGGCGAGAATATGATTCATGGCTGCAACCCCGGTCTGGGTGGCATAACGAAGGCGTGTGCCTTCACAAGCTCATCGCGCAACTGCCGCCCGGTATAGTGGACGAATACGTCGTCGAGCGTTGTGTTCTGCACGGAGAGCGAGCGGATTTTGACGCCGCTGTGCACAGCCGCTTCCACCAGTTCAGTTGTAGTTCGCGATCCGTCCCCAGTAAGGACGCGGTACATGCCCGCGCCCTCATGCTGCACGGAAGTCACCTCAGACATTTTTTTTAAACGATCCTCCCAACCTGCGGGGACGTTGTCGAATTGAGCCTCAATCACGTTCGATCCTGGCACGCTTGCTTTCAATGCCGCCGGCGTATCGAGCGCGACCAGCTTGCCGTGATCCACAATGGCGATGCGGTCGCACAGCCGGTCGGCCTCGTCCATGTAGTGAGTTGTGATGAGGATCGTGAGTTGTCGATGGCTCTTGATGTTGGTCAGCATTTCCCAGACGGCGACTCTGGATACCGGGTCCAGGCCGGTTGTCGGTTCGTCCAAAAAAAAGATTCGTGGGCTGTGCACCAGGCCACGGGCAATCTCGAGCCGCCGCCGCATGCCACCCGACAAGGTCTTGGTCTGGGCCGAACGCCACTTCGTCAGATCTACCAGTTCGAGCAGCTCATCAATCGCGGCCTTTCGCTTTTTCGCAGGGACGTCGTAGAGCTTGGCGTAGATATTGAGATTCTCTTCGATGGTTAGATCAAGATCGCTGGTAAGCGCCTGCGGAATGACCCCAATCGCTCGCCGAACTGCATCTGGATCGTTCTGTACATCGTGACCGGCGATGCGGGCGGATCCCGCCGTGACAGGAATAAGCGTCGTCATCATTCGGATCAGCGTAGACTTGCCCGCGCCATTTGGCCCCAGCAAACCGAAGATCTCTTCTTCTTTTACGTTGAAGGAAACACCATCGACCGCGGTGAAATCGCCGTATTTCTTGACGATGTGTTCCACTGCGATGGCGTTGGATGCAGCGGGATCGCCAGCGGGACCGTGCCCGTTGGTGGGAACTTCTCCGCTCGACTCACCGCGAGAATTGAGATCACTGATCATGGATGCTGTTCCGCCGATACATTCGCTAGCGGTGTACCCTTGAGCTGATCGGGCGAGACTAAGACTTCCGCCGTCATGCCCGGAACATATGCGCCTTTCGGATTGTCCAGGCGAACCTTGAGCACGATGGTGCGGATGTCACGTTTTCGGCGGCTGACGTCGCGTTGGGTGGCAAAGTCGGCCTCCGCGGATTTAAAAAATACTTTGCCCGAGGCAATTG
>JABDBE010000033.1 GCA_013288805.1 Acidobacteriota bacterium
ACCGCGGCTTTGCTGTCGCCATACCAGGGATAGAGCGTCGTTTGATCGAGTGTAACCTCGGGTGGCTTGGCTTTGACGCATTTCCACCCGCCCGAATTTACGCAGCCAGTAGGCCCGGCGCCTGTCTGATCAGGCCAACCGCCGCTTCCGTTACGATCCGCGGGGTACTGGAAAATCAAAATGGCATTCGGGTTGATCGGGTTGCTGCCAGCGGTTAGCGGGGGAACCGGGCCGCGGGCGAATCCGAGCTGCAACCACTCCGCAGTGACCGGGTGATAGTTGCCGTTCACGTCGCGATATTCCACGCGCAAGTAGCCGTCGATCAGGTTCCAGGTGTTGGTGAGATTGGCTGCGGTCGGCGTGAAGTACGGATACGGTGGCTTGTAGTAGGGCACGGGGGTTGCCGGACAAACCGGTGGATTGGTATTGGTGCAAGGCGTAAGTGCAAGGACCGGCGGCACAGCAGTCAAGCCGTTGTTGTTGGCATTCGCGACCAGCGTGGTCAACGGTGCTGCGGGCGGACCTTGATCATTGGTGAAAGTAACATCGGCTGCGATGGGCTGCACCGGAGCGTAGGGCCAGTCGGGAGCCAAAGTCGGACTAACGACCGAGACAGTCGCGTTTGTCCAGGTACTGGTGTCGGGATACGCGGTGGTTCCAGCGGCAAAATACGTGTTATAGCTGCCGCCGCTGGCCAGGGCCGGTAGAGCTGGCGTCGATGCCGCGATGCCGTATGGATAAACTCCTCCGACGATGTTGGCCAGGCGAATATTGTTGGGATCGCCTACGCCGCCAGGAAGGTCGGCGGGAGTATCGGAGAGCAACACACGAATCTCGGCTTCGTTATAGAGTCGCGACGCGCCTAGAGCGCTAGTGGATACTTCTCCAGCCGGGGGACGGCGAACGATTTCAAAAGGTTGCGGTCCCGCATTGGTTCCGGTGGTGCCGTTGACGAAAGGCAAGGTCAGGTTCGTGGCTCCTGTTCCCAGCACCGTGTTGCCGTAGTCGCCATCGACGATAAAACCGTTAAAGTAGGCTGCGCCTAAGGAAATTGTCTGCCACGAGGGGGGGCCAACGGTTGGTCCAGAGGCCGGCGGGTTGCCACCGGCTCCAATCACGCTGCCCTCAGTCGCCGTGATGGCTCGACACTTTGGCTGCGCAGGAAGATCGCAGCCGCCAGTCGCATAGGGAATCAACACTGTTCCGGAGTCATTGAAGTTAGCGGCGGCCAGTCCGTTGGGAAGCACTTGACGGATGACGTTCCCCCACGCCGAAAGCTGATCGTGAAAGGTAAGCGTTGAGCCGTTGGACACACCCAGATACAAATCGCCATTGGTATGAACCCGGCCGGCGAAGTTCAGATTGGGGCTGCTGTAGAAGCCGAGATCGCTATCGGAGAAAACGCCAAACTGGAATACAGGAATCAACGCCACTTCGATGGTGCGTGACATGTTGACTTCATCGCCCACCGTCCCTACCCCGGCGAGCGAGGTGGTTGCGGTTACCTGCAGGCTGACGGGGAGCAACTCTGCGTAGAGGCCTTGGTAGGTGCCGCTGGAGATTTGTCCCCAACTGGTGGCAAGGGTTCCGTTAGCATTGGTTGCCGGAGTTAGCGTGTAGATGGGATAACTCATGAGGCTATTGCTGACAGGCGCATCTGAGCTGAGCCCTGTAATTTGCGCCGCCGTAGGCGATTCGATGTTTTGAAACATGTTGGCCAGGTCCGAGGTCATGTGTTCAATACCACCTTCGGCGGCGTGAAAGGCCAAATTGTTTTGTACATCCTGGCCACCCACTCTGCCTTCGGTGTTAACCATCATGAGCAGACCAATCGCGATCCCCGACATGATCATCAACAGCATCAGGGTTGCAATCAGAGTGAATCCTCGTGAATCAAGTTTCATGCTACGCATCGTGTCGCTCCTCATTGCCATACAACTTTCTTTGTTTCCGCTCCTGATTTCTCCCCACCCGCCTCACGGAGTGAGGATGTAGCGATTCTGGTAACTCAGATTTCGCGCGCTGATGGAAGTCTGCGTGTCGAAAGTCTGATAGCCTTTTGAAATCATGAGACCGCTCTGGGCCCCGGCCATCTGGGCGCGGGTAGTCAAATGAATCACATTGATCTTGCGAATCAGATTGAAGGATGTGCCGGTTGAATATCCTCCGTCGCCCACCGCGTTGAGCAGAGTGCCGTTGGTGTTGTAAGTGTCGTAAGTGAACTGCAGATTCACCACGCTCTCTTGTACGGGGATCGGAGTTTGCCCATTCACTTGCCGCATCAGGGTTGGTGTTCCTGCCCCGACTCCCAGCGGATCGGGCATCATCCAGAGGTAGTAGGTGATTACGAAAATACGAGTTGCCGTCGCAGTCGTGGGGCAGTTCGGCGACGCGCAAACCAACTGTGCTAAATCGCCCGAGGCCGCAGCGGGCTGGTTGAGGTTCAGCGGGTCTCCGGCAGCGAAGGCGATCGTATAGTTATTGCCTCCGTTATTGGTGACGTTGGTGACTTCGCCGACTGCAGTGGCGGAGTTTCCTCCTACTGTGCTTTGCACCAGAACGAGATCGCCGGGGACCAGTTCCGGGGCCAGTGGCGGAAGCGTGGTAACTGGCTGAGGCGCCACCAGGGGCGCGGTAAGAACGCAACTGGACGGCAGGACAGCGGGTAGCTGTACCGTCACAGCAACAGTGGTGATGGTCTGGATGGTGTAGCAAGGCAGAGCGAACACAGTGTCGGAGTAGACCACGGTGATCACATCAGTTTTGCTTGGGCTGCCCGGTGGCTTGATGCCCATCTGGAAACCGGGAATGAGTCCATACAAAGTCGGATCGCACGGATTTGCGCCCGCCGAGGTGCACGGGTAGGCAATGCCGTTTCCGGGAACGCAGTTGTTGTTTGCCACGCAACTGGGAGCGTAACCGTAAATGGGCTTCGTTCCCGATTGGGGCAAGGCGATGCCTGTCGCCGTCGGTAAGCCCGCGCCCGCTAAGCTTATGTCTTTGATCAGCAAGTCAGAGCTGGCGCGCAGGTCCTGCTGCATTTCGGCTCGCTGCGAAACCACAAAAGTCGCGCCCATGGCCTGGCTGAACAGCTTCACCGCGGCACCCAGAACCAGAGTGCCAATAGCCAGTGAAACCAGCACCTCGATTAAGGTGAAACCGCGCCTCGAATTTGCCGACGTCCGACTCATAAGTTTTCCTCTTTTACCGGTATGGCGAAATGAAGGTGTTGAGGATGTATTGTTTGGGGACCTGAAATCCGGGGAGGGTGTACTGGATCGTGATCGTGACCGAGCGCAGCGTAGTGCTCGCAGGACCGCCGCCGGCGGGGATAACCGGCGAAATCAGGATCTGGCGCTGAAAGCTGGTCAAAGTGTTGCACACGTCGGGCGGGCAGGTTCCGGCGTAAATTCCGGTCGGTCCAGGCTGCTCGAGAATCTGCGCCCCGCAGGCCGCGTCGTCGGCGGTGCCGATGATTCCGTCCGCTCCCGCGCAATCTATTGGCAGGAAGCCAGGCAGGAAGATGCCGCCAGATCCGGTGTTGTTAATCTGCGCCCAGCTGATGTTGGCAGTTTCGCGCGCAGTCAAAATACCTTCCATGGCCTCATCGGCCAGCAACTTGGCGGTCGCGTTTTCCTGCGAGCCTTGCGTGGCGGCCATCGCATATCCGAATACGCCCAGCAGGCTCAACAAGCCGATGGTTATGAGGGCCATCGAAATCATGACCTCAACCAGAGTGAAACCCTGAAGGTTTTTTTTGCCGCGTGCCTGGAAAGCGTTGTTGCTCTGAGCTTTCACTGTTGCCTCCAGTACCAGTTTGCCGCGTTCACGTTCAAGTAGATATGCCATCCGCGAAGACGGCCCGTCGCGCCCCACAATGAGATCGCGCGGGAGGTGCTTACAAATCTGGTGTCGCCCAGCAAAGCCAGATAGACCACCCCGTTGTTGACGTTGCCAATTGCGTCCTGAGCTGATCCATCGGGATAGAAATAGATCACGTTTTTTACGCCGCCCGCGACACCTTGGTCGAAGTCAATGGCGGTTGTGCCGATGCCGAAACCATCCGGCGTCATGGGATAAGCAACTGGCGATGACGGAAGGCCCGGCCACGCGACAAAGCCGACATTAGACGGAAGGAAGTAAGTGGCGGTCACTGTTCCGGTCGAACCTTGGGTGATGGTGACGCTGTTGGGAAAGGCAGCATTGCTCAAAGTAACGAAATAGATCTGCCGCTGCGCCACCGAGAGGTCGCGTGCCTGCCGCAATGCCATCAATGTCTGGTTAAAGGCCTCGGTCACGTTGTTCTGCTTTAGCGAGGGCTGGATCGCCATGATGGAGAAAGCGAGGACGATCAAGATCATGGCAATTACGATCATCATCTCGATCAGCGAAAACCCGCGCATTTTGCGTGCCAGCATGAATCCTTTCCTTCTCCGGGGAGTTCGTCCGAGGCCAGCCTCAAGGCAAAAGGCATTTTCCGGCCCTTTTCGCCCGCCATCTCGGGGGTGAGCACTGGCATCCTTCATCGCGTGTTACGCCGAAGGAGGGATTTTCCCCTAGAGGAAAGACCAGTGGCTAACCCGCATGCAAGCTCATCGTAAGGAGGGGCGAGGGAGAGCGTCAAAGTACTAAAGGACCGGTCGCTACCGCTGGACCTACGTAACGTAATTTGACCAGGTAACTCCGGTAACTTTGGCAGTGCAGCGTGCTGGGCAAGCGTGCGCCAAACCGCGACAGCGGCTAGGCGCCCCGGGCGTGCGCCGCCGCGTTTCTGCCGGTCTTGTTGGCGGTGCGGGTGGTCGGCACGTAGGCGCAAGAGCGAACATCGTAGTGCTGAGCCAGACAGTTTCCACAGAGATGAAGTTGGTGGACTTTGCATTGCACTGCTGGAGCTTCGGTGCCGCACAAATCGCAGCCGCCCCGAACCCGTTGATTCGAAGGTGAAGATTCTTTTCGTGGCTCCCCGGCGGCGATCGCGAATTGGATCGTTCTCGCCTTGGCATAGATACCTGCAGCAATAACGAGAGCGCCCAGCGAAAACTGACACGCCCCGAACTCCAACATGTCCGGTTCAGGATGATCGCTCAGGAGGGCGGAAAAAAAGCATAGTCCAACAAACATCAAGACTACGCCCGCTCCAATGATCCAGTTGGCTGTCTTCGAAGACATGAATCTCAATCCTTGAAGGACCGCATCACTTCTTAGTTGATACATGCCGAACATAGCCGGTTACCCGCCGAAACTCCAGATGACTAAAGTCATGCCCTCCGCGCTGGCATGACCCCGGTAACTTGTGAGCCGGGCGCAGCGCACCTAACATGGCCGTGAACATGGCGCTGACGTCGCTACTCGTGTGCTCGGATGCGCAGACTGTCCAGGTGCTCAGAGCCAGCCTGCAGGACATGGGCATCGGAGTGGAATCGTGCGGCGACCTGCGCATGGCCCGAGCCCGGCTTGAAGATAGGCATTTCGATGCCGTGCTGGTTGATTGTCAAGATGAACCCGCCGCGATCGAATTGATTGTGCAAGCCCGAAACACTTCTACCAACAAGACTGCGGCCGTAATTGGCATCGTGAGCGGGCAGAACGATGTGCGCGCCATCTTCGCGAAGGGCGCAAACTTCATGCTCTACAAACCAATCTCCCGCGAACGCGCCGCCCACAGCATGCGCGCAGCCCGTGGTTTGATGCAGAGCGAGCGGCGGATTCGACCACGCATCGCGCTCCAGACAAACACTTCGGTCGCGTATGCGGGAGAAGAAAACGTTCCCGCAGCTCTCGTGGACTTGAGTGAGGATGGCATTGCCTTTCGGTCTGACAGCAAATTGCCTCCGTACTGCAAAGTCTATTTCCAGTTTTCACCGCCACAAAGCACTTCGCTGATTCGATTGTCCGGGGAAGTCATGTGGCAGGATTCGTCCGGTCGCGTTGGAATTCGTTTTTCGCAGGTCCCGCAAACCTCGCGCCGCGTGCTGAATGATTGGCTGCAAGCGAATCTGACCGCGCCGTCAGAGCCCGTTCCGGCGGAACCGCAGATTCCAACCGGCGGGGACGACCTGAGCCTGAGGCTTTCGGCCGGCCTCGGCTTGCTATCAGTTTCTTCCGGTGATCGCCGCAACCTCTCGCGGCGTACCTGTCGCCTGGGGGCCGAAGTCTTCCGTAGTAACAGCAGCGTTCCTACTCGCTGCACCTTGATCGACATTAGCCCGGGCGGTTGTTACATCGAGACCATCGAGACGTTTCCCACGGGAACGGTTCTGGAAATCGTGGTGCGGACGGCGGACCTAAGACTCCGCGTCCATGGAAAGGTGCTGAGCACGCATCCGGGATTCGGTATGGGTGTCGAGTTCACTCTGAGAACTGACGACCACCGCAAACAAGTGCAACAACTGATTTCACATGCTAAGTCCGAGCCAAAGCTGATCTAGGGACGGTCTACTCTTAACTGAATGTTTTGATCCATCCGTACCGAAAGATCTTCAGCCCTGAAGCACTTTTTCTTCGAATGTTGCTTTCCTAAAATAGTCCAGCGACATCCGCAGTCCAGTCTCGAGATCGATTTTAGGTTCCCATCCCAGCAGCGTTCTGGCCTTAGTAATATCGGGCCGTCGTTGTTTGGGATCGTCCTGGGGCAGCGGTTCGTAGCGTATTTTGCTTTTCGAGCCAGTGACCGCGAGGACTCGCTGGGCGCATTCGAGAATGGTGAACTCGGTGGGATTTCCGATGTTGACAGGTAAATGCTCAGAAGACTTGGACAAGCGTATAAATCCGTCGACCTCGTCGCTCACGTAGCAAAAGCTGCGAGTCTGGTTGCCATCGCCGTAGACCGTCAAGTCCTCGCCGCGAAGCGCCTGCTTCATAAAATTGGGGACGACGCGTCCGTCGTTGAGTTGCATGCGCGGCCCGTACGTATTGAAGATGCGCACAATGCGCGTGTCCACATTGTAATAACGATGGTAGGCCATGGTGACGGCTTCGCTAAAACGTTTGGCTTCGTCATAGACCGAACGCGGGCCGATGGGATTCACGTTTCCCCAGTACGTTTCTTTTTGCGGATGCTCCAAGGGATCGCCGTAGCACTCCGAAGTGGAAGACGTCAAATATTTCGCGCCGTACTTGCGGGCGACATCCAGCGCATGAAACGTGCCCAGCGATCCGACCTGGAGGGTTTCAATTCCATGTTTTGTGTAGTCGACCGGACTGGCGGGACAGGCGAAATGAAATACGTAATCCACTTTGCCGCAGTCGAAGGGCTGGTTGATGTCAATCTGTTGGAATTCGAATCGGGGTTCGTTGCGGAGATGATCGAAATTGCACCGCCGACCCGTCAGCAGATTATCGGCAACCACGACGGAATAACCTTCCGCCAGCAGCGCGTCGCAGAGATGAGATCCCAGGAAGCCGGCTCCGCCGGTCACCAGCGCCCGCTTACTCATGAATGGCTGGCTTTCCTCGGCGGGACTACGGCCTCAACCGGCACAGATTCGGGCATTGCCGCCGGTCGTCCGACGCTGTAGTAAGTGAACCCATGCGCCGCCATGGAATCGGGATCATAGAGATTGCGCCCGTCGATCACGATGGAATACTTCAACTCCCGGTGCAGGCGATCCAAATCCAAGCTGGCAAACTCATCCCATTCGGTGAGAATCAAAAGAGCATCTGCACCGCGAGCCGCTTCGTAGGCATCACTGGCGTATTCGATACTCGAATTCAAAACTTCTTTCGCGCGTTCTTGTGCCGCGGGATCGTAAGCCGCGACCTTGCAGCCTTCCTGAAGCAAAGTCTGCACCAATAAAACGGCTGGTGATTCGCGGATATCGTCCGTTCCCCCTTTGAACGCGAGGCCGAGCACGCCCAAACGCTTGCCCCGCAGCGTCCAAAGGGCGTTGTGCACTTTGCGCAAAAAGCGCTGGCGCTGGTCCTCGTTGATGCGTATCACTTCGTCGAGCAGACGGAACTCGTATCCGCACTCCCGCGCTACCGCACGAAATGCCATCAGATCCTTTGGGAAGCAGGACCCGCCATATCCAATTCCCGGGTTCAGAAACCGCGGCCCGATTCGGCTATCGGTTCCAATTCCCTGGCAAACCTGCTGCACGTTTGCTCCCACCGATTCGCAGACCGATGCGACTGCGTTGATGAACGAAATCTTCATTGCGAGAAATGCGTTGCAGGCGTGTTTGATGAGTTCTGCGCTCTTGGTGCTGGTGATGATCAACGGCGGCGGAATCTGCGCCTGGTCTGGCCCCGGGATTGCATCCGGGCGCTTGTAATAACTTCCACCTGTCAGCGGAGCATAAATCGTCCGCAGAACCGCTGCGCACCTTTCGTTGTCAGCGCCAACGACAATGCGGTCGGGGTATAGAAAATCGGTGACCGCCGTTCCTTCACGCAGAAACTCAGGATTGGACGCCACATCGAATGAATCCGGCGGCGCGGCATTGCGGAGAATGATTTTGCGGATCCATTCGCTGGTATACACCGGAACCGTGCTCTTCTCGACCACGACCTTGTAACCATTGATCGCCGAAGGGATGATCCGGGCCACCGATTCCACATAAGAAAGATCGGCATGACCCTGCTCCGTAGGCGGGGTTCCCACCGCGATAAAGACTGCCGCACTGGCTTCTACGGCGGCGCGCAGGTCATCGGAAAAAGTGAGGCTTCGGCCGCGATGACGCTCCAGCAGCTCGGGCAGAAACTTCTCGTGAATCGGGACCTGGCCGCTATTGAGCGCCGCCAGCTTCTGCTGATCGTTGTCTACCAGGATGACCTGATGGCCCATGTCGGCAAAGCATGCCCCAGCCACCAGACCGACATATCCTGATCCCACTATTGCGATGTGCATCTAAAGCTCCTGAGGACTGCATCCAACGCGAAAACCCGCATAATTCCAACTGCAAAAAACTACTTTATCAGCTTTTCGCGATAGGCAGGGAATTGCCAGATAGGTTCCGTGGAATCCAATGCAGGAATGGGAAAACAAAGGGGAAACAACAACCCGCCCGCGGCGGGGACATAAATTCGATCAGAACGATTCTGAAAGGCTAGGTTCCGTTTCCCGACAGCGGCACAGTCTGCGGGCTGGTCGGATCATTGTCGCTGATACTGACGTTGGCCGATCGCGACCCCATCGCCGTGGGAGTAAACGTCACCGTGATCGTACATTTGCTCTGCGGCGGCAAGCTGCTACCGCAATTGTTCGTCTGCGAGAAATCGTTCGGGTCCGGCCCTTTGATCGCAATCTGCGTGATGGAAAGCGAACTTGTACCCAGATTGCTCAGAGTCACCTTGACCGGCACACTCGAAGTTCCGACCTTCTGATTCCCGAAATCGATTGCGGTGGGCGAGAGCACGACTGCTGTGCCCGTGCCTGACAACGCTACCTTCTGCGGGCTGCCCGTCGCATTATCGGTAACCGAGAGCGTACCGTTCACCACGCCGTAGTCGGTGGGTGTGAACGTCACTTGGATCTCGCAGTTCGCGTTGACCGCCAAAGTCGATGGGCAATTATTCGTCTGCCCGAAGGGGGCGCTCGCCGCGATGCTTGAAATCGTGATCGGCTGGTTGCCCGTGTTTGTCAGCGTCGCATCCTGCGGCTGGCTCGTCGTTCCCACCAGCTGGGTAGAAAAGGTTAAGGTCGACGGCGTCAATGTCACTGTATAAGTTTGATCCGTTCCAGTCCCAGTTAGCGGCATGCTTAGCGCGGAACCCTTTAGGTTCACGTTGAGAGACGCGGACTCGTCTCCAACCATGCTGGGTGTAAATGTGACCTGAATCTGGCAAGTCTTGTTAGGCAGCAATCCCGAGCCACAATTATTGGTTTGGGCGAAGTCCGCAGAGTTCGGCCCGCTAGTATTGATGCTATCGATGACCATTTCTGTGGAGCCGAAATTGGTCAGGGATGCGGTTTGTGAGGGGCTCGTCGTACCGACGCTCACTGATCCAAAGTCAAGATTCGTAGGGGTGAAATAGCCGGGAACCTGCGACAACAAGGACAGGGTGTTGTCGAGAGGATCAATGCCGACGAGGTCCAATTGGCCGTTCGCTTTGAAGGCACCCATGCTCACCGGGAACGCCGAACCCAGGCCAGCAAATGTCAGCGGCTTTTCAAACGTACCATTACCGTTCCCAAGCAGAATGCTTAAGCCTGCGGCAATGTCCAACTTACCATCGCCATTGAAGTCTCCGACGCCAATTGACTCACTCCCACCGCTCACGACGCTTGAGCCCTTGCGAAAGGTGCCATCGCCGTTTCCCAAGAGCACTGAAACGCCATTCGTCACCAGATCGATCTTCCCATCGCCATTGACGTCGGCCGCTGCCACCGAGTCGCCTGCCTGTTCCACGGAATAGCCGATCCCCTTTCCAAACTCGCCGTTACCACTGCCGAGATAGACCACAACAACGCCCTTTCCAAAGAAATCGGTACCGCTAAGTGCCAGATCCAAATTTCCGTCGCCGTTGAGATCTGCGATAGCAGGATACCCAGTCCCAGTAGGCGCATGCTCACCCTCGCCACCAAACGTGAAGGTACCGTCCCCGTTTCCCAAATATATTTGGAAACAAGATGGGCCAGTTTCGTTCTGGCAAGATTGACTGCCGTGAAATCCGAGGTACAGATCCAACTTTCCGTCTTTGTTGAAATCCGCCACACTCAAGCTAGAGAATCGCTCCAGGAAAGTGTTCTTGAGCTTGCTGAACTTGCCGTTGCCCAAGCCGATAAATATTCTCAATCCGTAGTTGCCCACGACAGCCAAGTCCAGATTACCGTCGCCGTTGAAGTCTCCCGCTCCCACAATGTCGATCCGCTCCTCCAAATTAGTCACCACAGGCGCTCGGAATGTTCCATTCCCCTTTCCCAGAAAAACCTGCAGCGTCGTCCCAGTCGCCAGAGCATAGTCCAAGAGACCGTCGTTGTTGAAGTCGCCAGTAGCAAACGTGGCGTCAATTAAGTCATTCTGAATAGCCACGGGCAAGAAGCCGACTCCCTTTGCCGAGGCCCGAATGGGAAAATAAACCACGTTCGACTGCACTTCACCAGCCCCAAGATTTCCCACAGTTACCCATCCGAAGCCCGCCCGGGCAATATCCGAGGCACTGATCTGAGCCTGCAACTGGCTGGTCGAAACCACCGTGGTGGTTCTCAGCGATCCATTCCAATAGACGCTAGCAGTTGATGTAAAACCGGTGCCATTGACCGTGAGAGTAAATCCCGCGCCGCCAGGCGCAGCACTCGCCGGAACCAGCGGTTGATAAACGAGCGGAATAGGATTGGATTGCCCCAGGGCAAGTGCACTCGTCAGCAGGACACAAATACAAATAGAAATAAAGACAAAGTGGATGGACTTCATGAAAGCACTCCTTCGGGGCAGGGGCCAGACAAGCGCATCCATTCTACTCTCCGAGGGGGCCTGCGGGCGGAGGGATTCCCAATTCGGGAACGGAGGCCGCGACTCATCTACTTTCTTCTTGAATCAAGTCCATCATCTGCGATAATATTGAAACGCAGACGTTATCTGCAAGATAATCCAGTTCTTTGACAATCCAATCGCAGCACCTCCAGGCGCAGCTCCGAAACGGAACCGCACGCCGTTGGCGAACCCGCTAACTCCAATGTTTCCAAGATTTTGCCTCTAACTACCTTTAGAACCATAGATCTAGCGGGACGAAAAATTTCCGGCCCTTTGTTTTCTAGATTTTGCGCGAAAACGAGAGTTTTTTTTGAAGGTTTTTCTGCACCATAATATGTGCAACCGCAGGAGGGCCGCCCAATCCACAGTTTACTCAAAGCCTTTGTCCGCTCACGAAAATGCCCGCGAACAGAACCCTTTTGGGGTTGACAGGGTGCTTTTTTCGCGGGAAACTCCGCTCAAGGTTTAAACTATCTGGCAGGTGGCTCGAGGCAGGAAGTGCCTGCTCAGAAGCTACATGTCCGCGCAGTACGCTGTTGGGGCTGGTTAAATGGCTCATCATCCGATGTCTCGGCCCGATCCCTTCGCTCCTCCGCAGCCGAGCACCGCCCCGATTTCTCTCGGCCAGAACCCTTTGGGTCAAAACCCTCTGGGCCAAAACTCCGCGGGCCAAAAAGACAACGGCCAGCTTGAGGAAGGCTTGTCACTGGCAGAGTTGGCGACGGCATTGTCCGCGCACGGCGGCGGAGTCTTATCGGCCGACTTGGCGCTGGATCTGGTGCTTAATGAGATCGTTGAGCACGCCCGCTTGGCGACGGGCGCGACGGCTGCCGCAATCGCCTTAGTGCGAGGCGATGAGATCGTCTGCCGCGCCACTACAGGCGCCAACGCTCCCGACCTCGGAGTCAAGTTGGACGTGCATTCCGGCCTTTCCGGCGCATGCGTCCAAAGCCAGAAGTGGCAACGCTGCGACGACTCGGAAACCGATTCGCGCGTGGACGCCGAAATATGTCGTGATCTGGGGGTGAGGTCGATACTCGTATTCCCCGTGGTCCGGGAAGACAAGTTGCTGGGCGTATTCGAGATTTTCTCGCCCCGGCCCAACGCTTTCAGCGACCGCGAGATTCAAACTCTGCAAGCGCTCTCGCGCAGCATTGTGAACAATGTGGATCGTGCTGCCGATGTCGTGGCCCCGCCCGCGCCCATACTGCCTTCGCCCTCCATGCAAGCAGCGGCCGCAGCCACCGTGGCTGAAGTCGAAGGCACCGATCATCTTCAGCTCGATGCAATGCAGCTCGATGCGGTGCAGCTTGATCCCGTGCCGGTCGAAGTCGTGCACGAGGACGTTCCTTTACCCACGGTCGACTCTGTGCTGGAAGCAGCGCCGGAGTTACAGATTCGGCCCCGCGACCATTCGATGGGTATTCTGACTCTGGCTGTGATTACCTTGGCCTTGTTTCTGGGTTGGATGATGGGATACGTGCGTAGCCCTGGAACTAAAGCTAAGACCTCAAGGAATGTCGCTGCCCAGCCGGCGCAGCCCAAGCCGGCCGACGCTGCTGCATCGGGTGGGACTGCGGCGGTCCGTGCTAGCGATCAGCCCACATCGACGAACCATGCGTCCGCTGCGGCTGCCCCTCCGCAAAGCGCTTCCGAACCAAACGGGGCCGGTACGCTTCCACCCGGTGGCCTGGTGGTTTATGAAAACGGGAAAGTCATCTATCGGACCACGCCGCAAGGCGCGGTTCACACCGCGAAGGCCAGCACCGGACCAGTCACGGTCCCTTCGAAAGTTGCCGACGAATATCTGATGCTGCGAGTTGAACCCGACTACCCAGAAGCAGCCAGAGAGCAGCACATTCAGGGCCCGGTGGTTCTCGACGTTGTCGTCGACAAGGATGGTGCGGTTGAGAAGCTCAGCACGGTTAGTGGCGATCCGCAGTTGGCGGCTGCAGCCACCGACGCAGTCCGGCAATGGCGGTTCAAGCCTTTTTTCCGCAACGGCTCACCGGAAGAATTTCAGACCCAAATCACGGTGAGTTTCAGGCTGCCTTAAGAGGTCCGTCGCGCGTCAATAGTAATACTTCGTCTTTGCAGTCCACTGACTCTCGGGATAGTGCTCGTGCAAGAAATCGAAGGCGGCCTTTGAAAGCTTGGTGGTTTCGATGTTCGTGCAACCGAAACGAGTGGAACGCACGGTGAGATGCAGAGCCTGGGGAACAAGAGGAGCTTGCGGGTGGTGCTCGGCATAGGCGAGGACTTCGCTGGTTAGATAATTCGGAGCAGTGCCGATGCCAGAGAGCTTTTGCCACTGCGATGTTGCCGCGGATTTTGCAGCCTCTGTCGACCACACTGGAAACGGAAAGTCGGGATCGCGGTCCACAAACTTCAGATTAAAGTCCTGGTTGTATCCCTCGTAACTCTGTCCCCAATTCGACCCGCCATTCATGTTCGCGCACCACCAGTTGTCGCGGTAGTTATCCAGTTCGCCGAGCGTCGCTCGTCGCAGCGAACTTTCGGCGACCGACGGCTTCATTCCCGGATTATTGAGGATGATAAAGAGAGCCACAAAGTGTTTTTCGGACGGGTTTGTCGCCGAACGAAATGGTTCCATGGTTTTCCAGAGCGGCGCATCGACGTCTTGCAAAACAGCCTGCAGTTTGTCTGCGGTATCCAAGTCACCTACCAGAATCGAACGGGTCCATGCGCTGCGCGCTACTTCGCGGCGAAGATGTTTCGGCAGAGTCGGCGACTCTGCCGCCTGAATCAACACAGCCAGCGGCAAACGCTTGACGAGTACTTCGGCGGCATAACGATTGAAAAGAGGATCGCTGGGATAATCTTCATTGGAACTCTTTGGAATTTCCTCGCCGGTGTTCATATCAACTTCCGCGGGCACCGGTGCTTCCGGAGCATGTTGCAGAAAGTCTTCGAGGCTGGTGGTGATTTTGAGGCGCTCTTCGTTTAACAGATTGCGCGACCCTAGCGGAAAGTCTGAGTTCCTCAGCAAGCTGTCCAACTCCCGCCGTGCGCTATCTGATTGGCCGGCGCCAATCATCAGCCGCAGCGCGTAGTAACGAACCGTCAAGTAAGCCGGCGACGAATTGGGAACCTCTCCAGCAACAGTCAACATCGACTGGAGATTTGAAGTATGAGCGTCACTCGCAGCCAAAGCGGCGATCAGCCAGGGCAACGATTTGGTTTCTTGCCATTTCGCGATTGAGTGCTTGGCCGCCTCGTCGCGGCTGGCGGCGGCATAATTGCTACGCATCCCATGAAAAGTTTGTACCCAATCGCTTGGGTCCTCGCCCTGTTCGCCACGTGATAGCAAGAGGACATAATCCCAGAAATTCTGCTTGAAGGTTGCTCCCATGTTCGCTTGCAGAATCACGCGATCGAGTTCCACTACGCGCTTGTCGGGTTCGGTTCGAAAGCGCACGAAGTTGAGCAGTTTCACGGCGGGATCGTGGATTGCGCCGGCTTGCGGGTCCGCAACGATGGTTTCGAGGCGCTTCTGCGCTTCTGACATTGCTGCACGGTCGAATTGTTCCGTGTCCTTGCGATCGAGATTAGCTTTCCTGACCAAGGCGCGCGCTGCTAGGTAAGAACTGATAGCAGACCATGGAGATGAGCGATCTTTGGCGATGGCATCGAACTGGATGACTGCCTCGTCGAAATCGCGCGCGTAAAAGTGCGCGGCCGCGATCTGATAATTTCGGTCGGCGTGCAACAACGCGGTACCTGAATTCAGAGCTGCGGGAATTGCATGCGCCTCTCCTCCGCAATTGGCGAAGACCTGGTCCTGCGCGGAAGCCCAATCTCGCAGATCGGCATTCGTAAGTCCGAACTGCGCGGATCGGTCATCGAGAGTCTTGATCGCATTCTGAAATGCGTCGTTGGGGCAGTTCAAGTACTGAAAGTATGGTTGGTCTTTGGAGACCACGGCATAGGGTGAAATTGCGGGTGCGGCTGGAAGATTGGGAATCTTACCGCGAGCCGCGCTCCAGCGGGCTACGGCATCGTCGCCGGCCGTGGTCTCGGGGACTACGTTGCGACTCCAGACGTCGAGCGCCGCTTTTTGCTGCTGGTCTGTCAGTTTCAATCCGGAAAGATAGCGGTACGCCACAACGAGGAAGTCTGGGCGGAAGCCTGGCCGGATAATACCAAGCTGACCTGCGGCGAAGTTCTCCGCCGGTCCGTCAGGGCGATCTTCGAAAGAAAAAATCGCCGACTCCAGGAACGGACCACAACTGTAGATGGCACTGGGAGTGACGAGGAACAGCAGAATCCCGAATGCCACCAGCGGCCCTCGCAAAGACCTCAGCGCCATGGCTGCACCTCCGCTAAGAACGCCAGTTCTGATTGCTCCGTCCAAGAGCGACTGCGAAAAACATAAAGACGCCGCCCGCCAGGCAGCGATGCCCAGCGCTCATCGGTTGAGATGCCGAGGCTTTCCTGGCACAGCTTCGCTTGAAAGTCACGGCCCGAAGTTAGGCGCGCCACCACGTCGTTGGTGCCAGCTCCCATGCGGAACAGCATGGGGACAGCCTCATCAACTGGGAGGGTCGAGATCCAGTCGTCATTGAGACACCAGGATGCGAGGGCACTGATTGAGATTGGTACGTCCTTCGCCAGCCGTCGACGAAGCTCAAGAAGAAGCTTGCGATAGAACATTCTCTGAGAGCGGGCTGCGTCAAAATCTATTTGCACGGCGACCACGCGTGGCAACTCGGCCCGGCTGAGAATCGCAGCAACCGCATCCGTGATCTGCGTGGCGTCGAATGCGGCGTCCGAGTCCGCCTCGATGCGCACGACTGCTATAAGTTTGGTGCTGTCTGGAACCAGGAGTGGTTGCAGGCGAGGCCGGACGATCACGCGTCGCTGGAGAAGGTGGATCGTGTTTGCGAGGAATGCAATCGCGGTGTCATGAGGATTAATGAAGCGCAGGTCTTCTGGCCTCTCCCACGCCCAAAGCACGAAGGAAGGAATCGCTTTCATTCGGTCCGGATTTCTCCGAGGGAATTGTTCGGACCGAATGGACAACGCCATCAACAGGCACGCGAGAGTGCCTAGACCTCTGCGTACTGATGGCGCCATTACATCCTTGGACATAGCTGCCGGGAAAAACATTGCAAGCCTCTGATGGGCTTAGAAGACAACTAACATGACGTCGGGAGCGTCGCAAATAGCGACCGAGATACAGATACTGGGCAGAGCTAGGATGATGAGGCACGCTCAATCAAGACTGGACTGCTGTCACGCACAGAAAGGAAAGATGAACACCTTAATGCAAACGGAATAACAAAAAACCAGTTGTCTGCTTTCTGTTTTCGATTCTAAGTTTGGTTAGTTCTCGCTGCCTACCAGCCTTGGCTCGGGCTTAGTCGCACTTTGTGGGCGGGTCCGTGGAACTTTGCCGCGCTTGAGGGCGTAGAGCGTCAGCTCCACTCGGGTAGAGACTCCGAGTTTCTCGAAAACCCGGAACAAGTAATTCTTGATGGTATGCTCGCTTAAATCCAGCCGCTCGGAAATCTCGCGATTGCTGAATCCCTCGGCGACCATGTGAGCGATTTCATCTTCGCGTTTGCTGAGCGGCCGCGAGTTGGGCAGGCCGCGGGTCTCAATCGGAATTGGGTTGACCAACGCTTCCAGCACAAACTGAAGTTCCGCGGAACTGGCCCACACTTGACCTTCCTGCACGCAGAGGATGCACTTGCACAGCGCCTGGAAGGAGTCGGATCGCGAGAAGACACCATACGCGCCGCAGCGAAAGGCTTCCACTACCAGGTTGCGCTCTACGGTGTCCAGCAATACGACGATGCTCACGTCGCGATATAGATCCCGGATCTCGCTGACGAAGCGCAATCCGTCAAGAGGTTCCGGAGAAAAGCTGGTGCTGATCAGCACGACGTCAAATCGATCGCGGTCGAGCGCAAGCACAACCTCTTCCGGGGTTGTAGCCGCTACCGCGTCGAAGCGTTTGCTGCGTAGCAATGCGTCCACCAGGAGCTGGCAGCTCATGGCGACGGCATCTGCTACCAGGATTCTGGTCCTGAGGCTCGAGTTGGAGACGGATTCCAACGGATACTCAACACACACTTCTAAATACGTACATCAAAACAGGGGAGGAACCCAAAAATTCTACCCGCAATCGCACCGGGTCACAAGGAGTCGTCGGACCCTGAATGCTGCATTTCTCACTTGAACATTGGCGCGTTCGTCTAATTGCCGTAGAATCAGTTAGTATTCGTCCAAGAACTCGAGTTCAGCCTCAACTTATCAGCTACTCGGAAACTGAGACGTTTGGCTCCATGACTTTTATCCTCTTGTTGACTGATCGGTCTTTCGGGCACAGTGTAACCAGGCGGATTTCAGGCTGGTCGGCTCGGATGTTCCCCGTCCGAGGATTTCTTGGGTTTTACCTGCGGCATCATCTATTGTGTTCATTATCAAAAACTTGATGGTCATCCGGTTTTCTTCGGCGCCACGCCGTCACCCGTGGGTATAGTTAAAAGGGTAGGAGAGCAGCATGTACGAGAAGTATTTTGGGTTGCGGGAACAGCCGTTCGGCGTAACGCCGGACCCACGATTCCTGTACCTTAGCGCGGCCCATCGCGAAGCGCTGGCCTCCCTCTACTACGGCATTGAAGCCAATCGGGGATTTTTGGGTCTGATCGCCAAGCCCGGCATGGGCAAGACCACGATCCTATTTCATCTGCTGGAAAAATTCCGTAATACCGCGCGCACTGCGTTCCTGTTTCAAACGCAGTGCAGTTCACGCGAGTTCATGCGTTTCCTGTTGGCTGAATTGGGCTACGAAAGCGATGGCCATGATTTCGTGCGCATGCACGAAGAATTCAACCGCCGGCTGTTGCAGGAAGCGCGTGCGGGCAATCGCTTTATCGTTGTCATCGACGAGGCGCAGAATCTGGAGCCTTCGGTGCTGGAGACGGTGCGGTTGCTTTCCGACTTCGAAACTCCGCGCGCCAAGCTGATGCACATCATTCTGGCGGGACAACCGGAATTGGCCGACAAGTTAGCCAGCCCAGGATTGTCGCAGTTGCGCCAGCGCGTTTCAATCGTTCATGGCCTGCAACCGCTGAACGCTCCGGAGATCAAGAATTACATCGAGCATCGTCTGCGCATTGCCGGCTATGAAGGCGAGCCGCTTTTCACTCCCGGAGTCTACGAGGAGATTGCGAGATTCACCGAGGGCATTCCGCGGAACATCAATAATTTCTGTTTTAACGCGCTGTCGCTTACCTGCGCAACGCAGAAGAAGATCGTCGACTCTGAAACCGTGAGTGAGGTGATCGCCGACCTCGACATTTCAAAGCTGACCTCGGACGTTCCCTCCGATCCGATCGACTTAGCCTACCCTCGCAACCCCATGTCTTCGCCGGTTTCCAACGGGCCAAACAATAACCATGAGATTTTGAGTCCGTCGGAAGCAGCGGCTTACATGCAGCAGGTCGCGGCGAAGCTGAAAAACTGGCAGGATTCTTTGGATAAGACCATCAGCAGTTCGCGATTAGGACACCAGGTTCGAGCCCGGACGGATCGAGAACAGTAATTGTGATCGCCGTGTTGCTGTTATGTCTGCGTCGTGTGGCCACGCTCTGGCAGGCACGCAATCTACAGGATTAGTTCTGAAGCGCCCCTAAATTTGCTTTTTTTGACTACGCTTTTGCCAGCCTGGAGATGGGGGGCGCAGGGAACTGTGACAATGTTTGGGTCTGGGTTGTTCCGATGACCTTGCTCGCAACGATCGGCGTCAACTTCTTACCGTTGCCGTTGTGGGGGCCCGCGACTTCAGCCGCGCTACCCAAGCTGTACGCATAGAGAACGACTTCGACCCTTTTGGAAACTCCGAGCTTGTCAAAGATGCGGAAGAGATAATTCTTGACTGTGTGTTCGGTAAGGCCGAGTCGTTGGGCGATCTCGCGGTTCGACAATCCTTCGGCCACGCATCGCACTACTTCGACTTCGCGCCGCGAAAGCAATGCAGCTCCGCGAGTATCGACCACGCGCAGAGGCAGCGCTTCACCGAGCGCTTCCAAAATGTAACGCAGCTCTTTGCTGTTTGCCCAGATCTGACCTTCACTCACGCACTGAATGCACCGCGCCAGCGATGTCAGCGACTCACTCCGGCTGAAAACGCCACGCGCCCCGGTGCGAAAAGCTTCCACAACCTGACTGCGTTCCGAGCTATCCAACAGCATGACCACGCGGGTTTCGCCGTGCAAGGCGTGAAGTTCGCGTGCGACCTCGAAGCCTTTGCGCTTGTCATCGTCGAGTTCAGCGCTGATCACTACCACCGCCGGCTTTTCCTTGGCCACGGCAGCGATGATTCCGCGCGCATCGGATACCGGTTCCAGTACCTGAAAACGCTTGTCGCGCTCCAGGGCGGCAGCCAGAAGTTGGCTGTTCATTCTGGTAGCATCGGCGGCCAGCACTCGGATCACTTGAGAAACATCAGGTAAGGCGATAGCGTAAGCCATAAGGATAGAGACCACTTATCTGGAGCGGGTTCCTCCAGCTGTCCATTTCGGTTGCCCAAACTTCACGAGATGACACATTCCCGCAAAGGTTGATTGTCGCTGGCCAGAGAAGTCTAATGACTACGGGACGGGTCACAAATACAACGGAGGAGAATGCCCACCCTTCTCAGCCGCCACCCCGGCGACTGTCTAACGAGACTTTATTCTCATAACTATACAGGGTAAATGGCACTTTAGTGCCACAAAAGAAAAGCCAAACCGTAACCCTAAAGATTCGTCGTAAGTTATTTATTTTAAAGCTTAAACTGGCGGTGAGCAGCCTTGGGGGACGTTGATAGAGTCCAGAAACTGGACGAAAAAAGTCCTATGCTCTCAGCACGGGGTGACTTCGCTGTCAGACCTCATTTCGACTCCAATCCGAATCCTCGCTGCGCCATGCGCACAATCTCGCGCCCGATTGGGAGCGAGGCCGTCGCAGCCGGGGACACGACATTCCACACGTGCAGCATGTTCTGCGAACACATAAATTGAAAATCGTCGACCAGAGATCCGTCGCGACTGACGGCAGTCGCGCGCACGCCGGCACCGTCCGCTACTAAATCAGCGCTGCGAACGTCGGGGACTAAAGTTTGCAGCGCGCGCACGAAGGCTGGTTTGTGAAAGGAGCGATAAAATTCTCCCGCGCCGCTGCGCCAGTACTTGGCAGCCATATGCCAGAAGCCGGAATATGCGAATGTGGTGGCCGCGTCCTGCAGGCTGAAATCGGTTCGCCGATAACCTTCGCGCTTGAATGCCAGCACCGCGTTCGGTCCGGCATCCACGCCACCCCTGATGCGACGCGTGAAATGCACGCCGAGAAACGGGAAGCGGAGATCAGGCACAGGGTACAGCAAGCCGCGAACCAGATGCTCTCGTTCTGGAACCAGATCATAATATTCGCCACGAAATGGAACGATCGTGACTTCTGTTTTTTCTCCCGCCATGCGGCTGACGCGATCGCTGTGCAGTCCGGCGCAGTTGATCAGGTATTTCGTGCCCAGGGATCCGCGGTTGGTTTCTATCACGGTTTCACCGTTGCCCCGGGCGATGCCCGTCACTTCAGTTCCCGTGCTTACTGTTCCGCCCTGCGTGGTAATGAGTTCGGCGTATTTTTGGCAGACGGCGACGTAGTCGGTGATTCCGGTTCCCGGCACATGCAGCCACGCCATGCCGCCACAGTGAGGCTCGAGCTCGAACGCTTGCGCTTTGTCCAATAATTTCAGGCCGAGAATTCCATTGGCCTGGCCACGTTCGAGCAGCCCCTGCAGGCGGGGGATTTCTTCCGCAGTGATCGCCACAATGATCTTGCCGCAGATCTCGACTGGGATCGCATGCTCGCGACAGAAGGCCACCATCGCGGCCGCGCCTTCGACGCACAACTTCGCTTTCAGCGAACCCGGCTTGTAATAGATTCCGGAGTGAATGACGCCGCTGTTGTGTCCGCTTTGATGACGCGCTACGCGATCTTCTTTTTCTACTAGCAGCAGGCGAAGCTTGGGGAAGGTTCGGCAAAGTTGCATGGCGGTGGAAAGGCCGACAATCCCGCCGCCGATAACCACAATGTCAAAGCTTTGATCGGGCATTTGTAAGTACGCCCTCGATTGGGAGGGCGCTGCTAACAAGATAAATGCAAAAGCGACTCAAAGCGAAATGTAGACGGGGTTTGCTCCCAGCGCAGGCTCTGCGGCTGCTCTGCGACATCCACGTTTTGAGAGGTTAATTGAGGCAGTGCGAAACAAAGCTTAGATCGCAACGATCGCCGAGTGCGCCCGCAGAACGCGGGGAGGTAGTCG
Organism: Acidobacteriota bacterium; assembly: GCA_013288805.1. Taxonomy (GTDB): domain Bacteria; phylum Acidobacteriota; class Terriglobia; order Terriglobales; family Acidobacteriaceae; genus JABDBE01. The sequence goes on from JABDBE010000033.1 coordinate 21,748, forward strand.
GTCGCTGCCTCGCGAACCTGATGCCTAAAGCCTGAAGCCCGAAGCCCGAAGCCCGAAGCCTGCTTTCCTAGTTGACCGTCAGCTGCACCTGTGCCGTCTGTTGCGGCAAGGAGTTCACGGTACCGCTTACGGTCATGGTGTAGGTTCCCGAGGGCGTTCCCGCCTGTCCATTTCCTCCGTTACCGTTCCCTTGCAATCCGCCGCCGCATGCGACTTCCAGCCAGAGTCCGAGAACAATGAGCACGAAAAAACCTACAAAGCGCTTTCGGCGATTTCGCCCTACTCCGCAGAGAACTACAATCAACCCAGGAAACGAGAGCCACAAAGCGGAGATGGATGACCCGCCGCGGGCCCGACGCAGCGTTGCGATCACGGGCGCAGTGGTTGTGATCGTGAATGTCACGTGTGTATCGCCGCTGCCTTTACTTACTTGTGTCGAACTGAGTGCGCACGTGCTCAGCGGTGGGCAATTTCCGGAGAACGCGAGCGTCACGTTATTGGGAAACTTGCCTCCTGTCGGGGCGACATCGAGATCGTAGATCGCGGGCTGCCCAGCGGGCACGGATTCGGTATCGGGATTGGACGTGATGGTGAAAGCGAAACCGGAGCCCGAACCGCTGCCGGTCGAGGTAAAAGCCAGAAGGAAAGAATGTGTGGTTTTGTTGGCGTCGGTACCCACGCTTGCAATGTTGAAGTTGTAAGTCTGCGCCACGTTGCTGCTCACGGTTACGGTGAACGGCGCAGCCAGCGCGGGGCTCACGGTGGGCGTAACGCTGTTCGGGGAAACTGTACAGCTCTGCGGATGGTTCGATCCGCAGCTCAAATTCACCGGGCTGTTGTAGCAGTCCGTGCCTTGCAGAGTGCCGTTGAAGATCGTCGCAGTGTTTACGGAAGCCGTCTGGGATTGCGGAACGATCTCCAGAGTGTAATTCGGTGTGGTATACGAGGTCGCTGTGAATGTGACTGGAAAAAGATGTGTGGTCTTTTGCGCGTCAGTTCCCGACGCCACGATGTTGAAGTTGTAAATCCCGCAGACAGCGCTGCCGACTGTCACAATGAATGGCGCGCCGCTGGTGGTCGGCACCACGCTTGCCGGTGCGGCAGAGCACGTCGGTGGAGCACCCTGTCCGCAACTTAAATTTACCGCACTGTTGTAGCCATTCAGTGAAGTCAACACTCCGTTGAAATTTACTGTGCTGTTTACCACCGCCTGCAGGGATGCATGACTGATTGCCAGCGCGTAGTCCGCCGTGATCGTCAGAGACAAGCTCTGCGTCTTCGTCGGACCATTCGCCACTGACGCGTTAATCGTGACCGGAACGGTGCCTGCGCTTGCGCTCGAGGTCGTGCTTACCGTCAACGTGACTGCGGTGGGGCTGCTGGAGGTCACACTCACCGAACTGGAAGGCAGGAAGTTGCAGGTTGCTCCCGAGGGCAGGTTTCCACAGGACAGATTCACCGTGTCATCGAAAGGCCCTTGCCCGGTGACCTCGAACGAAACCGGTGGAGATGTACTCGACGGACCAACTGTGATATCTGGAGGCGAAGGCGCAGTCAAATTGAAGTCGACCACATTCAGGGTCACGGGAGAATCATGCGTAAGCGTATCCGGGTCGGTTCCGGCTCCCTGAACAAAGAAGCCGTAACTCTGGGGAGTGCCGCTCGCGGTCACGGTAAACGGAACTCCCGCCTGGCTCGGCACGATGCTGCCGGGAGCAACCGAGCAGGTAGGAGGCGGCGCAGTGGACCCCGCGATGCAGCTCATGGTGACGGAAAAGTTATAGCCGTCCAGTGCGACAATCGAACCGTCGAATTGCGCCGGCTGCTGGCTGACAAAAACCGTCAGCGGCGTGTTGGAGACGGAGAGCGAAAAATCCGGAATCGTAGTGAGAAGAAACTGCCACACTCCGCGTCCATAGGTGGAAGCACGGAGCCATTTGTTCCCGGCGTCGTCGATGAACATGCCCAGCGCGGTGACGGCAACGTTCGGCAGATATCCCGCTTGACCGCTGTTCGGCGCGGGTCCGACTTCTGTCCAGCTTGGCGCGGCCGTGCTGCTGGAGAAGATTCCGACATCCGTGCCCACGTAGATAGTGCCATTGGTTGGAACCGTGCCGGGGTCGACCAGCACCGCATTGGCTGGCGCATCGGGCAGGTTGGCGGTGAAATCGGTCCAGGAGAATCCGCCGTTGGTCGTCTGCCATACGTGCGACGTGGCGAAGCTTGGGCTGCTGAAGCCCATGATGCTGACATACGCGGTGAGGCCCTGGTGGTCAGACCTGTCCATTGCAATCCCGGAAATCGGAAAGCTGTTTGGATTGATCGAACCGGTCTGATCAATCCAGGTCGAAGGCCCGGCGGCGACATTCGTGCTCACCCACACATGTCCCCCTGGGGGATTTGTTGGAATCAGCGGCCCATCGCCATCGGTTCCCGCGTAGATTACCTTGGAAAATCCGGTGTTCGTATCAAGCACTCCCGCGGCTAGTGAGCGCACCAGATTAATTTCTGCTCCGGTGCAAATCCCGTCGCCACCGGTTTCAAAGCTGTGGCTGAGAACGGTGAATGCGCCGCCGGTGCTGGAGCCGCGCCACATCCGGCAAGTGCCTACCATCATTTCGTCAGCGTTCAGCGGATCGAGAATGTACGGCGGATAATACGGACCTGTATCCCCGCCGACGGTTGCGCTGGTGACGACCGGCGTGTTCTGAAAGTCCTGGGTGTGACAATTAATTCCCGATGCGCAACTGAAAATATTCACCCCCGAGGTTGCGTCGGGAGGATTGGAAACGAACCAAAGAAGCTCGTTGACCGGACTGATCTGCGTATATCCGCCATCCCCGAAGTTCACGTTCTGCCAACTGCTGCCGGTCGACTGTGTGCCGGGCGATCCGTTTCCTTGAGTTCCGCCAAGAAGCGTGCTGGCGTCGTTGGGCGATTGCGCAAAAGAAACAAACTGGGTCAGCGATCCCAGCGTCATGTTCAGACTGTCGAATGGATTAGTTCCGCCGCAGGTTCCCGTCAGCAGGTTGTAGCCATTCAGCGCGCGGTAAATCCCGCCGTCGTTGGCGAAATACATCACGTCTTCTGTGCTGGTGTTCACTAGAAAAGACACTGCGTGCTGCGCCGGGTGAACCTCGGCGATGGAACTGCACCCGTAGGCGTGCGTGAGGTTCAGAAATGTATTCGCACCCGTACCGCTGCAGGTCGGGGAAGTGCTGATGATTTCGCATTTATAAAGGTTGATCGTTCCCGCGTAAAGATCGGTGACGCCGCTGTTGCCGTTCGGCACCGCCGCGAGCTCCAGGTCGTAGATGCCTTGCTCAGTTCCACAGCCTAGCTGGTCGCCGCAATTGATAATGCCCGCGTCGCTGATCTGCATCCAGGAGCTGCCGCCGTTGGTCGATTCCCAGATGCCTTGATCGAAATCATTTGCGTCCACGTACCAGACATACATTTCGTTGCGGCCGGGAACGACGGCGATCTCGCCTCGGTAAATCGGACAGCTCGACGAACTTGGGCTCGCTGGACATGCGGCCGTGGTGAGCCCACCGCCGGGTTGATTCGCTAGACGAGTCCAATTGATGCTATCGGGTGACGAGTAAAAGCCGTGATAACGTAATGCCGCAAAGAACAGGCCGTTTCCGTTGTTGGCGCCCGCGTTGTAGACCACCGAGGTTGCGGAGCCGGGAGCTGTGGTTGTGCCGCTGTCGCTGACGGCTGCAAATGTCCAGGAAGCTCCGCTGTCGCCGGAATAATACAGTCCAAGATTCGCGGTCAGCGGATTTGCAAGGCCTTCAATGATTCCTTCCGACGCACCCGCAGTAGCGGCCACCGCGATGCTCGGAGCATTACTGCTGAATGCAATCTTGCTGAATCCCATGCCTGCGAAGGGCCGGGTCCGGGTAGTGTCTTCTGTGATCAGCGTCCACGTTGCGCCGGCATCGGGTGATCGCAGGATTCCCAAACCGTAGTAAGAATCGGCAGAACTATTGGTTTCGCCCGTGCCCACCAGAATCACGCTGTTATTCGGATTGTTGTTTCCCGGTTGAATGGCGATCGCGCCCACGGCAAGCGTGGCCTGGTCGTCGGTGAGAGCTGTCCAAGTGACGCCTGAAGAATTTTGCGTTACCGCCTGCGTGGCGTTCGTAGATTTCCAAACTCCGCCGTAGGCCCCGCCGATGAAGACCGTACTTCCGGTCGGGTCCGCCGGATCGATCGCCACCGCAGTGGCTCGTCCGGATACCCAGCCGTAGTTGTACTCTCCGACGCCGCTCGCATCCGACGCGAGTGGAGCGGGTCCGAGCGGGCTCCAAACGAGGGCAGTCGGCACTGCATCCCCTAACTTCCGTGTCCTTGCGGCTCGCGCAGCCCGCATTCGCATCTTCTGCAAGTAAGCCTGATATCGCTGAGCTGCGCCTGATTGACTCGGAGAACTTCGTCCGCGCAGGAACCACTGCTCGCGTAACGCCCGTTGTGCGCGGCCGGCGAGTTCAGATTCGGAGCGAGGCCTCGAATCCTGTGCGCAAACACTCAGGGGGAACAATGCCATCAACAACAATACAAGCCACTGTAGACGCGGGCGTTTTCGTCTGTGCTCCTGATTCGAGCTGTAAGGAATGTCCCACGACGAGATAAAGCACCGCGCACCTGCGGGTGTTTTCCTCATGCCACCTGCGGTGGAAACAGCAAACCCGATTTGTCCGGAGCAATCTTCCCCAACTTAACCAGGCGCACAATAATCGAGGGCACGCTGCGGTTATGGGTGGCCGCGATCTCATCAAAACTCATTCCTTTGCGCAGTTCCTCACAGACCTGTTTATCTTCCGCTCGCGACCAGTACTGACCTGCGCTGGCGGGCTTCTTGAGTTCGCGTTGTTCCTGGGTCACGAGCGCTGCCAGCGCGCGGTTCAAAGCCATAACGACCTGCGGATTCCGGCAAACTGGGTCTTCTTTCAGTACCTCACGGGTTTCCGGATGTACTCCGTCGGCGAGCGCACGAATCACTTTGATGGCTTCCTGAATCTCCATTCCACAACCTCCTGAGGACGTATGGTAGCTGGCGGATGGTGCGAGCCCTTGTGATCAATGAACATTGCGCGTGAGCTTAGCCCACAATGGGACTGGGCGACCTCGGCTTTGGCTATACTGGCCTTTGTTTGTTGCCGCGTTTTAGGGAGACATATGGACGGGCAGGCATTCTGGCTGACAATCCGCCTAGCAGTGCTGGTGGCGACAGTGCTGGTGGTGTTGGGCTTGCCCGTCGCCTATTGGATCGCGTATTCGCGCCGACGCTGGAGGTTTCTCGTCGAGGCCGTCGTCGCTTTGCCAATCGTTTTGCCTCCCACTGTGCTGGGGTTCTACGTCCTGGTTGCGCTCGGGTCCCACAGCCCGCTGGGACGCTGGTGGCAGGCAATGACCGGGCACACGCTCGCATTTACTTTTGAGGGGCTGGTCATTGGATCGATTATTTACAGCTTGCCTTTTGCAGTTCAGCCATTTGCTGCCTCATTCATACTCGTCGATCGAAGACTGATTGCGGCCTCGGCGACCTTGGGCGCATCGAGGCTGCGAACATTTTTTCGGGTGATTCTGCCGCTTTCTGTTCCTGGACTGGTGACCGGAGTCGCTCTGAGCTTCGCTCACACCATGGGCGAGTTCGGCGTGGTCCTGATGGTTGGGGGAAACATACCCGGCGTCACGAGGACGGTTTCCATCGACATTTACGATAAGGTTCAAGCGCTCGATTATGCCGGCGCTAATCAGACGGCGCTGGTGCTGCTGGTGATTTCTTTTGTAGTGCTTTCCGTGGTGTATGGCGTCAATCGAAAAGTGGGAGCGGCGTGGCCATGGAAATGATCCGAACAGGCAGTCGGATGTTTTCCTTTGTGAAGCTTTCTGCCTTTAGTGGTTTAAGCTTTTCCAACTGAGCCAGATGACAACGCAAACCGCAAGAATTGACATTCCCGCTGATCCCAGTTTGCGGGATGCTCTAACCATCCAGATCCGTAAACGCTTTACCAACGCCGGACGTGATTTTACGCTCGAGGTCGGATTTACCCTCACCCCGGGAATCACCATCATCTTCGGCGCATCTGGCGCAGGTAAGACGACGCTGCTCGACTGCATCGCGGGCTTGACGACGCCTGACTCGGGAAAGATCGTGGTCGGCGACCGCGTCCTTTTCAATCACGGGGGAGAGACGAATCTCCCCGTCCAAGGCCGAGAAATCGGATACGTTTTTCAGGATCTCGCGCTTTTCCCTCATCTCACTGTGCAGAAAAATGTCGAATACGGCCTCGCCAGCGTAAGCAAGGGCGAACGACGAAAAAAGAGTCATGCCATCTTAGAATCTTTCCGAATTGCGGACCTAGGCGAACGCAAGCCAGGAGAAATTTCTGGCGGCGAACGCCAAAGGGTGGCACTCGCCCGCGCCCTTGTGACCGATCCATGCGTTCTGCTGCTCGACGAACCGATGGCGGCACTCGATGCGGCCACCAAATCTAAGATCATCGAGGATCTGCGAGCCTGGAACACGGCCCACCGTATTCCGATCGTTTACATCACTCACAACCGCGAAGAGGTCTTTGCTCTGGGCGACCGTGTGCTTGTGCTCGAAAACGGCCGCATGATCGCCGACGGAACGCCGCATGGAGTGATGGCCGCGCCCCGGCGGGAATCACTGGCGCAGCTTATCGGCTTTGAAAACATTTTCCATGCAATCGTGATTGCGATCCAGGAAAAACGCGGCACCATGCGTTGCCGCATCGCTGAAAGCGATGTGGAACTGGAAACGCCGTTGGTGCGGGCGGAGGTCGGTTCGACCCTGCTCATTGGAATTCGGGCCGGCGATATCCTGCTGGCTACGGTTGAGCCCGCAGGGTTGAGCGCTCGCAACATAATTTCCGGACGCGTGCTTTCCGTTGTACAGCGCGATGTGATTGTGGTTGTGCGAGTGAATTGTGGAGTCGAGATGGAAGTTCATCTCACCTTGGCCGCACGCGATTCTCTTCAACTCCAGCCCGGCCACGCAGTCTGGCTGATCGTGAAGACCCATTCGTGCCATCTGATGGCGGCGAGTTGAATAACGCGGTACCCGGCTCTCCTGAGCAGACCAAACGATAGTGTGAAGCGGACGTCATCTCGACAAAACTAACGTTTGCGTTATAACCCGATTGTTACCCCCGTAATCTATCTTGGCCCACATCGGGCTGGTACGTTGACCCTGATCTCACGGAACGCCAAATAAAAAAATGAGGATACGAGCTCCTTCTGGAGCTCGAACAGGTGATTATGAAGATTTGTCAAAGACAGGTAACACTGGCAGTTTTCTTGATTGTGGTTGCGGTTCTTTTTTCTTCGTGTGTGGGCACAACTGGAGGCAGTTCCCCCAATCCACCCGCCGCATCAACTCTCGTGAGCGGAGTCGTGGTTGGCAATGGCCCCGCAGTTACGAACGCTAGCGTGGTCATAACCGACTCTTTGGGAGCGCAGAAGACCACAACCACCGCAAGCGATGGCAGCTACAGTATCGATGTTTCGAGCTTGACCGCGCCGTTCGTCCTGACTGCGACCGGCAATGTGGGCAGCGCTGCGGTTACTCTCTGGTCAGTGGATGATGTGGTCACCGCTTCCACGACCAACACTGTCAACATCACGCCCTGGACTACAGCCATTGCGGCGGCGCTATCGAGCACGGGAAAAGCGCAAGACCTCAATGCCATGGCTAACAAACAGACGATTCTGTCCGACCTTACCGAGGTCGATGCTTACACCAAGACATTGCTCGCCCCCACCCTGGTAGAAGCCGGATATGCGGCGACTCAAGGGCCGATCGGGACTGCATTTACCGCCAACGGCACTGGCTACGACTCGATTTATGCCAATCTCGTCGTTGGCACTACAGCGACACACGCCGTGTTTATGGCCGACCTGACGGCTACCCCCTGCGGAACCGGAGAAACAACCAACTGCGTTGCATATTCGGATCCTGGCACCCAGACAGTCACGAACCCCAACATTTGTGGGTCTGACATCGCCACCGGAGCACCGATTGCTTGCGACTCGAATCT
>JABDBE010000034.1 GCA_013288805.1 Acidobacteriota bacterium
TGGAGGGCCACGGTAGTTTGTGAGAACTGCAATAACACTTGGATGAGCCGTATCGAGAACGAACACGGAAAGCCGGTTCTGACTCCCCTTATTGAGGGTGACAGGGTTGTTCCCATCGACCAATCCGCAGCCCGGTCAATCGCAATTTGGGCATTTAAGACGGCTGTGGTCATAGACCATGCACACAGACTTTTCGGCCAGCCCTACTTTAGCTCTGAGGAAAGAACCGCATTCCGCAAGACTCTCACCATTCCGAATGACTCAGTAATATGGGTGGGCATGTCCCACGGACATAGATACAGGATCAAATCGGAGACGGGGCAAAACAACGGGCACATTGCGCCTGACCAGCCACTGACCATGTATGTGTTCACCTGTGCCATCGGCTGTCTGGTGATTCAATTCGGTCACGCGAGAACCAGCCGTCCCGTCATTTTTGAACCGGAGCCCGGCTTTGAATACGTCATGGCACCCATATGGCCATACCTGCACCCGAACTTGACGTGGCCGTGGCCGGATAAGCTGACTGAAAATAGCCAATTCGCGGAACTTCACAATCTTTGGAAGACGATTCACTGAGAGTTCCCCGATCATCCTGCAGCCACTGGCTGCATTGTGATCCAGGGACCGGCGTTCCGATGATCCTGACCCGGTTAACTGTTGAACAGTGGACGGGGGCTAGCCGTGCGGTCGTCTCACCGCCCACTCGTCAAACCAGTTGATTAACAGTTGATCGGGGTCAACTTTGATTCCGACATGCGGGGCCATTCGTTTGATGCTTGGATGCTTGGCCCACACTTGCACCTGAAAACATCAGTCTGACTATGCCGAACAAAATGACACCGAACGCGGTAATGACAATGCTTACAACACCCATGCGGCATAGTTCGGCATTCGACATTGTGGTTGATGCCGGAAGCTGTTGCGCAGATAGAGTTTTTGGAATGGACGGGAGCGAATCATCTGCGACACGCGAAGTTCGTCGGCCTGCGTGGTGACAAGGATCCGCGCAAAGTGGTGCGAGAGATGTGACGCACCTGCAGGTTGTCACATATGGCCAAATCGAAACGACTGCCATCATCGCCGGAGCGCGTTTCAACAGCAGACGGCGCGCCTGGAAACGCACATTGCCCTGTTAACCGGCCAATCGGTGCCCATTTTCATTCAGTTGGTAGGAAGTTTTCTTATTTCGGCGAGGATCTTGATGAGGCGTTTTGAGAGCCTGAGAAGCCGATTGCGAGCACAACCGTTTGGGAGAGAGCGGCGGAACATCTCCATGACATGTTGAGCTACGAGTAAGGAGTCGATGAGGCCATCGATTCCTGTGCGCATGGGCGCGAGTGAGGTTTTGGGCTGGGGAGCCAGATGCCTGGGTTTGGATCGAGCCAGTTCAAACTCCCTCTGCAGATCGGTCAAGGTGACATCCACATAGCGCATGGTCATGCGAGGACTGGTGTGGCCGAGCAGTTTCATCACGGCTGCAAATCCCACGCCTGCACGGACCATTTCCGTACCGTAGGTATGCCTCATCTGGTGAGGGACGATATCTGTGGGAAGGGCGACAGAGTAGCAGACCATGTGCAGGTACTCGCGAAGCCGGGCGAGGAAAGATTCTTTCGTTCCCGTCCAGGCTAGGAGCCGTTCATCTGCTGGCAGCGGATCCAGAGAGCGGAAGAATCGCAGTCGGTGTACGAGGTCACGGACGAAGGCATCGACGGGGACCATGCGTTCGGTTTTGAGCTTGCCGAGGGGAACATGAATGGCCCATTGGTTAGGGCCGGTGCCGCGCAGGCAGTCATAAGACAGATCGACGCATTCGCCGATACGCATGCCGGTGTGGCGGAGCAGCAGGAAGACATTTCCGACCAGATCGTTGCGGCGGAGGAACTCCTGCTGTAAAACCTGATCTTGCTCTGCGGTGAGCGGCCGAGGCAGACTCTGCGGTGTGCGCGGAATATCTTCGCGGCGCAACAGACGAGCGAGTTCGGCAACCTGGCTGGTCCACGCCAGTTCGCTGAAGATGGCGCGCAGAGCGATGAATCGGCCGATGCAGGTCGTGGTGGCCAGAGGCGGAGTCTGTGCACGCAGGCTGGCCATCCATCCGAGGATGTGCGGATCGCGGCGTAGTTGCTCGAGGCGAGTAAGCTCTGGGTATGTGGCGCCGACATAGACGAGGAAGCTGCGCACCGCGATGTTGTAGTTGCGTGTGGTGGCAGGACTGAGCGCGGTGGAAAGAGACTCGACGGCGCGCGCCATGGCCGAAGCCAGCGGATGCTGGAGCGGGGGGCGACGCCAGCGCTTCACGAAGAGATCCTCGGCTGTGGATGGATGCACTGCGCTGAGGCGCGGGCGTACTGAAGGTAGACGTCCTGCGGAGAGACCTGCACATAGTGCAGAGTGGTTTGGATGTCGGCGTGACCCATCAACTGCATAAGCGCAGGCAAGCTAATGCCGGCGCGCACCATGTCGGAGCCGAACGTGTGTCGGAAGCGGTGAGGGTTCGCAAGCTGGATGCCCGTAGCGCGGCGATGGTGACGAAACAGGGAACGTAATCCCGCGGGTGTCATGCGTTGGCCACGCGCAGGCCCTTTCAGCACCACGAACAGTGCAGCCGAGCAGGGATCAGGCCGTTCCAGACGCAGATAGTGATCGATCAGTTGAGTGGTCTCAGGTGCGAGAGGAAGGAAGCGCAGCTTGTTGCCCTTGCCGCGTACGCGGAGCTGTCCCTCCGAGAGCAGTACATCGTCGCGGTTCAGGGCCATGACTTCGGCAGAGCGGAGTCCGTGCATGAGCATCAAGCCCACGATGGCCAAATCGCGCGCGTTGCGGAAGCTGGACCAGAAGCGAGCCACTTCGTCGACCGAAAGAGGGACGATGGTAAGCTTGGGTTCCCTGACGCGCAGTCTGCTGAGCTCGAACCGCGGCCGGCCCAGGCCCAGTGGCCTGCGGTGCAGGTAAACCTGCTGGAAGCCATGCGCGGCCTGACAGGGAGCATCGGGGAACTCATTGCGGATGGCGCGATCGGCACAAGCCACACGGTCGTTGATGGTAGGTGCAGAAGGCGGAGGTTGGAGGCTGGACTGGAAGCGCACGTAATCAAGCAGGGTCGATTCGGTGAGGTCGTCCTTGGAAATATCGCCGGTGTGATGAACGCTCTCCCACCAGCGCACGAAGTGCAACAGGCTGTTTGCGTAGCTATAGAGGGAAGTGTTTGCGAGGCGGCGGACATAGTCGCGATCCAGGTAGCGATTAATCCATCCGACACCTTTACCGGTGGATTGCTCGACCACTTGAAACGGGCTGTGTGCGCCTGATGGGGTCTTCTGATGGATGACGCGAAACTTCATGGCTGCGCGGCCTCCACGAGAGACTGGAACTGCCGCGCGTCTCCGCCCTGGACGAAGAAGGAGTTAGGATCTTGTCCTTCTGGCAGGAGGACGCGGCGAGCAGTGATGCCGTGCGCACCGAGACGATGAGCTAACTGGTCGGCGGCCAGTTGGCCGCTCTGGTTGGCATCGACGTCGAAGGCGAGATGGACAGTTCGCGAGCCGTCGTACAACTGGCGGAACTGATCTGTGTTGAGATGTGTGCCCAGCGAGCAGGTGACGTTTTGAAAGCCCGCCTGTCGCAATACGGCATAGTCGAACAGGCCCTCGACAACAATGACCTCGGGATAGTGCCGGACCTTCTCCCATGCATACAAGCCACCCTTGGTGCCAGGCAGAAAGCGATGCGCGAAGGCGGCTCCGATGCTGCGGCCATACAGGTTGACGAGGTGCTCGCCTTGGCGCAACGGGAAGACGATGCGCTGATAAAAAGCGTCGGAGCCGTTCACGTTGAGTAGTCCGCCTTGCCGTAGCAGATCGAAGGAATGACCCTGTGCCGTAAGATGACGGCGCAGACTTCCGCCGGGGGCATAACCGATCTCGAGTTCCCTGATCAGGGCGGGATCGTGCACTCCGCGCCGGTTGAGATAGCGCATCGCTTCGGGGTAGTGGTCGAGTTGCTGCTGATAGAAAGTGGCAGCCTGTTCCAGCACCGCTGCGGAATCGACGGCAGGACGGGGCTGCAGATCGAGGCAGGCGAGGCTCTGGCGGAAGGACAGATGACGAGACAACTGGACAAAGCGAATTAGATCTCCGCCCTGCCCGCAGCCGTGGCAGTAGAAGATATCCTTGCGCGTGTTGACATAGAACGAGGGCTTGGTCTCCTCGTGCAACGGACAGAGTCCAACAAACTCGGAGCGGCCCACAGGAGATCCCTTCCAGTTGCACTGCCGCAGATACTCAATCAGCGGCAACCGCCTCTCGAGTGCTTCGACGTCTTCGCCCACAACGCTTTTTCGCCTCCGGAGCCCAGCGTAGGAGCAGGACGCCAACTATCCAAGGCAAGGATGGTGGGTGAAGGTGTTTTTCTCAGAGACGTAGCGGCCAGAGAGTTTGCAAAGCCGGAGTTATCCAAGGCAATAATCCTGCTTCGTCAACAGTCCGACCACCACGATCCAGCCAATGAGCTATACGGGTGACGGTCTGACGGAGGAAGGAGAGAGTCGGCTGGGTCGAGTCCAGACCGCTCGACCAGCGGCGGACAGTGGATGGATCGGGTAATCGATCAGGGTCCTTGAGCTTCGGCAACGCCTTGTCCCAGCAACAGTTCTCTACAAAGCGCAGCAGCAATGCCTGGCTGCGAGCTACAAGGCTGTAATGCGTGTAAGGAAGAGAGAGCAGCGGGAGAAAGGTGAAAGTCTTTCCGCAACCAGTGCAGCGGCCGCGATGGATCCAGATCCAGTCGTGATGCTGATCGTGAGCCTGCTTACGGCGACGACCATGACCAATGATCGAATCCCGATCACAAACCGGGCACCGGCGTAAGATAATGTTGTCGCAGTCTTCGGCCCAGTCGGTTGCAATCTTATCCGGCCCGGCGGAAACTGAGACAAAGAGGATCGTACCTCACAGGGGTTCCGCATCTGGCTTCGACCCGCCAAGATCACTGCCGGAAGCGGGGCCCCGCCCCCTGAAGAAAATCCAACTGAAAGAAAATATAACTTCTTACCGACAGGCCGTAAGGCATGATCCCGGAAATTGGCCGGTTATCTCCCTGAAGACGTCCATCGAGAATCATTGCACAGTGAATAGGGGATCTCCACATCTGTCAACGAGCTCGGATCGCCCTTGTGCCCCCATGGGCAAGATTGCAATGGTGGGGATCTGATTGGAAAATCTGTTCGCGTTCCGCAAGCAGAGAGGCGAGTAGTCGGACATCCAGATCTTCGTACGTCCTGAAGCTAAAGTGATTGCGCCCGAGTTTGAGTTTACCCAGCTTGCAGGAATAGAGCTGGACTAAAGATGCTCCGTCTTTCATTACCGACAGATACACGCTGATATAGTTCTTCTGCAGTGCGACACCTACGGCGGGCCAAACTACGTATTGCCCGTTTCGAGCTAAGTACTGAAACTTCCCGTACCCGATCATCTTGAATCGCATCCCTGGCTCTCCTGCGGGTGTTCCCGTGTGAAAGTATCGCTTGAGTCCGGGCGCGGATCTTCTGATGAGCATGTCCAATTTGCGAAGATCGCTCTTGCGTTCGAGGTCGAAATCCAGATAGTCCTTCAGGCTATCTACATCCACGCGGAACATGCGTTTCTCCTCTCGATCTTTCTCACAGCTCTTGCGACCGAGATCACAGACCTTAGCTCTACTCGACGACCAGCGTGCCGAGTACATTGGTCTCGTGGGTCAGGACACATTTCCAGCCGCCGTCCTCCCACCGCAAGACGTCAGTCTCGACCTCTTTGCCCGAAAAGGTCTTATGTTCGAAAGGACCCGAGAGCGAGAGATGAAACGTTATAGTTGCGATATTGCCATAGACGCGTACTCGGGCATCCGCCAGGTCCGGCTCATAGGTCTTTCGCGTAAAGTTGCCCGCCTTGATCGCAGCGCAGACGCTTTCCCTGTCGTTGAGTCCGCCATTACCGTCGACAACTGTCCAGTCCGGGTCCAGCAAGCGGCAGACTCCATCGGCATCGTTGGCCCGCATCGCTTGCGCGAGTTCTTTTTCCGCCGCGAGTGCATTTTCTTTGGTTGGGCCGTTATTGGCCGGGCGGGCTGCAGCCCTGGCGGGGTGGACCGTGAACATCCCTGCAGATGCGATCAGTAAAAACCCGCTGATCCATTTGGCGCTGCCGATTATTGTTCGCATCGTTTACACTCCTTTTCGCTTTGCGAGCTTCTGGACGCCGGCTGCGAGTTGTTATCGTTCTCTTTTTAAGGGCAGCCATATTTCCACGAGACCTCGGCCTGTCACAGAATCAAACTTTTCTCCATAGAGTTCGAAGTTCGGAGCGTCTTCCACCTCTCTGCCCGATTCCGGCAGCCATTTGCTCCAGATCGTTCTCCAAGTGCTCCGTATGGTCGAGATGTGATCGGAGTGTGTGAATACTGCGTACTCCTGTGCGGGAACTCGAACGCGGGCCCAATCCGGGGAGACGTGTGAGAAGTCCTTCACTTCTACGCCGCAGATGTAATCGAAATTTCCGTCTTCATCAAAGTTGCACATCACTCCGTACGCTTTGCCGCCGACCTGTCCCGCGATGTTCCCTATATGTGGCACAAAGCCCTGCCATTGTGCCGCAATGCTCATCGTGCTCCCGCAGTTATAGCGCGAGCCCCTTCCGGAAATCAGAAGCACACGTCCTTTTTCGAAACGAGCGTCCAACGCATTCAATAGGTTTGCTTCCATTTTCATCGCCTCCGTTAATTGCAGATTATTGAGGTGCCCCTGCGTGCGCACCGACTCTGGGGTGACTCCGAACTGCTCCCGAAATGCTCGCGTAAAAGCTTCATGCGATCCGTATCCGACATCGAGCGCTACGGACAGAATGTCGGGAGCGCCGTTTGACAGTGCTCGCGCCGCTTCACTCAATCGCCGTACTCGCAGGTAACGCATTGCCGGAATCCCCGTGCTTATCGCAAACATTCGCGACATGTGATATCGGGATACACAGGCCACTTCCGAGATCTGATCTAAGTTGATGTCGCGCCCGAAGTGGCTCTCGATAAACCACAACGCTCTTTCAACGGGGCTGCCGGGGATTGAATTCATCGCGCCACCTCATAAGCAGGTCTCTACTTTAGACAATTTAGGCGGACGTCTGCGTACGCGCTTGATCGGGCTTGCTGTTTTGAAGGAGGAGTCTTCCAGTTTTTGCCCCATCAAGGAGCTGACTCACTAAAGGACACTGTGTTACGTCTTGACAGGCCCACGGGACGCTCCATGCACTTTCGAGCAGATTCTGTACTACTGTGTCTTCCGCGTTCCGCACCTTTGATGGCGAAGAATTAACGCGGGAGCTTCGTAGTTGATGCATTATCGCTAATGCGCCCACCGAAAAGTCGCAGACGGGAGAGATCTGAGATTTTGAGTTCCGGTCGGATGTCTCCACTTCAGTACGGTTCTATGCGAAAATTTTCGGTTTTCGCATGGTCAGCGACTTCGGAGAGCGCGGTTGTGCGATGCAAGCCGGCGAAAGTCAGGTCCTATTGCTGTTTAAGAAGGGTGGTTCGTTCCACATCCCTTCCCCGCATGATGGAGATGGCGAGCTGCACATCGCTTTCGCGATTCCGGCCACCGAGTTGGAGAGATGGGAAGCATGGCTTGAGGAGAACGGAATCGCCATCGAAGAGAAGCGCACAAGCTCCAGCCTCGCACGTGTGGCCACCACCGATTCCCGTTCTAGCAATACAGTTCGAAATCTATGCCGAACTTCCGGCGCGGCACCAGCGGCGAGTCAACGCGCGCACAAGAGATAGCGCCGTTTCGAGGCCTTCCGCTGCAACATGCTCCGGCCGCATCCACTGCAGAGTCAGAGAACTCCGGCTGATTGATTCCCCTAGCTAGTCGTCTACTATTTCGAAATGCGCTTGCGGCTCTGCCGGCACAATCCGATAACCTCTCCATCCGTAATAAATCACAAACAGATAGCAGAGCAAAGGCATCAAGAGCGAACGATGGATCCCGTATCTGTCAGCCAGAAATCCCATCATCACCGGAAACACCGCTCCGCCGACAATCGCCTGGACCAGCAAACCTGATCCTCGTCCTGTAAGAGGTCCCAACTCGGTCACGGCGAGAGTGAAAATGGTGGGAAACAGAATCGAGTTGAAGAGGCCCACGGCCAGAATCGTCACCATGGCGAAGTAACCTGAACCAAGCAGCGATGCCAACACAAGAAGGCAGGCGCCAACCCCACTTGCAACGAGCATCTGGTTGGCCGCCACGCGCTGCATGGCCGCAGAGCCGATAAACCGCCCCACCATCATTCCTAACCAGTAGAACGTGACGAACTTCGCTCCTCTTTCCAGAGGTAAGGCGGCAATCTGGGGGTCGGCAAAGTACTTGACCAGAAAACTGCCGATGGAGACCTCCGCGCCAACGTAAACAAAGATGGCGATCGCACCAAGATATAGGTGCGGGTGATCCCAGATGCTTTCCTTGCGGACGTCGAGACTGGCGGGACGAAAGTCCTGCGTCACTGCAAGGTGAGGAAAACGATACATAGCCACCGCCAACGCGAGAACAGTCGCCGCGCTAGCAATCGCAACAAATGGCAGTTTGATGTTAGCGGCCTGCTGAATGCGAAAAGCGTTGAGAGCTGCGCCTTGCAGCGCGGAACTGTGTGTGGCTGCGACGGAGCCTCCGAGAATCAGCACTCCTCCAACATAAGGCGCCACACTATCCCCCAGTGTGTTGAAAGCCTGGGTCAGATTCAGGCGGCTCGACGCTGTCTCCGGCGGCCCCAGGATAGTGACGTAGGGATTTGCTGCGACCTGCAGAATTGTTACTCCAGCCGCCAAAACCACCTCGGCCCCCAGGAAGAATCCGTAAGTGGCGAAGGACGCAGCAGGCACGAAGAGCAATGCGCCCGCTGCCATCATCAGGAGGCCGACAACCATGGTGCGCTTATAGCCAATACTCTCTACGAGTTTGCCGGCCGGCAGCGCAAAAAGGAAATAGGAGCTAAAGAAGGCGAGTTGAATCATAGACGCCTGAACATAGCTCAATTCAAAGATGGACTGAAGATGCGGAATGACAGCATCGTTCAAGACAGTACAGAAGCCCCATGCAAAGAACAGCGTCGTTACCATGGCCATGGCGCTGTAATTAGTGTGGTGCGCATGCGGAGAGGAATGAGTCGCAGTGCCACTGATTGGAATCGCCATTGGTCCTTGTCCGTTCGGTTGCTCGCGTCGGTCCGTTGTCGGGAAGTGGGGCCGACGATGTTGCCGTCAAAGGCTATCAGGTTCTGAGACCACTGCACAGCCCCTGCGCGCATGTTCACGAGCTACAGCGCATGATTCGGCTTCGCGATCAAAGTCGTCGCGGTGTGTTCTATCGCTGGGAGGGCGGTATACATCGGCGGATTGAGGATGGAATCTAAGTGGAGTTGAATGGGGCGGGACGGGCAGATTTGAACTGCCTGAGGCTCGGCTCACCTCGTTCGCCTCGCACCCCTCGGCAAATCTGAAGGCAGAGGCGGATGAATTACAAAGAGGGAAGTACCGGGAAACATGCAAGAGAAATCGTCGGCTGTCAGAGGCTCCGGCGAATTCAATGCTTCCCGCGACTGGTCTCAGGTAATAGGCCTACTGCGCACCTGGGATGCAGGAGCCTGTGCGTGCAACCACAGATGCTGATTTCTACGCCGAGAACTCCGAAAGCGTTGAGCTATGGTCACCCCGGCAGCCCGGTATTCCCGGCTGTCGATGAAGTCGCCTCCACCGATGAGTTCGGCTCAGCTTCATCGCTTTCGGCTGTTCTGAATCAGATAAAGCCCTAAACCCCGTCCATCTTCCAATGGCTTTTTTTGGAACAACTCTGTAGCGCTCGAACGGCCCTACCGACGCCGATGCCCAGCCGCCCGGAGACGACCGGCCACGAGGCGCCGGCCACACGCAGGGTGGAGACCGGTTCCGGGTTCACGCCGCTACGTGGACGCCACAACTTCTTGACCTTCATCCGGGCGAGCCGCAGTCCTGCACGCACACGCTCCTGAGTCAGTGCCCGTTCGAACTCAGCCATGGCGCCCACGACCTGAAACATCAGCCTCCCAGAAGGGGTGCTGAGGTCAAGGTTGTCAAGCACGTAGACGAACACGACGCCAGCGGCATCGAGGTCGGCGAGTGCGTTGACAAGGTGACGAAGCGACCGGCCGAACCGCTCGACCTTCCAGACCAGCAGGACTGCGAACCGCCGCCGGTGAGCATCAGCCATCAGACGGTTCAAGCCGGCCGCGAACCGTGTAAAGAGAGACGTTCTCAACGATGACCCGTACCCGTGAATCCCAACCCTGTACCTGGTCGGACTCTGGCCTGTACAGCCCATCTGCACCCGTCGATGAAGTCGGGTTTGAGATCGAAGCCGGCCCCCAAGAGATAACGGGCAGGTGGGCGTGAGCTTCTAAATAGACTCGGGTCCTCATTCAACGCATAATCGCCTGTGCGCTCGCCGACTCACCAAGCTCAAAACCCGGTATGAAGGCGTGTATCTTTTCGGCATGCCAGTAGCGAGGAGGCTGCTTGTATGCGAAGAAAGAGCAGGAAGCCCATTCGAAGGAAGATCGTCCTCCGTCTACCTGATTTGGACCATTCGAAGTCCGCGGTCCTCTCTAGCCTGAGTTCGCCCAACTCACGGCGAAATTACAAGTTCGCAATGGAGCAATTCATCACCTGGTACTGCTCGGAACCGCGCTTGGCGCTCAATCGCAACGTAGTGTTGCGATTCCGCTTGTATTTGGAATCGCTCGGTCTCGCGGCGGGTACCATCAACCAAGGACTTGCGGCCGTTCGTAGGCTGGCCTAGGAAGCTGCGGATTCCGGCCTACTGAGCCCTGAACTTGCGGCGGGCATCCGGCGCGTTAAAGGTGTCAAACAATTGAGTGTGCGCGCGGGAAATTGGCTCACCCTTGAGCAGGCGCGATCACTTTTATCGAAATCAGATGGCGACAGCCTCCGGAGCAGTCGTGATCTGGCAATGATCTCGATCCTACTCGGGTGCGGACTTCGGAGAGCGGAAGTGTCTTCGCTGCGGAAGGAAGACATTCAGATTCGTCAAGGCCACTGGGCGATCGTCGACCTGGTCGGAAAGGGGAGACACATCCGCACTGTGCCAATGCCTATTTGGGTGAAGAACGCCGTGGACAGATGGATGATGGCGGCAAATATTGCAGAAGGACGTGTTTTCAGGGCTGTGAGTCGGCACGGATCGGCCTGGGGCCACGGGATTACCGAGAGCGTCGTTTGGTATGCCGTTCGGAACTGTGCCAGCCGCCTCGAACTCGATCACCTCGCCCCGCACGATTTGCGCCGAACTTGCGCCAAGCTGTGTCACGTCAGCGGTGGCGAACTGGAGCAAATCCAGTTTCTTCTTGGGCACGCCTCAGTCTTGACCACAGAGCGTTACCTGGGGTGCAAGCAGAACCTTGAGAAGCCCGTGAATGATCGATTCGGACCGCTGTTCGAATGGAAGCAACTCGAAATGAGCTAAGCCCTGTTGGCTTCATTCGAGAATTCGCCAACAATCAAGGCACAGAACTCAGGACAGGCCAATCGGAAACGTCATAGTTTCCAAACTCCCAGTCGTAGAGCACGCCGGTGCCACAGAAGATGAAGTGGACAACTTGCCAGCGGCTTTTACTCTGTTGTCGGCAGGACTTCTTCAATCCCAGCCCAGGGTCCACCTTGAAGCACGAGGTACTTCAGGTAAAGTTCGGAGCCTATGCGATCTGCCGATGCAAGCAAACTACGGGCAGCCTCCTGAACGCGTTCATTTGTCAGGCTGGCGTAATCAAAGTTCTCCTCGATCATTCCCTCGGAATGGGGAACGTTGAGCAAGTCAAGAAAGCTGACAATAACGGCACGATGCTCGTGGAGAAGATATTTCTTCAGCAGGTCATCCACGATCGGATCAGGAAGTGACTGGGTTGCCGCCGTCCAGTTGACCAGCCGCTCAATCGGAGCTTTGCGGACAAAGACCTCACGCAGTTTGTTTGCTTTCGCAAGAGAGGCAATAAGAAACTGTTTCTCCGCGCCCTTTGACTCAGCCCAAAAAGTCTGGCATACGGCCACTCGGATCTCATTTGGTAATTGTCGCCAAACACGATTTGCAGAAACTGACACCAGCAATCCTCACATACGTCGAATCTGAAGCATCAGCTTTGATGATAACGGTTGCAGAAAAAGTATGTGCGGACAGCCGTGGGTTTACGGTAAGCCCTGTTACCGTCAACCGAGGGCAATGCCCAGGCAGATGGGCGAACACCCGCCGACCCCCACGGCTGTCGGTGGCCCACCGAGCCGGGGAACCGACGATCGCAGCATGACGATCAGTCCAATTTGTTCCTTTCAGCAGTAAGGGCATATGGAACTCCGGACCCTCGATGTTCCATAATTAGGAGCATCGACTCGGTGTTGTCGTGCCAGCTTGATTTAGGAAAGTTTTTTGCCTGCACTATCCGGTATGCGAAAAGAAATCCAATTCGTTCTCTAGCTCCTTGTAGTCCCCCAGGAAACGCTGCATCGCCGTACAGGAGTCGCACATAATGCCGGGAAAACAGCCAACGGAGATCCTTTTGAATCTTGACGCGTTACTTCCGCAACTGGAAGCGGTCTACAAAGACGTACACGCTCACCCCGAATTGTCGATGCAGGAGAAGCGAACCGCTGAAATCGCGGCGAGTCATCTCAAGGCCAACGGCTTTGAGGTCACCGCGGGTATCGGCAAGACGGGAGTCGTCGGTATTTTGCGCAATGGAGATGGCCCCACCGTAATGCTGCGCGCTGACATGGATGCTCTACCTATCAAGGAAGCGACCGGTCTTTCCTATGCCAGTACAGTTACAACGACAGGCCTAGATGGCAAGGCCGCGCCGGTGGCGCACTCCTGCGGACACGACATGCACGTCGCCTGCTTGATTGGGGCAGCCTCGCTGTTTGCCAAGAGCCGCGATAGCTGGCAGGGAACGCTCATGGCAGTCTTTCAACCAGGTGAGGAGACGGCGCAGGGCGCGCAGGCGATGATCGACGACGGACTCTTTAAGCAATTCCCGAAGCCCGATGTCGTACTTGGCCAGCATGTGATGAGCTTGCCATCCGGGCACCTTGATTGGCGTAAGGGGGTTGTAACTTCCTCTGCTGACAGCCTGCAAATTCGAATGTTTGGGCGTGGTGCTCATGGCTCGATGCCCGAGGCCAGCATCGATCCCGTCGTCATGGCCGCCTCGACCGTGATAAGGCTGCAAACGATCGTATCCCGGGAAGTCGCGCCTACGGATTCGGCCGTGGTGACCATTGGGGCTCTCCAGGCTGGCACAAAGGAGAACGTCATTCCTGACGAAGCAATCATCAAGTTGAATGTGCGTACCTTCGATGAGGGGGTCCGCAAACATGTGCTCGCGGCCATTGAACGGATCGTCAATGCAGAGGCAGTGGCGTCTGGTGCACCTAAGCCACCGGAGATCACATCGCTGGACCGATATTCATCCGTAACGAACGATTCCGATGCAACAGAGAAGGTTGTTGAGGCATTCCGTCACAACTTCCCTGACGGCTCAGTAGAACAAACGAAGCCCACAATGGCGAGCGAAGACTTCGGATGCTTTGGAGCGGAATGGCACGCTCCAGCAGTGTACTGGTTCTTTGGCGGTGACGATCCTGTGGTTTATGCGAAGGCAAAAAGGGACGGTACGATTAGTTCGCTTCCGACCAATCACAATCCGCGCTTTGCACCGGTCATCCACCCCACTTTGGAGACAGGGGTGAAGGCCCTAGTGGTCGCGGCGAACGCCTGGCTGACATCATGAACGAAATTCTGATTCACGGGCGACACCTGGCCGGCCCCTTTCTGATTGTGCTCGACCTGCTGGGTACGTTCGTCTTCGCACTCAGCGGTGCAGCAGCCGGTGTAAAGAGCAAGCTGGATTTGTTCGGTTTGATGGTTCTTGCCTTCGCAACAGGAAATGCAGGCGGGATTACACGCGACCTGCTGATCGGTGCCGTTCCCCCTGGAGCCATCCGCGACTGGCGTTATCTGGGAGTCTGTATCCTGGCCGGCTTTGTGACGTTCTTGTGGTATCCCAAGATCGACGTGCAGCGCAGGCCCGTGCTCTTATTCGATGGCGCGGGATTGGCTCTGTTCGCCGTCACTGGTACGCAAAAAGCGTTGACCGCCGGACTCAATCCCGTGATGGCTGCAATTATGGGAATGTTGACTGGCATTGGCGGCGGAATGCTCCGTGATGTTCTCGTAAATGAAACTCCTACTGTACTCCGGGCTGATCTCTATGCTGTCGCAGCGCTCGTTGCCGGTATTGTGGTGGTCGTAGGGCATGTGCTGCACTACGCGCCTTTTGCATTCATGATTGCAGGCGCACTTCTATGCTTCTGGCTCAGAATCATGGCGATATTTCGCGGTTGGCATCTACCAATTGCGGGGACGGGACCTCGAACGAAGTAATGGATCAACGGTGAATGGTTCGGTCTCGAGATCGTAGATCTGCGCGCCAGCCGGGGGGCCGAACTGGAGTTTGTGGAGATCGTATCGCCCTAAATGCCGCTGGTCCGAGCAATGCATCGCTGAGGTCATGGAAGGATCCCGGATATCACGATTGCTTTCGTCATCGCATCCTCGGTTGGTTCTGATTCCCTTCGATCTCAGTCGATATTGATCAGTGAATGCTGAAAAGCCAATCATAGCCACCGGCAGGATCAAGGAGCTGTCTGTCTTCCTCGTTTCCCGATGAGAGCGTATAGTCGCTTTTGCAGCATCCTTTGGCGAAGTATGAGAGCGACATAGTAACGGTTCGCAATTTTGCCCGAAGACATAGATCGGGAACCGCTCGTCATAGGCTTTACCATGCGTGCTCTGCGGTGCAGTTGGAGGGTCACATGCCAGAAACGAAGAGGCTGAGCAATATTGAGCTGATGCGGACACTTGATAATGCATGGAACGCGCAGGACTGGGAGACGTTTGAAAAACGGCATACCGCGGATACCGTTGTGTTTTGGCCTGGCCACGCAGAGCCTACGCGGGGGCGCAACAATCACAAGGCGGAATCGGTCGAGTTTTTCAGGACGTTTCCCGACAACCATCTGATCAATCATCCTTATAAAGTTGAGATAGCGCAGGGCGACTGGACGTGCACCGTCGCGGACTTTACGGGCACGATGACCGGTCCGATGAAAGGTGCCGACGGTAAGATGATCGCGCCGACCAACAAGAAATTTCACATTGACTTCTGTACGGTGGCGCACTGGAAGGACGGCGAGATCGTCGAAGAGAAGCTCTTCTACGACTTGGTCGGATTGCTGGAACAGATTGGGGTTATGTGAGGGTTCGAGGTCCCGTAGCGACGAGCGCTATGCGGCTGCCGTACCCCGGATTTTAACTTAGCTGACGGGCTCTGAAATGACCAGTCAAGCCCGACTCATTCCGTCTCCAGGTGGATGGAGAGCTGGAATCATGGGTTGCCCTGATATCACGAAGGCGGGTTTGCACCCGGACTCTTTCTTAAATCCGCAGGTAGCCACCGAGGATTGAAGCGACAGAGATGCGTGCGACTCACTATCGAAGCGAATATTGCTGCAAAGCAGATTATTTTAGATTAGAACCGTCGCAGGGTGCGAGTTCCGCCAACGATGTTCCCCATTCCGACAGTTTCGACTGGAGTTCACCAGAGATCTGCTTGAACGTCTTTGCGGTTTCAGGAATTCCCGGTTGGGGCTTGATATAAAGTTTCTTGGACACTCCGCACACCGTCAAACGCTCGAGCTCGCGCTGCGGCAGAAGACGGTCCATCAAGTCCGCGTCGCCATAAATGGGCACACCTCCGATCACCACCAATCGAACATCGGCTGGACTTGCATACAGCAATGCCCGGTTCGCATCTGTAACGTTTCTTCGAATTAATAGAAGGTCCGCATACATTCCTTTGGCCAGCGATCCGATCTGTTTGTCGGCGCCTGCGAGCTGAGCCGGGAAAATGGTTGCCATATTCACCAGTTCTCCATTTTCAAATACCGGCGGGTATTGGGCTGCATTCCAGGTTGAGGCATACTTCAGTTCCTCAATCATCCCGTCGCTTCCGGTTGGACTCCAGTCAGGGGCAAGAGCGATTTTGACCCCGGAGGCCTTCGCCGAGAGTACATCGGTTGTGCCTCCGTAGAGTTCAATGTTGCTGCGCGGAGACCAGATCAGGCCCACACCGGCCTTCGCCATCCGCTTGAAATCCGCGGCATTGAAAGCGACTCCGTGGATAACAGACACACCGGGACGCAGGAAGCCATCGCCGTTCTTGGCCAGCATCGCAAATTCCCGTGCGGCGGCAGCGTCCGTTGGCTTTCCTTCGCCCGCGTGCACAAGCAGTGCTTTCACTGCGCCCGAATCGAGGCCTGAGCGAACCGCAACGGTTGCAGCTAGTGACATTTCAAGCGGGAAAATTACGTACCAGACCTTTTCCTTATTGAGGACGCTGTCCGGGAATCCAGCGTAGATATCGAGGTTCCGCGTCAGACCGAGGATGCATGCGTTGTCATTGCTACCGGATGTGGGAGCCAGACCGCCTACCACCGAAGTCGCTCCGCCCACGATGGCCTTGATTTCGCCAAAGCGGTCGGCGTCACATGCCAGTTCATGATCCGCAGAGATCGAGTAATGTGGTTGGTCGAGCGCGATTGAATACGCTGCCTTCTGCTGCCATTCGTAACGGTTCATGAACAATTGGTTGGGTCTCCAACGCGGAAGCAAGTTCCAGGTGATGTGATCGTGCAGGTCAATCAGTCCGGGGAAGATGAAGCTGTCGGTCTCCACGATGGAGCCCTGTACCCCGGCGACAGTTGCGCGGACGCCCTCAATCTGACTTCCAAGAATGGAAATGGCGCCGTCGGACAGAACCTGAGAGGGCGTGACAATGGTGCCCTTCAACGTGAATCGCTGTTCGTCTTGTGCGATGCATCGAGAGCTGCAGAATGAAATCAGCAGAATCGCGGCTGAGAGATGTCTCACTGCCATTGAATGACCTCCCCTGCCTTTCCGGGATCTATCGCATTTTCGCAAATAGTGTAGACCAGAAAGCACCACGCGAATAGCCGCGACCAACAGGAAGCGGCGACTTCCATTGGTGCCAAAAAAGACCTCAGTATTTCCGAAAATGCCTTAGCAGTCACGGCGCGGCAGTTGCTGGCACTCCCGCCTTTCCCGCTCCAGAAACATGAAAGGCCGGCGCTCACTTGGTTGACGATTTTACACCGCGTTGCTGGCGAGAAACCTTAAAGGGCGAGGCACCGTAAAGGAACCGAGTGGAATGGACGGACCGAGCTATAAGACTCTTGTGATCGAGAAATCGAATTTGCGGCATTCTCGGTTGATGCCAAATCGAGGCACGTTTTCCAGGACGATGAATCCTGGAAACTTGCAAAGGACTGTTGGCATCAACAGAGATCTGGGTGGGATTAGGGGAACACTTGTCGGCTATCGAGACCAAACTGTGTGCCCCCATGCAATGGCCGCAATCAAATGCAGGAATTTGGGCTCTACTTGGCCGACGCTTCGTCTTCGGACAATACGCTTCCCAGATACAACGTCAGCAACTTCTTAAACTCAGCCACAACGAGGACTTTGCCTTTGGAATCTGCCTCCTCATAGAGTGCCATCATGCCTCTGACTATCTGGAGAGATGCATTTGCAGCAAGTAGAGACTGTTCCTTCGAAAGCGACGGATTCTTCGCCTGAAAGGCATTTGCGATTGCGACTCGTGAAGCCTTTCGGGCTGCAGGGTCGCGGCGAAAGCGGTATTGTTCTTCACCTCGGGAATTTACAGGCGCTCGCGTGGCACTCGCTCTTCTGCGTCGCGGTATCGCAAACGTATTCGTACTCGACGGTGGGCTCAATGCTTGGAAGGCCGAGGGGCATCCCGTTACAACGGCTCTCAGCTCATCTACTGAGAGCCATGCCAAGCTGGGGATTAGGCTCTTTAAGCCTAGCGGTTCAGAAAGTGATCCTCCCAGAACGAATCTTAACCATCGTTCGGAACTTGTTCCGTTGATTGAAGATGAGTACACCGACGCAAACTTCATGCTTAGAGTCAACTAAAGTTGCGCCTGACAGTCGATTGCCATGGCGAAGCTGGTCACGTCGTTGCCGCAGGTCTTCTTGAGGCCAAGCGTGACCATCTGCTACCCTATCGCGCTGCGGGATGCAGTAATATACGAGAATGCCCTCGCCTTCCTTTCCCATCGAACGCCCGGTCCCACAACAGCAGCGGTCTTCACGTCGAGTCGCGGAGTATCTGGATACCGCCGCTGGCCTGTTTGCTGAGGTAGGATACGAGGCGACAACGATGACAGCTATTGCAGAGCGGGCTGGCTCCTCGATCGGCGGACTGTATCGTTATTTCCCCGACAAGCCAACTCTAGCGTTGGCTCTACATCGACAATATTCTCAAGAGATCGAGGGAGTATGGACACCCTTATTCAAGGAAGCCAAGACCCTTTCGGCTGCAGAATTCGCAGAGCGACTGATGGCCCGGATGTCAGATTTTGCTGCTAAACGCCCCGGATACCTCCCATTGCTGACGGCCCCTATTCAGATGAAACGAGATGCTGCATCTCGAAGCAATCTTCGAGCGCAGTTCAGTAAGGCATTCGTTGCGAAAAAGCCTTCGTTGTCGCAGGACGAGGCACTTCTGGCTGCAAACGTCGCCATCCAACTCATGCGGGGAATGATAAACGTTTGCGCAGAATCGGACGCCAAACGCCATCCATTTATCATCCGGGAGTTCAAGAAGGCTCTAGCGAATTATCTTAGTGATGTCTTGCGGAAGTGATCGCATGAACTTCCTCGTATCGAACGATCCTGCTGCGGTACAGTCCCTATCTCGATGCAGGATCGGACGTCCAGAGAGACTAAGTTGGATGCACGCACTTCAAGCAATGGTTCTCTGCCAGGCTCTATGAACGGCACCTCTCATAAGCTCCGTTTTCTGAGATCGAATCTCTGCGTTTGCCGTGGCGGAAATTTGTAGGCAGAGTCGCGTTTCCGCTCATACACGCGCCTCACCCATGTTGTCGTCCGTTGCCTTTCACCATCCTCATTTGACAAACGCGAGGAAGTCCTCGCATTGTGTCAACTGTATACACGAGGATGCACTCGCGTTATCGTGATTGCGCCGTCGCCACCTAAGACGCAGTGAGGTTCCCGTAAACACGGAGACAACAAATATTCGATGCGTTCGGAAGAAAGAGGGAGAGATTGTGATTGCAACCGACAGTAGACGACAACTCGTAATCCTATCTGGATGCTCAACTAAAGCCCCGGCGAACAAACTCTCCGAAGGCCCAATAGCACGTTCTCAAAAGCGCAGAGAGAACGGCGAGGGGAGGATCGAGACCACTGCAACAACGGACAGGGAAAACATTGCACCCGCAAATTGGACAGGAGTAGCAATGTGGTTCTGCTGCTTGCTCGGGGTAGCGTGCGTCTTATTTGGAATCGACGGGATTTACACCAGCTTTAGCCAAGAGGCATCCTCTGTGCGCTTCGAGTGGTTGGGATTTGGATATGTTCCGTTGCTGCGGGGCACGGCGGTTGCGTCCGTTGTTCTGGGAGGAACGCTCGTGCGCCGGGGGTGGTCGAATCCCTGATCCGAAGTTATTCCTCTTGTAGGGAAATTTAGCAGCCTATTCGACAAAGCCCTCCACGCACTGTCGATCTATCTTTAGCTTGGCGATAATCCCGTCTATGAATCGATCTGGCATGAAAGGAAGAACATGAAACGGCAAGGAGCGAAACACAAACAGGACGACCTCGATGATCTTCCCATTTCTCTTGTGGTGTATATCGTTCTCGGGCTTCTGGCGATCATGGCGGGTGCCGCAATCTATATCGTCCGAATGGTGCAACATCCTTAGTTCGACGTTCTTTGTGGATGTGGCGAAGTAATGACAGCTCGGAGGTTCATGCCAACTGTGGTGCGACGCGAACGGGATTTGGCAAAAACGAGGGAACCCTCGTATTATAAAATCCAGATAAAGCGAGGCTCGCCTCGCTTTCACAATATCTTCAATAAAGAGGAACCCATGGCAGAACTTCAGCTCGACCCCCAAAAGACCGCACTCGTCCTCATCGATTTGCAGAATGCCGTTCTCGGCATGACCCCTGCGCCGCACAGTGCCGATAAGGTTGTCGAAAATTCCGTGAAGCTCGCGAACGCTTTCCGCGCCAAGGGCGCCCCAGTTATATACGTGCGTGTCGATCTAAACGATTTCCTGAAGCTTCCCGTCGACCAGCCGCCCAACCTGGGCGACAAGCCACTTCCCGCCGTCGCGTCGGAGATCGCTGCTTCTGCTGGCTTTCAGCCCGGCGACATCCTCATTACTAAGCGTCATTGGGGCGCCTTCGCCGACACCGATCTGGAGCAGCAGCTCAAGAACCGCGGCATCGACACGGTCGTCTTGACCGGCATTTCTACCAACGTAGGCGTCGAGTCCACCGCGCGGCAGGGCACCGGACTGGGATTTGCCTTTGTGCTGGTCGAAGACGCCTGCTCCGCCCAGGACGCCGAACAACACCGCTACGCGTTTGAAGAGATCTTCCCTCGTCTCACGCGAGTCCGGACCACCGGTGAGGTCCTAGCCGCTTATGCCTAAGAACTCCAGCGACACCGTCCGGCTTGACCCGTTGGTGTGGAAGATCACATCGGTCGCGGTCCTGGGCTCCTTTCTCGCGCAGCTTGACGCAACCATCGTTAACGTATCCCTCTCCAGTCTCGCCGTGGATCTGCATAGCAGCCTCACGGCGATTCAATGGGTCACCAGCGGCTATCTTCTGGCACTCGCTCTTATGCTCCCGCTCAACGGTTGGCTGGTGGAGCGCATTGGAGCCAAATCTCTCTACCTCTTGTGCTTCTCAGTCTTCACGCTCTCCTCAGCTTTATGCGGGCTGGCCTGGTCCGCGAACTCCCTGATCGGATTTCGCATCCTCCAGGGCATGAGCGGCGGCCTGATGGCTCCGTTGACGCAGATCATGATGGCGCGTGCTGCCGGAAAGCATATGGCGCGCCTCATGGGCTACGCGGCTGTGCCAATCCTGATGGGGCCGATCCTTGGCCCGGTCATCGCCGGTGCCATTCTGCAACACGCCTCTTGGCGCTGGCTCTTCCTGGTCAACCTGCCGGTCGGTGTATTGGCAATCATCCTGGCGGTTCTCTTTCTGCCCAATGATCGCAAAGAGACCAGATCAAGAGAACTCGATCTTCCTGGCTTCGCCCTGCTCTCTCCTGGACTCGTGCTCTTCCTGTATGGGTCGGATCATCTAGTCGAGCGTATCGGTCTTACGGCTCTCCTAGCTTCCATCGTTCTGCTTGCGGCCTTCTTCAGGATGGCCATTCGAAAAGGAGACAAGGCGCTCATCGATCTTCAGCTATTCAAGAGAAAAACCTTCTCTGCGTCCGCCACCGCGCAGTTCATGTCGAACGGAATCTCGTTCGCGGGCCAAATGCTGATTCCGATCTATCTCATCCGCGCCTGTGGCCAATCACCGAGTGCGACGGGCTGGTTGCTGGCCCCGCTTGGAGTGGGGATGATCTGTTCCTATCCATGGATGGGAGCCCTGACGCAGCGGTTCGGGATACGAAAGGTATCGGCTGGAGGCGCATTTCTGGCCTTCGCAGCCACTCTGCCCTTTATATGGCTGGCCAGTCACGGACTTGTACTCCCCGTGCTCGCGTGTGCTCTCTTTGTGCGTGGGATGGGCCTCAGCGCGGTCGGCATTCCCTCCATCTCGGCTGCATACGCTTCTGTGAGGAAACAAGACCTGCCAATGGCGTCAACATCGCTCAACATTGTGCAACGTCTCGGCGGACCGACTTTGACTACGCTCTGCGCGACCTTCCTGGGATGGAGGTTGGGAATGGCACAGTCCAGCGCCAGCCTCTCCAGCGCATTTACCGCTGCCTTTGTTCTTCTCTGCGGACTACACGCCTTCCTGTTTGCTGCCGCCCTGAGACTACCCCCTTCCCTGGACAAGGCGACAGAACAACCTCTTGCAGAAGAATCGCCTGCCTTATTCGAGATGATGTCCGAGTAACTGAACTTGTGGAAGCCATTCACTCATTCGACGAGTCTAGGCAACGTCGATGTAGCAATCGAAATAGCGGGGGGACGGCTGATTGTTGCAAAACCGCCGATTCACTTACCGAAAGCGCTCCGAGCAAGTTTGAGAGCGTTAGAAGCGGCAGAAATCGTTGTGCGGCACGACATGAGCGGCATTGTCCTCCACATCGAATACGATTTTGCCGAGAACATGCGACCGACCATATGCAGGAGAAATAACAAATGAAGATCGATTCCGTTCTGAAACCGAAGCACATGGCGTGGGTATCAGGTGCCCTTCTCGCGGGCCTACTGCTCATTGTTCTGACACGCTCGGGGGCCAAGGCCTCGGTGCAGGCCCCACAGCCTTTTGTAGAGGTTGCAACCGTCGAGCAGAGAGACGTTCCCGTTTATGGAGAATGGATCGGGACTCTCACCGGACAGGTGAATGCAGACGTAAAAGCGCAGGTCACCGGCTATCTGCTCACTCGGAAATATAAGGAAGGGTCCTACGTCCGGAAGGGAGAACTCCTCTTCGAGATCGATCCTCGACCATTCCAGGCGGCACTTGACCAGGCCAAGGCGCAGCTTGCTCAGGCAAAGGCGCAACTGATTCAGGATCAGGCGCAACGCGCTACAGCCCAGGCGAACCAGCAAATGAGTCAGCTCAATGTAGACAAGTATGCTCCTCTGGCAGCGGTCGATGCGGTCAGCAAACAAGACTTCGATAACGCAGATCAGACGAACCGCGCCAACAAAAACCAGGTGCTCGCCGCAGAAGCTGCCATTGCTTCTGCGGAGGCTCAAATTCAGGTCAGCGAAGCCGGAGTCGAAACCGCCGGCATCAACCTCGGTTTCACACGCATTGTTTCCCCGATTGACGGCATCGCCGGTGCTGCGCAGGCACAGGTAGGGGATCTGGTAAACACCAGCAGCGGAGTGTTGACTACAGTTTCAACGGTCGATCCCATCAGAGACTATTTCGCTGTCAGCGAACAGGAGTATCTCGCGCTCCAGAAGCGGATCTCGAACCCAGACAAGGATCACTGGAAGCTGCAACTCATCCTCGCTAATGGAACCACATATTCGCATCCGGGCGAATTCTACTTTGCGGATCGACAGGTAAATCAAAATACCGGCGCAATTCAATTGGCGGCTCTGTTTGCGAATCCCGGAAATGTTCTCCGCCCCGGGCAGTATGGCAAGGTCCGCGCCATGATCCGAGAGCAGCAGAACGCCATGCTCATTCCCCAAGCCGCCGTGAACCAGGAGCAGGGCAGCTATAGCGTTGCTGTTGTCGATAAGGACAACCTCGTCAGCATGCGTGCCGTGCAAGTCGGACAGCGCACTGATTCGATGTGGGTTATCCAGAGAGGATTGAATCCCGGTGAACGAGTGGCCGTCGAAGGCCAACAGAGTCTTCGGCCGGGAATGACCGTACAAACCAAGCCCTATAAGAGCGACATCGACTGACCGCTGACTCATTAGAAAGAACGCAAAAGGAATCGAATTATGTCCAAGTTCTTTATCAATCGGCCCATTGTCGCGATCGTGATTTCGATCCTTATGGTTATAGTCGGTGCGATCACCATTGCGACCTTGCCGGTAGCGCAGTTCCCAAGTATCGCCCCTCCTGAGATCAAGCTGCAAGCCAACTATCCGGGGGCGGACGCGCAGACTCTCGAGCAAGCTGTTGCCGTACCCATCGAGCAGCAAGTCAGTGGCGTCGACAACATGACCTACATGTACTCGCTGAACGCCACCGCGAACCAGCAAACGACGTTAGTTGTCGATTTTGATCTCAAGACGGATCCCAATACGGACCTGTTGCTCACGCAGTCGCGCGAGCAGCTCGCCACCGGTCAGTTGCCGTCCTCGGTGAACAGTTACGGAGTCACTCTCAAAAAGTCGACCACCGCTCCGCTCATGCTGGTCGACTTATATTCGCCGCATGGCACGCACGATGCGAATTATCTGGCGAACTATGCCTACATCAACCTGAATGATCCTGTCGCGCGCTCGTACGGTATCAGCCAGACCCAGGTCTTCGGGTCGGGGCAGTATGCCATTCGGTTGTGGGTGAAGCCTGATCAATTGGCAAAGCTTGGCATCACCGTTACGGACATTTCCAACGCGATCCAGGCGCAAAACACAGTCAATCCCGCAGGTCAGGTCGGAGGAGAGCCGGCCCTTGCGAACCAGCAATTCACCTATTCCGTGCTGGCTCAGGGACGCCTGAAATCGGCGGAAGAATTTGGCAACGTCATCGTGCGCGAGGAGCCCAATGGTGGCATCGTCCGGGTAAAAGATGTCGCCCGAGTCGAACTAGGCACACAGGACTACAGCACGCTCTGTCGCCTGAACGGCAAACCTGCTGCCGGTATCGCCGTTTATCAGTTGCCTGGAACCAATGCAGTTCAAGCAGTAGCGGGCGTCCGCAAGCTAATGGCCCAGATGAAGCAACGCTTTCCCGAGGACATGGATTATGCCGTATCCCTCGACCAGACGGCCCCGGTCACGGCAGGCATGAAAGAAATTCTCTGGACACTCCTGATCGCTATGGTGCTGGTCATCCTGGTCGTCTATCTCTTTCTCCAGGACTGGCGCGCCACATTGATTCCGACGCTCGCTGTGCCGGTCTCACTCGTTGGAACTTTTATCCTGTTCCCGCTCTTCGGTTTCTCCATCAACACGCTCTCGATGTTCGGCTTGGTGCTCGCCATAGGACTCGTGGTCGATGACGCCATCGTAGTCGTCGAAGGGGTGCAACACCACATCGAGGAAGGCCTGGCTCCCAAAGATGCGGCGCGAAAAGCTATGGAGGAACTTTCCGGTCCAGTCGTTGGTATTGCTCTAGTCCTGGCCTCAGTGTTCGTGCCGACGGTCTTTATTCCGGGTATCACCGGCAGGCTGTATCAGCAATTCGCCCTTACAATTGCGATCTCCGTAATGCTTTCAGCGTTTAACGCCCTCACGCTCAGTCCGGCGCTCGCGGGGCTGCTCCTCAAGCCTAAGAAGCAGACGCGCGGACCGCTCGGAAAATTCTTTGATTGGTTCAACGCATACTTTGAGCGCTCCACGGATAGCTTTGTCCGCCTGTCGGGCAACCTGATTCACAAGGCCGGTATGGTGATGGTGCTGCTTGTAGTCGCCGGGGTTGCCGCGTGGTTCTTCAGCAAGCATTTGCCTACAAGCTTCCTGCCTGATGAAGACCAGGGCTACCTCTACGTCAATATGCAGCTTCCCAATGCCGCGTCCCTGGAGCGTACAAGCGCGGCCGCAAAACAGGTCGAGAACGTTCTCGCAAACACGCCGGGGGTTCAGTACACCACCAGCGTCGTAGGTTTCAGCCTGCTCAGCTACGTCCGGACTTCGTATAACGCCTTCTTCTGGGTATCGCTGAAACCCTGGCATGAGCGCGGAAGCCGGAGCGAACAATATCAAGCCATTAAGGCGCGTTTAGACCCGGAACTCAAAAAGCTGCCGGATGGGACGGTCTTCAGTTTCTCGCCTCCGGCGATACCGGGAGTCGGCACTACTGGTGGCGTTACGTTTGTCCTTGAGGACCGCGCCGGCAAGGATGTCAAGTTTCTTGCCGACAACCTTGCCAGGTTCTTAGCATCTGCCCGCAAGCGCCCTGAGCTCGCCAGTGTCAGCACTACGTTTATCCCGAGCGTGCCTCAAGAGTTCATCAATGTGGACAAGGAAAAAGTGCTGAAGCAGGGCGTGGCATTGACGGATGTGTACAACACGATTCAAGCGAACATGGGCGGCTTATTCGTTAACTACTACAACGACTTCGGTCGTACCTGGCAGGTGTATGTGGAGGCTGAGGCGCCTTACCGGGCGACAACTGACAATCTTGGGCAATTCTATGTACGCAACAGCCAGGGGCAGACGGTGCCCCTTTCCGCGCTGGCAAAATTCGAGACTCGTTCCGGCCCTGAGTTCACCATGCGCTACAACGAGTACCGGTCCGCGCAAATCAATGCGAGCGCTGCGCCCGGTTACAGCTCTGACCAAGCAACCGCGGCTCTGGAAGATGTTTTCAAGCAGACGATGCCCCGCGAAATGGGCTTCGACTACGTCGGCATGTCTTACCAGGAGCAAAAATCGCGAGAGGGAGTGCCGCCTTCGGCCATCTTCGGATTTTCGATTCTGTTCGTTTTTCTGATTTTGGCAGCGCTGTACGAAAGCTGGACAGTACCTTTTAGCGTGTTGCTCAGCACGCCGGTCGCGGTATTCGGCGCCCTCGCCGCGCTCTGGTTGCGTCGCGTCGTGGTCGGCCTCTTTGAGCCTGCGTACATGGTTCAAATGGAAAACGATGTGTACGCCCAGATTGGCCTGGTGATGCTCATCGGGCTAGCCGCGAAAAACTCGATTCTGATCGTTGCGTTTGCCAAGGAGGACTACGAGCGTGGTATGTCCGTCGTTGATGCCGCCCTTTCCGCGGCGAGGCTTCGCTTCCGGCCTCTCATGATGACCGCGCTCGCCTTCATTCTCGGCTGCGTGCCGCTCTGGACCGCTTCTGGAGCGGGCTCTGTAGCACGCCAGATCATGGGAACTGCGGTGATCGGAGGCATGGTAGCGGAAACCTTCATCGGCATATTCTTTGTTCCCGCGATCTTCTATTTCGTGGAGCGATGGTATCCGGCGGATCGAGCGCGCGTCACGGCGCCGGCACCGCAGCACTGTGCAATCACTGAGGGTAATCAAGATGCGTAATAGATTCCGAAACAGATTCGGCACAAGATCCACATGGATCCTTCTCCTGTCGGCCTCCATGCTCTCCGGCTGTTCGGTCGGGCCGAACTACCATCGGCCATCCGTGCAGGCGCCTCCGGCTTTTCACGGCCTCGATCCATCGCAACAGACACAACCACAAGCCGCATCGTTCGCCGATCTGCCCTGGTGGCAAGTGTTCCACGATCCTCAATTGCAGGAACTGATCCGAACGGCGCTGAAGCAGAATTACGATGTGCAACTGGCGGTCGAGCGCGTCACTGCCTCAAGAGCTCAGCTCGGCATCGCCCGCTCGAATGAGTTTCCGCAGGTTTCACTCAATCCGACCTTCAGCGGCGGAAAGGACGATGAGAACCTCAAGTCCAACATTTTTTCGCTTGCCGGAGACGTTGTGTTTCAGGTGGACTTGTTTGGGCGTTATCGACGCGCGACCGAAGCAGCCCGGGCTCAACTTCTCGGCACCAAGGACGCACAACAGACCGTAATCCTGACGCTCGTAAGCGATGTGGCGAGTGAATATTTTCTGCTTCGCGACCTCGACCTTCAGCTTCAGATCACGCAAAATACCGTGCGGACCCAGGAGGATTCCCTCACGCTAACGCAGTTGCGCCTCCAGCACGGTGTAGCCAGGACGCTCGACGTGCTGCAGGCCCGGCAAGTGCTCGATTCGGCGAATGCGCAGATCCCGGATCTAGAGCGACAGATCGGCCAGACCGAGGACGCGATCAACATCTTGCTAGGAAAATACCCGGACAACGTTCCTCGCGGACAGGCTCTGGGCATCCAGACTCCGGATGGCTGGACCTGGAACGAGACTCTGCCTCCGCAGTTACCCGCAGGGCTGCCCTCGGAACTGCTCGAACGCCGGCCCGATATCCGCAAAGCGGAGCAGAGCCTGGTTGCTGCCCATGCCAATATCGGCGTCGCCAAGGCGATGTTCTTTCCGCAAATCTCACTATTCGGCTCGGGAGGTGCGGCGTTTGGGCATAGCCAGTTTGGCACCCAGAGTATCCCGGCTCCGCTGGGAATCGGAAGCTATTCAGCGGGACTCTCCCAGCCGCTCTTCGAGGGTGGCGCACTGCGCAACAACCTGCGTTATGCCAAGTCACAAGAGCGGCAGGCTCTAATCAGCTACCAGCAGACGATTCGGCAAGCCTTCGGCGACGTCTCTGACGCGCTGATTGGTTATGACAAATACCACTCAGTCCGCGAACGCCAGGAACAGTCCGTGAAGGATCTTGAGGAATCAGTCAAGGTGTCGCTCATGCTCTATAAAGGCGCGACCGCAACGTATCTCTCTGTCCTTGATAGCCAGCGGCCTCTGTTCACTGCCGAGCTCACCCTCGCGCAGGCGCGCAACAACGAGTATCAGAGTCTGGTGCAGCTCTATAAAGCGCTCGGTGGTGGTTGGAGATAGACAGAAATGAGCTTGCCTGAGCAACTTCAACAATCCGACCGGCTAGCCCCGCTGGTCTTTCTGGCGAACCTACGACAATTGACGTTGACACCACGGCGCGTGGTGACAA
Organism: Acidobacteriota bacterium; assembly: GCA_013288805.1. Lineage (GTDB taxonomy): Bacteria > Acidobacteriota > Terriglobia > Terriglobales > Acidobacteriaceae > JABDBE01. The sequence goes on from JABDBE010000034.1 coordinate 28,413, forward strand.
GAGTCCCGATGGGCTGACCATGACTGCAGATGAAATCGTTACGGGATCGTTCCGTAATATTTCTGGGCAGATCGTTAAGATCGATCTCCCCGGCAATGCACTCACGGTCAAAGACCTTGCGACAAAGGCTAGTCTCTCTGCCGGTATAAGGTGTGGGTCACAAGGAGATCCTTGTGACCCATCTACGCAGGAGAATAGTCTCCATTACCTCCAAATGGTTCGGCGACAGTAACCCTGCCCTCAGCGATCAACCCCCGCCAGGATTTTTTCGTTGTAACGCGATCCGGACACGGCTTCGGGGCGTAATGCGGCCTCCAGGCGAGCCACCTCGTCGTCGCTGAGTTTGAGATCCACGGCGCCGGCATTCTCCTCAAGGTAGACGCGACGTTTCGTACCGGGAATCGGAACGATGAAATCGCATTTGCCCAACAGCCAGGCGAGGGCCACCTGGCTTGGCTTGGCGCCGATGGCCTCGGCGATGTTCCGCACGATCTCAACCGCTTTCCTATTGGCCTCGAAATTCTCGCCCTGGAAACGGGGATCGAATTGGCGGTGGTCCTTCGCCGTATACGTCTCCCGCCGCCTGACACTGCCCGTCAAGAACCCCCGGCCCAGCGGGCAGAAGGGAACAAGACCGATCCCAAGTTCCTGTAACGTGGGAATTATCTCGCTCTCCAGATTGCGCTCCCACAGCGAATATTCGCTCTGCAGCGCACTGACGGGATGGACGGCATGGGCTCGGCGAATGTTTTCAACGCCCGCTTCGGACAGACCGAAGAAGCGTACTTTGCCTTCACGCACGAGATCGCCGACGGCCCCGGCGACATCCTCCATCGGCACGGCCCGGTCTACTCGATGCTGGTAGAACAGATCGATGTGATCGATGCCGAGCCGGAGAAGCGATGCGTCGGCTACCTCACGGATGTGTTCGGGCCGACTATTGGTTCCGCCGGCCGCGCTTCTCGAAAGGTCGATACCAAATTTCGTCGCGACAATGGCGTTGTCCCGCCGCCCTTTGAGCGCCCGACCAAGGAGTTCCTCGTTGACATAAGGGCCGTATACCTCCGCAGTGTCGAAGAAGTTGATACCGAGATCAAGTGCGCGGTGGATCGTGGCGATCGACTCCGCCTCATTCGCTTCTTCGCCGTATGAGAGTGCGAGTCAGTTCAACCGCGAGTACAAGCGCTTCTTTGGTCAACCGCCGATGCGGGACGTCAAAGTGCGCCGACTCGCCGGCTCCGCAATGGTCAGCGACTAACAATCGTGCAGACCATTTCCCTTGATGAGGTGTCCCTCT
>JABDBE010000035.1 GCA_013288805.1 Acidobacteriota bacterium
TGAGCAATTCTACGCCGTACATGCCAGCCGGCCATTTTTCCGGTCCTTGACCGATTTTATGTCCAGCGGGCCGATCGTCGTGTTGGCACTGGAAAAAGAAAATGCGATCGCCGACTTGCGCAAACTCATGGGCGCAACCAATCCGGCCAGCGCTGAGGAAGGCACAATCCGCAAAAAGTGGGCGAGTGACATTGAGCACAATGCCATTCATGGCTCTGATGCCGACGACACCGCTCGCTTTGAATTGAGCTATTTTTTTGCCGGGTACGAGTTAGCGAAGTGATGCGCCGCGAAAGCTGACACTATGCCTCTAGTTCAAATCACAATGTTGACCGGTCGTACCGCGGAGCAGAAACGCAAGCTCGCGCAGCGCATCACCGATGCCATGGTGGAAGAAGCCGGAGCGCGGAAAGAAGCCGTTGTCGTGGCTTTCCACGAGGTCTCGAAAGAAAGCTACGCTTCGGGCGGAGTCTTGATGGCGGACAAAGACAAATGATTTGCTGACGCAACGCGCGTCAACTTGAGCTAAACAAGACGGGCGAAGGACGTCCGTGTTCCATAAATCTATCCTAGCGGTTCGTACAGTTGCCCCTCAATTCGCTCTCCCAGCTTGGGTAGTTCTTTTTTCGCGTACTGCAGGAAGTGGGGCGCGGCGCGATGGGCCTCCAGCGCAGCGTCATCCTTATATTGTTCATAGATAAAGAATCGGCGCGGCTCTGTCTTGTGCCGATGAACCTGATACACCAGACATCCAGGTTCCTTCCGAGACTCTTCAGTTAGCTTGGAAAATACGCCGATCACGTCTGCTTCACGACCGACCTTCGCCATCCACGTCACAACCAGAACGACCATCGCTCGCTCCGTTCCTAATTTTTTGCCTGAGCTTTTGTTCTCGATTCCGTCAAGTCTCGAAGTTTGCCCGCAAAGTCATCGAGAAAAATAGTTTCCTCGCGTCCGGGTCCCGTCGAGACCATACCGACTCGCGCCCCGCTTTCCTTTTCGACGAAATCCAAATACTCGCGTGCTGCCTTAGGCAGTTTCTCCAGTTTTGTAATCCCCTGCGTCGACGTCAGCCATCCGGGCATTTTCCGATAAACGCATTCGATCTCGCAATAGCCGGTGTCTTGCGCCGGCGCCTCGGACGTTTCCTTGCCGTTGATTTTATAACCAACGCAAACCGGAATCTCCGCCAGTTCATCCAGCACATCCAACTTGGTCACAACCAACCAGGAGATCCCGTTAATCATGCCAGCGTATCGCAGAAGTGGCAAATCGAGCCAGCCGCAACGCCGTGGACGTCCGGTGACTGCGCCGAATTCGTTGCCGCGTTTGCGCAGCATGTCCCCGTTTGCGTCGGTCGCCTCCGTAGGAAACGGACCGCCGCCAACCCGCGTGCAATAAGCTTTGGTGACGCCGATGACCGTATCGATCGCCGTAGGCGCGACTCCAGTTCCGGTAACAGCCCCTCCTGACGTTGCGCTCGAAGAAGTCACAAACGGATATGTGCCGTGGTCGATGTCCAGCATCGTTCCCTGCGCGCCCTCAAACACGACCGACTCTCCGTGAGCCAGGGCTTTGCCCAACAGAGCAGCCGTGTCGCACACGAACGGCGCAACTTTCTCAGACGCGGCAGCATATTCTTCGTACATTTTGTCCGCATCGAGCGGCTCCGAGTTGAACAGCGCGTGCGCAATCATGTTCTTCTCGTGGCAGGCGTTCTGAATGTGGGTCTTCAGAAGTTTCAGGTCCAGCAGATCAGCGACGCGTAGACCGCGGCGGCCCATCTTGTCTTCGTACGTGGGGCCAATGCCGCGCGACGTGGTTCCGATCTTCACGCGCCCCGGCGCGTTTTCCGACGCCAACTCGATCATTCGGTGGTAAGGCAAAATCACGTGCGCCCGGTTGCTGACGAATAGGCTGCCATCGACCTTGACTCCGGCTTCGCGTAACGCGGCAACCTCCTTCAGAAAAGCTATGGGATCGAATACAACCCCATTGCCGATTACACTACGGCAGCCTTCGCGCAGCACTCCGCACGGCACTAACTGCAGAATGAACTTTTTGCCATTGATAATGACCGTGTGTCCGGCGTTATGCCCGCCCGCATAGCGCGCCACGATGGAAAAGTTTTCCGAGAGCACGTCGACAATCTTGCCTTTGCCTTCGTCGCCCCACTGGGCGCCGACAATGACCGCAGCTTTGCCCTTCTTCAAATGCAAACTCCTTGGAACATGAATGGCGCGGCTACCCTAGCCGCAATGCAGGGTCGCACACACTCGTTGCCCCAGTGAACCAACGAGTCGCTGAATTACAAAGGATATAAGCGGAGCAGAGGTGTACTTGTAATGATAACCCCGGAGGGTGAAAGATGGCAATTCGGGGGCAGGCTGCGGGCATCAGGCTTCAGGTGTCGGCCACCAGGTTTTCCCGAAGCCCGACGCCTGAAGCCTGCATCCGATGCCTGTAAACTGATTTCATGCCTGAACTGCCTGAAGTTGAAACCATTGCTCGTGGCTTGGCCAGCCGAGTCACGGGCGACGTGATCGAATCCGTATGGCTTGGATCCAAGCCAGAAGTGCTCAAGTCCTCCGCGTCCGAAATTGCGAATACGGTCGAATCGAAGCGTATCGTGGGCGTGCGCCGGGTCGGCAAGCATATCGTATTCGATCTGGAAAATGGAGCACGGGCGTCCTCGCCCGTCAAACGAAAATCCAGCCAGAAATCTGCGAGAGCATCAGTGCCTTCACCAGACAAAGCGCAGTGGATCGTGCATCTCGGCATGACCGGGCGGATGCTGGTCTGCAACCCCGACCAAGCCATCGAGAAACATACGCATGCGGTTGCAAAGTTGGTTTCAGGCAGGGAACTGAGATTCGTGGATCCCCGCCGCTTTGGACGTCTAAGCGTGGCCCATGGATTTGAAGCAGCTGGCGCCGAACCACTAGAAGTAAAATTGGATCGCTTCGTCGAACTGTTTCACGAGCGCAAAACGCCCATCAAGAGTGCCTTGCTAAACCAAAAACTGCTGCGCGGCGTCGGCAACATTTACGCGGATGAATCTCTGTTCCGCGCCGGCATTCGGCCCCGGCGCCGGGCTGCGTCGCTTACTCGCAACGAGTTGTCGCGGCTCTACTCCGCCATCCAGGAAGTGCTTAAAGAAGCCATCGAGCTGGGCGGCTCTTCCGTTTCTGACTATGTCGATGCCGACGGCGAGGAAGGATTCTTTCAACTGCAACATCGCGTCTACGGCCGCGAAGGCGAGCCGTGCCTGGTTTGCAAGACTCCCATTAAGCGCGTGGTGATTGCCGGGCGAAGCAGTCACTATTGTCCCAAATGCCAGAAATAAATCTTGCCTAGCGCGCCGCCGTCCGCTCAATCACTTTTTTGAATGCCCTCAGCAAGACATCATTCTGCTCCGGTGTTCCAAGCGTGATTCGGATCGCGGTTGGCGCACCCCACGGACCCAACGGTCGCACGATCACCCCTTCGGTTTGGAATCGTTTGGCGATGGCGGCCGCATCATCGCCCAATTCGCAATAAAGAAAGTTAGCCCAGGTTGGAATCGGCGCGTATCCCAGTTCGACGAGTCCCGTGACAAGCCGTTCAGCCTGCTCAGCGTTGTTCTTAAGCGTTTTCCTAACGTGAGTTTCGTCATCAAGCGCCGCCAATGCGGCCGCCTGAGCTACTGTCGAAATCGAAAATGTCGTGCGCATGCGGGCAAAGTAGGACATCAATTCGGCGGGACCGATTCCATAGCCAACTCGAACTCCTGCCAAGCCGTGCGCTTTAGAAAATGTTCGAAGTACCACCACCTTGCGTCCCTGGCTCACATAGTCGAGAGCATGCGAGCATTCGACCCCGCGTATCCTGCCAAAGTATTCGGCGAAGTCGTAGTACGCCTCATCGAGGATAACGATCACATGTTCGGGAACTTCATCCAGGAAGCGATCGAGTTCCTTTGCCGCAATGAGCGTGCCCGTCGGATTGTTTGGATTGGAAATGTAGATGATGCGAGTGTGTTGGTCGATCGCTGCCGCGATGGCATTCAAATCGAATCCATTATTCCGCATCGGAACCTGGATCAGTTGCCCTCCCGCTGCTTGCGTGGCAATCGGATACACGATGAACGAGCGCTCGCTGGTAATCGCGTTGAGCCCTGGCGACAGCAAAGTGCGCGCAATAATGCCGAGTAGCGCGGTAGAACCAGCCGTCGGAACGATTTGCTCCGGTAGAACATTATGGCGTTCGGCCAACTTCTGCTGGAGTTCGATGGCGTCGTTGTCAGGATAAAAATTGCTGTCGGCGAGTACGGCCTGCATCGCCTGCACCGCTTTGGGCGAAGGCCCAAACGGGTTCTCGTTTGAGGCCATCTTAATGCAGTTCACATGGCTCTCCTGTTGCGCCTGGCGCAGCGACTTGCCCGGCGTGTACCCGCGCAGGTTCCGTACGTGTTCGGGCACAAACTGGCTGAAGTCACTCATCTTTTCAATATCTAATCTTTACATGCAGCTCGATCGGTGTCACCTGCAGCAGTGTCTCGTCTCGTGTGGCGCGGGCACTTCTGTCCGTGCAGTTGGCTATTTAGCAAGGGATTTCAGTTTAGAAACTTCTTCGATTGTAAGCTTACGAAATTTCCCAGGATGCACATCCAATTCGAGAGGACCGTAGCGTACCCGCTTAATCTTCTCCACGTGGTGCCCGATCTCTTCGAACATGCGCCGGATCTGGCGATTCTTGCCTTCGATCAGTGTGACTTCATACCAAGGATTGGCAGATTCACGAATGACCCGAATCTTTGCTGGAGCCGTTTTAACTCTTTTTCCGCGATCCGACGGAATAAAGATACCTTCGCGCAACCTCGCCAAGCCCTCGCCCGGCGGATTACCGGCCAGTTTCACCATATACGTTTTGGGCACGTGGGACGCGGCTTTCATTAGGCGGTTGGCGAACTCTCCATCGTTCGTCAGTAGCAGGAGGCCCTCGCTGGCATAATCGAGGCGTCCCACTGGGTAAACTCGCGCTTTCACGCCGCGCAGCAAGTCCATCACGGTCGGCCGGCGTTCGGGATCGCGCAGCGTCGTCACGTATCCCTTGGGCTTGTTCATGAGCAGGTAAACATGCCGCTCCGGGCCATGCAGCAATTTTCCATTCACGCGGATGTGATCGCTCTCGGGATCGGCTTTGCTGCCGAGTTCCGTGACTGTCTGCCCGTTCACCGACACCAGTCCGCCAGTAATTAGTTCTTCGGCTTTGCGGCGGGACGCGATTCCGGCGGCGGCAATGATCTTCTGTAGACGTTCAGCAGGCATAAGATTCTAGGTTTATGAAATCGGCGGGATGGTGAAGCAAGCTGCCGATCAAGCGGCCGGATCGCTCTCTTGGTGCTTCGCGGTAGCCAGTTCGGATTCATCGGCGCTTTGGGTCGGTTCGGAATCTTGAGTTTCGGTGACGGGCAACTCATTCTCGCCCGTCGCCATAGCCTCTTCACTCGTAGACGGCAACAAATCGCTCTGGAACGATTCCGCAACTAACTTCTCGAACTCCTCCATACTGGGAAGTTCGCCGACATCCTTCAGACCAAACCGCATCAGGAATTCCTTCGCAGTCTTGTAAAGAATGGGCCGCCCGATCACGGCCTTGCGGCCGCCAGTTGTGATCAGCTTGCGATCCAGCAAAGTCGCGATCACTCCATTCGAATCCACGCCGCGAATTTCGCTGATCTCCGGTACCGTGATGGGCTGCTTGTACGCAATCACCGCTAGCGTCTCGAGCGCGGGTAGCGACAGTCGAATCGGCGGCTTTAGGCTTTTTGCGAAGGCACGCACGATATCGTGATGCTCCGGTTTTGTCGACATACGATACCCGCCCGCGACTTGACGAATCTCGATGCCATGATCCGGAGCATAGTAATCGACGACCAATTCTTCGAGCGCGAGGCGCACGCGCGACTTGACTTCGGTGCCGTCGGCAGCACCTTCACTCAGAACCGATTCCTTGACCAATTCGATCAGTTGATCAAGCGTCACCGGCGTTTCCGCCGCGTAAATAATGGCTTCAAGTTTGGCTTTAAGGCTCATGGGCTCCTGATGCTAGCTACCGCTCTTATCTCCAATCATCGCGCACGGCGGACTGTTCCGCCATGACCGCTTCGAATCCTACATGCTTGCGCAGCAGGATTTCGCCGAACAAGCGGTCTTGCCGCAGTTGGATCGCCTGCAGACGCACCATTTCGAGCAGAGCCAGAAACATGCAAACCAGCGCCTGTCGCGACTCGACGTTGCGCAACATTTGCTTCAACCGGATCGGCCGGTCTTCCAGTGACAGTCGTCGCCGCAGGTATTCGATCATCTGGCCAACAGTGACCGTTTCTTCGTCCACCTGAATCATGGGCTGGTTGCGGGCACGGTCAAGAATTTGCTGGAAAGTTTTTACGAGGTCAATGACGTCGGCCGCGAGTTCTGGCTCTGTTCCTTCGGCATCGCGAAATTCTTTGAGCGCGGGGTTCGACAATATCGCGTCTTCAATCTGCTGTTTCTGCATCAGCATCTGCGCCGCCGCTTTGAATTTCTCGTGTTCGATCAGGCGATTGACTAGCTCTGCGCGCGGATCATCTTGAGCGTCAGACGCCGCAGCAGGATCGCGCGGCAGCAGCATTTTCGACTTGATGTGAATCAGAACCGCAGCCATGTAGATGAACTCAGCCGCGACGTTCACATCCAGTTCGCGCAGTTTTTCGACATAAGCCAGATACTGCGCCGTGATTCTTCCAATCGGGATATCGTAAATGTCGATATCTTGTTTGCGAATCAGGTGAAGCAGCAGATCCAGCGGTCCTTCGTAGACGTCGCCTACAGTGACGGAAAAAGGAAAGTCGCTTTCCTGGTTTCTGGATTGTTCTGGCCCGCGCGGAGCAGAATCCGCCACGAGCGCCGGACCAAGATCCAATGCCGCCGTCCCGTCAAAAGCGATTTTTGTTTCTTCGCCCATCGTGATTACTTTGTACCTTGCGGAGCGCGCGGAGCCTCGTATTCGAGCGACATGCCCATAGCCTCACGCACCTCGTTCATCGTAGCTCCGGCAACTTTGCTCGCCCGCGCCGAGCCAGCCTCAAGGATATCCCAAGCCAGCCGCGGATTGTCCTCATATTTCTTGCGGCGCTCCTGCATGGGATTCAAGATGTTAACCAGTGCATCCGCCGCCCAGCCTTTGCATTCAATACAGCCGATACCCGCCGACCGGCAGCCTTCGTTCACTTTGGCCAATGTAGCGCGATCGCTGAAAATCTTGTGCAGATCCCCGACCGGGCAGACATCCGGATTGCCGGGGTCGCTGCGCCGCACCCGCGCGGGATCCGTCACCATGGTCTTCAGTTTCTGCCGTACCACCGGCTCAGGATCGGTGAGCATGATCGTGTTTCCGTACGACTTCGACATCTTGCGGCCGTCAGTTCCGGGCAACTTCGGTGACCGAGTCAACAGTGGTTGTGGCTCAGGGAACACCGACTTTCCATTGAGGCTATAGAAATTGTTGAACCTCCGCGCGATCTCGCGAGTCAGTTCAACATGCGGCACTTGGTCTTCGCCCACAGGGACAAAGTCGCCTTTGTAGATGAGAATGTCCGCCGCCTGCAGCACGGGATACCCGAGAAATCCGTACGTGCTTAGATCCTTATCCGTAATGTTTTCCCGCTGTTCCTTGTAAGTCGGCACACGCTCCAGCCAGCCCAGCGGCGTGATCATCGAGAACAGCAGATGTAATTCGGCATGCAGCGGCACGTGCGACTGCAAGAACATAGTGCAGCGCTCCGGATCGAGCCCCGCGGCCAGCCAGTCGAGAAGAACCTCGATTGAGTTCGGCTTAACCTGCGATGTATCCGCGTAATCGGTGGTGAGGGCATGCCAGTCAACCACACAGAAAAAACATTCGTACTGATCCTGCATGCCCACCCAGTTCTGCAAAGCGCCGACATAATTGCCTAAATGCAGTTTGCCAGTTGGACGCATCCCACTCAGAACGCGCTTACGTTGATTGGATTCAGAAGGCATCAGATTCTCAAGAGAATGTCGTTAAAAATTCCAATGACGGGAAAGATCAGCCTGCCCAAAAGTCCTCCACCAAGAAATACCAGAGCCATCAGAGCGAAGATTCCTATAGTGTCGTACACGCGCAGCGCACTCGCGGATAGGAAATGTCGTAAGACATGGCTGCCATCGAGCGGCGGTACTGGAATCAGATTAAAGACACCGAGAATAATGTTGATCCTCATGAGCTCATAAAGCAACAAACTCAAAGGCACGAGAACCGAGTTCATTTCCGGCGAAATGATCCCATACGGAATGCCGAAGACAATCTGACGGCCCAGAGGGGTAGAAAGTTTGATCAGCAACAGCAAGAGCAGAGCGCAGATCGCCACGACAAAATTGCTGACCGGACCCGCCACCGAAGTCAAAATATCATCCATCACCGGGCTCTTGAAGTTACGCGGATCTACCGGAGTAGGCTTAGCCCATCCGATCATCGGAAAGTGGCTGTACGCGGCAATCAGGGGCAATAAAACAGTTCCAATCGGGTCAATATGCTTGATGGGATTGAGCGTAACTCGACCCAGCATTCGCGCGGTCGGGTCTCCACGACGGTTCGCCATCCAGGCGTGCGCCGATTCGTGGATGCTGATCGCAAACAGGAAAACGATCAGCTGAAACAGGATGTCAACATGTTGCAGGGTCATCAGACGTTGAAGTTGATACTAACACGCAGAGACTGAAGCTGCGGCCAGATTGCGGCTATCGCCCCCCGCTATCGTCGTATTTCGACCTCTATGCTTTATAATTCGCGCCGCGTGATCACTCTAGCCCGGAAGCTCCGCGTGGTGGATTACTTTGCCTTGGGCTGGGGCACGATGGTCGGTGTGGGATGGCTGGTCGTGATGGATGACTGGCTGCTGCGTGGCGGCGTTCTGGGCGCGATCCTCGGATTCGCAATTGGTGGGGCACTGTTGTTGCCAATCGGCTATGTGTACGGTCGGTTGGTCACGGCCATGCCGGATGCAGCCGGCGAAGTCGCATACACCGCCAGAGTTTTTCCCCAATCGATCAGCTTTACCACCGGCTGGATGATGATCCTGGCGTACTTCATTGTGTGCCCTTGGGAAGCGGTTGCAGTTGGCAGGATCGCGGGCTACATCTTTCCAGCGCTGGATTCAATAGAACTTTACCGAATCGCGGGCCAGCCAGTTTACCTGCCGCACTTGCTCATCGGGTTGAGCCTGACTGGGCTTCTCACCGGTCTGAATTATCGCGGAATCCGGTTGAGCGCCACGTTTCAAAACTGGACCGCCTTCGGAACGCTGGCGTTGTTCGTGCTGTTTGTAGGCTTCGGAGTGAGCAAAGGTTCGCCGCGAAATTTTCCGCCTCTCTTCACGCATAGCCCGTTCGTATCGGTGCTTCTCGTGATGCAGATTGTGCCCTATTTCATGACCGGATTTGAGTCGGTTGTAAAAGGCGCCGAAGAGGCGAGCCCCGAGTTCCGATCACGCGGTTTTTTCAAGGCTATTTGGATGGCGATTGTCGTTGGCATTCTCTTTTACACCATCGTGATCGCGTCGGTTGGATACGTCGCTCCGTGGAAGCAACTCACATCGGAGAAATTCATGACCGCGGTTGCTTTCGAGCACGCTGTGGGCTCGCGTTGGATTGTGAGCGTGATTCTCGCCGCAGCGTTGCTTTCGCTCTTCAAAGTGTTCAACGGAAACTTTGTCGCAGCCAGCCGGTTATTGTTCGCCATCGGTCGCCGCGGCTTGGTGGATCGGCGTCTTGGCCACGTGCATCCGCGCAACCAGACGCCTTCAATCGCCGTGCTCTGCATCGGCTTGGCGACCGGCGCGTGCATGTTTCTGGGAGATGCGATCCTCGTCCCCGTTTCCGAAGTTGGCTCGGTGGCTTCGGCGATTGGATGGCTGGCAGCTTGCGCCGCTTATTACCGAATGCGACCGGCGCCGCGCGAACAATTTATTGCCGCGGTTGGCTTGACTGTCGGGTTGCTCATGATCCTGATGAAGATTCTGCCTGGCATTCCTGGTCATTTCACCGGGTATGAATGGCTGGCCTTGGGAATCTGGGTTCTGCTTGGAGGGGGCTTGGGTTGGCGACGAAGTGCGGGCACAAATTCTCTGTAAAACTTCCTTACGGTTTGAGCTCCGCTTGCGTCTCCGGCGACACAATAGGCGACACGTGTGGTTCCGTCAGCGTCCCCGTTACGTTGAATCCTGGAGCGCCTTCACGCGTTAGCTTCAAATCCAGAACACGAGTCAGAGACGCTGTGCCGCTTAGTTGAAACATACCGGACGGCGTTTCCAGCTTGCCTTCCTGAATTTCAAACTTACCATCGTGAAGGGTCAAGCGTGCTGCTAAACGACGCATCTGCAGTGGACCCGTTCCTTCCGTCAGCGCGATGTGGCTGAGTAGGCCGTCCCGCGCCTCCAACTTTAGTGTGCTGACGGCCGACGCGAATAATTCTGTCGCATCCAGGCCCGAGGTTTTCACCCGATAGCTTGCGGTTGCAGAACCCGTGATCCAATCGTCATTCATGCTCGCGGAAAGCTGATTCAGCGAAACCCGCTCGACCGTGCCGCTCCCGCTGTACTCCGGAGTCTTCGCCGCAAAGTCAGCTTGCCACTCGCCGATGTGCTTGCCGCCAAGGACATCCGCTCGAAGATCGGACACTCGCAGTTTTCCCTTGTTCAGTTCCACGTCAGCCGAAACTCGGCTGCCAACAAGCTTTCGGACCACCACGTGATTGGCCGTGAGCTTGCCCGTAGCGTGAACTGTGAGCAAGTAGGGAACACCGGCGACCGAAGAAGACAGAAATCCGTACCAAGGCTGTTTGCGAACATGCGGATTAATCAGCTGGTTCAGACGATCCGTAGCAATTTCGTCGGCATGCAAATCGAAGTGCACGGAGCAGGATTCCGCTGCGGCACACGGTCGCGGAAGCGTTAGCGATCCTTGCCACGATGTGTCGGCGATCGCCGCTGTCAGATTCTGGACACTAATTTGGTCGGGCGTGAGGAGAAGGTTCGCCGAAGCAATTTCCAGCGGCGCATTCAACCCGCGCACTTCAGCGCGAATCGAATGCAGTTGGGCCTTACCCGTAGGTCGTGGCGCTGCGAATCCCGACCAACCACCGGCGATTTGCAGATCAATCTTAGCCAGGCCTTCGGCTGCGGTTTGCGGAGCCGGAATTCCGAACGTCCGAGCGACTTGCAATACTCGCTGCAACTGCGCATCCCCTCGGACCGTGAAACTGTATCCCGAATGTGAGGCCCATCCGCGCACAACTGCAGGCGCGGGCCTGCCCAACGCCAGATTGAAAGGGCCGACAACGAGGCAATTCTCTAGCGGAGAGGCAACAATTTGTCGCGTGCTGGCTGATTTCGAATCGGCAGCGGGAGATACCGAGAAGGGAACTTTTCCTAGCACCAGTGCCGCCCTTGTGAGTTTCGATCCAAGCTCGAAGCCGAAAGTTTCACCCTTGCCTTCCCATTCCGTACTATTTACTTGCGAGTCTGCAGCTCGCCGAAGTTTCAGATTGCCGTTCAAACGGCCCGCTCCGATCAGATCATCCGGCACGCCCTGTTTGGCATGGCGCGCCAACGAAATCAGCGACTGAATTGGCAGATCCTGAGCGGCCAATGCGAGATCATAAGTTCGGGATGAGAAAGGATGGTCCACCCTGCCCGTGAGCGCAACGGTTCCATCGCCAACCGGGGCATTGCAGCCCACCTCAGAGAGCGCCCGATCTACCGTGCTGTAGCGGCCGGCGCACTGAATCGCCAATCGTAAATCTCCGCCGCCGAAAATGTCGTATCTGCGAAAATCCTCCACTGACGCAGCGGTTACGATCGCAAGATTCGCAGGTGTGCCGGTCAGCATTGCAGAAACCTCGAGGCCGCCGCGCCAGCCCTTATCGTTGCCGTAGGTGAGCTTCGTGACTTGACCGAGTTGTGCCCGATCCCATTGAAGACTGAACTGAACGGGTGTATCGCGCAAGCTTGAGGCCCTCTGCCACGATCCGCTTACGCTTACCATGCCAGTGTCGCTGAGATTGAAATCAGTCCGCACCGGCTGCGCCTTCAGACGCATGCCCCACATATTTTCCGAGTCCTGCCACAGAGCGAACGCTGCGTCTGTCAGCGCGTAAGGTTTTTTTTCCGCTCCGAACTTGAAATTAATGCGGCCGCGATCAGCCTCAATGTACGGAAAACCGGGACGCCTTTCAGTCTTCGCTTTGCTCGTGGGCGCGACCGCGATTTTGGCGGTTCGCTCGATAAGATTTTCAAGATTCCAGTGTCCTTCTTTATTCCGGACGAGGTTGAGGCTTGGTTCGGTCAGGTTCAGACGCGAGATCTCCAGGCGTCCACGGAGGAGCGAAATTATACGCAGCGAGGCCGTAACCTCCTGGGCGCGAAGCATGGGTTCGGCGCTGAAGGCCGGATCGTCGTGAATTACGAAATTCTCAAGTTCGAATCCGGGCCGGGGAAGAAGTCGCAGATTCACCGCCGCAACATCCACTTGGCGTCCCAAGGCCAGGCTAATAGAGTTGACAATCCGGGCGCGCAGTCGATTCGCTCCGGGGCGTACGAGAAATAGTGCGAGAAGCACAATAACGCTCAGAGTAAGAACTCCGCGCCTAGATCGCCAGAATCTCGATCGCCAGAATTTCAATCGCTCAACCTCACTGCACCACTTTGAACGTCCGCCGCCAGCGAGTTTCATCGAAAAAGTGGACAACCACATGCACCAGGAACCCGACTCGCTGGCTGAATTCTCTCTCGAGATATTGTCCCGCCGGAGTCTCAAACGACCAATAAATAAACATGGGCCGCCCAATGACATTTTCTTGTGGAATAAATCCCCAATAGCGACTGTCGAGGCTCACGTCGCGGTTGTCCCCCATGCCAAAGTAGCTGTTCGGAGGAACCACAATATCGTCACCCTGGATATGCTGTGGCAAAGCCAGTTCCCAATCCGGGGTCACATTGTTCATCTCGGAGGGCGGCACCGCGGGGAAGTTATCGCGGTAGGGATTGTAACCCGCCTCACCGCCTTGATGGATCACGTAGGGCTCATCCAGTTTCTCCCCGTTGCGGTACACCACAGCGTCGCGCAAGTGGATCCGGTCTCCGGGAATACCGATGATTCTTTTCACAACATAAAGGCCAGGCTCCGCAGGCGAGAGAAACACCACGATGTCGCCGTGGTGTATCTGCCGGTATGGCAGAATGGGACCAAGCCACCGCGTTCGTGGCGCGAACTGTTCGCGGTTCACAAACACATGGTCGCCGATCAGCAGCGTATTTTCCATCGAACTGGAAGGAATCTCAAAGGCCTGCACGATGAAAGTAATAATGAACAGACCGGTTACCAGCACCGCCGCCAGAGACGCGAGAAACTCAACTGTAGTTTCGCGCGGTTTTTCCGCCTGCATGTCTTCTTTTTTAGCCACTAGAATTTTTCCCGTTAGTTGGGCGATGTCCGCCCTTAGTTCACTACTCGAAATGTCCGATCCCAGCGAGTGAGCTGAAACAAATGGCTGACCGCGTAGGCGAAGTGATAAAGTTTATCACCCGGCGAGGCCGAAACTGGCATGTCGTCTTCAGCACTCCGCACTGACCAATAAATCAGTAGAGGCCGCCCGATAATATTTTCCCTCGGAACGAATCCCCAATAGCGGCTGTCCAGGCTTTCGTCGCGATTGTCTCCGAGCACGAAATAGTGCTTCTCCGGAATAATGAGTTCGCCTTCTTCCACCAGTTTCTTCATCTGCAACCACCATCCCCCTTCCAGTCCTGGCACGGGAATGTCCACGCGGGGAAACTCGTCTCGAAAAACATCATGCACCTGGGAGCTGTAACGTACGTAGGGTTCTATCAGCGGAGTGCCGTTCACGAACACTCGCCGATTGATTAAACGTACGCGATCCCCCGGAACTCCTACGACGCGCTTCACGAAGTGTTCGCTGGGATGAACCGGATAGTGGAAAACGACGATGTCCCCGCGATGCACCGTGCGGTAGGGAAGAATATGGTCCAAAAATCCGCCGTTGCCACCGTAGCAGAACTTGTCCACTAACAGATAATCCCCGATCAGCAACGTGTTTTCCATGGACTCGGAAGGAATTTGGAAAGCCTGGATAATAAATGTGATTACAAAGACTGCAATTACCACCGTGGTGAGCAGCGATTGCAGCGAAATCAACCAGTCCGGCTGTGGCGTTTTCCCCATCGCAATTCCGGCTAGGGGCGTCCTTTGCCGGGTACCTTGCTTCCTGAACCCACGGCTAACGAAGCTAAATGTTCAAGCACCTGGTGCGCCGCCGCTTGTTCAGCATTCTTCTTGGTAGATCCCTCAGCTCGACCTACGAACTCAGTCTCACCATGATTGCCCAGCGCTTGCAATCGCACCTCAACCGTAAAAGTCTTGCTGTGCTCCGGTCCCAGCTCTTTCACTAATACATAAGATGCCTGCGAACGGCCGGTGGCCTGGAGCTTTTCCTGTAAAGCCGACTTATAGTCGGAAAGTGGCAAGCTGCTTCCATTCCGCGCCAGGTTTTCCACTTCCGGAGTGACGATATGCTGCAACACCACCCGCCGAACGGTTTCCAAACCACTGTCCACGTACATCGCTCCCAGCACAGCCTCCAGGCCATCTACCAACAGGGCAGTTTTGTTGCGCCCTCCGCTTTTTTCTTCACCTCGGCCAAGCCGCAAGTAATGACCCAGTTCCAACTGCCGTGCCACCAGGATCAGATGTTTTTCACTGACCAGGTGCGCGCGCAATTTCGACAGCTCGCCCTCACGAAAATGTGGAAAGCGATGAAACAATTCTTCGGTCGTAACCAGCCCCAGGACGGCATCTCCCAGGAACTCCAGTTGCTCGTTGTCTCCCACTCGCGTCTGCGCCTGCAGCGATTCCAGTTCACGAGCCTGCGAGCTGTGGGTCAAAGCCTGCTCCAACAATTCCGGCTTGGAGAATTGATACCCCAAAGCTCGCTCCAACTCCGAAATGTCGCGAGGCTTCATCGTCTGGTGGAACAATCTGATCGGATTCCGGTCAGAACCCTACTCTCGTGGCGGACCACGAAACTTCAAATTTCGCAACGCCGCCTCCGACCGGAACTCCTACCTAGTGAGGAGTCGTGTTCGGAGCGGCGGTATCTGGCGGTTTAGCCCCAGGCGCAGGGGCGTTGACGGCCGGAATGGTAGCACCTGTCAACTGCATCAACCGATCGCGTTCATGACGCGCCGTAGTTCCTGCGTTCGTTCCCTCCTGAGTCAAGTCGACGGCCTTGTTGGCCTGTGTTAGCGCATCCTGATATTTCCCTTGCTTATCCAGAGCCAGCGCCAGCCGCAGCACAACTACTGGGTCAGGCTGAGCTGGATAAGCCTCAATCGACTTGCGAAAATAACCTTCGGCGTCAACGTACTTTTCCTGATCGTACTGGATCGTGCCCAGGATCGAATATGCGCTGGATCGCAACAATCCCTTGTATGCATCGATTTGGGCTTGCGGTATGTTGGCCGGCATTGGAACATCAGTGTCGATCGTTTCCAGGGCGTGTTGCGCATCTTTTGTGGCTTTGGCGAAGCGCTGATCCTTATCCAGATCGGTGTCGCGCGTGTGTTCGGTAGTCACTTCGGCGGAGGCAATCAGCGCCTCGGGATCATCTGGATCCACTTTCAATAATTTCTGCGCCTCCTCCAACATTTTGTCGCCGTTGTTGGCATTCTGATACGCCCGCATGGCCGCCTTGAACAGCAGTACTCGTAGTTCGCTCTCGGGGAACTTGGTCGCGAAGTCGTCTGCCGCCTTTTCCATTGCCGCTGGATCCTTCTGATTCGCGATGGCCGCATTGTAGGCATCGAACTCCGGCTGCGTCTTCGCTTGTGGTGGCCGTTTGCCGGGAGGCGTCGCGGGCGCGCCTTGCTGCGCTGCGCCTGCAGGTTGCTTCTGTTGGGCGGGAGTTTGTTGCTGCTGCGCAACTGCCAATGCGGCTATCGCTAGAACCCCCAACATCATGGCTGCTCGCTTCATGCTCTCTCCTTAAAGTTTGAGACCCTGGCTTCGTGGTCGCAGGTTACCGAAAATTCACTTCAATCCTGTTGCTGCGGATGGCTTGGCGGCTCATACGGCTGTTGAATTCCGCGCTCCGCAGCCGCTTTAGCCTCTGGCAATAAACCCCCCGCAGTCAGCGCTGCCCGGTACTGGTCGAGGGCGGCCGCCCGGTCTTCCTGTAGATCAAAGATTCTTCCCAGGTAAATATGGGACCACGCCAACACCGTCGGTTCATGGGCCACACCCAATGCCTGCTGGAAGTAGCCTCGCGCCCCTTGCATATCACGATTCAAAATGGCCACCTGCGCCAGGATGAACAGAGCCCGGCCCGGATCCCCCTGCTTTTCATCGAGCGCTTGCTGCGCAATCTTCTTTGCTCCTTCGAGATCTCCGCTCGCCAATCGTTGTTGGGCAGCGAGCAACAGCTCTGCCGGCTGGTGTCGTGACAGGTGCAACAGTTCCTGATCCGCGGTGCTCGCAAACTTCACCTGCGCAGCGTTCTTTTGTTCCTTGCCAACATTGATGCCGCCGATCAAATCTCCGTAGGCGTTCCGCAGCCCCACCGGGCTCTTCTCGAACTGCTCCAGTGCATCATAAAAATAAGGCGTCAGAATGAATCCTTGCTCCACCGATCGCTCCACCAGTTGTTGCTTCTCCGGTTCCGGCGTCTTGCTGGTCCCCGTGGTTCGCGCCTCAATGGCGCGTATCAGGC
Organism: Acidobacteriota bacterium; assembly: GCA_013288805.1. Lineage (GTDB taxonomy): Bacteria > Acidobacteriota > Terriglobia > Terriglobales > Acidobacteriaceae > JABDBE01. The sequence continues at coordinate 16,825 of JABDBE010000035.1, forward strand.
ACTCCGTAGTCAAAAGCGAAACATCGTTCCTGAAACTTTGATCCATGGGAGAGCCCTTGACACTGGCCAGCAGCGGTTTCAACCGATCCATGGCAGCGGGATATTTTAACGCCATGGGATCCAGAAGGTAGTGCAGATACGTATGCCGAATCTGTTCCATCTTGAGCCCCGCCTCAGCCCCCACGCCAGGAGAAAGCACGACGTAGTAATCGCTTGCGTAATTGCGCGCATTGGCTTGTCCAGGCGCTCCCATCGGCTCCAAATAAACCGTAAAGGATCGGCCCAGATATCCCGCGGACGGCAGCTTCAGATAGACCTCGGTATCGAATAGTACCTTCGCGAGCGGCTCATGATAGGTCGCGGTAAGTTGAGAGTAGGCTGCCTGATGACGCCTCCATATCGCCCCCAGTCCGGCCTCCCCATAAAACTTCTGTAGCAGCGGCACCATCCCCGAAACATAACCGGCGTCCGGCGGAAGGTCGGCCTCTTTGCCCTTGAGTGCGAGCTCCGGCGGAGCACTGAGATTCAGCGCCAAAGACACGTATTGTGCCAATGTATGAGCCGGATCCGGCTGCAGATGCTCGGTATAAAACTGGCACATTACCTGGCTGGACTCTTTCGCCTCGGCGGAAGCATCGATGGTCTTTGCAACCTCGGCGCGAATCTGCGCTCGCAACGGATCGGAAGCGCTCAGCTCCGAATCGTAGCCACAATAGTTAATAGCCGTCAGAACCGTAAACAACGCTTCATTATTATCCAACGCGACCTGATGGGCAGCGTCATCCGCCCACACCTGTGCCACCAGCGCAAGCAAAGCTACAAACAGCGAACTCCGAAACCGATTACTCAGGAACCCTCCTGCAGCGCGGTGAGATGTGCGGGTTACCTTGTCAGTTTAAGAGGTTCCGGGCAGAGGGTCAACGGAGGAAGCTCGAAGTCGTCAGCAATCAGCTGTCAACCATGCTGGCGATCTGCAGTTTTAAACTGAGTGCTGAAAGCTGACTGCTGACAGCTGACAGCTGACAGCTATTACCCCTTCACCCTGACCATGGAGAACGACAGCACCGCGCGCCCGACCGTTGGTCGGCCCATCGAGGTTGCTGGACGGAAGGTCGTGAACTCGGTCAGCATAATCTTGACTTGGGGCGAAAGATCCTTGGCATCGTGCGGACTCGACAAAATACGGTAATCCTGCACCCGCCCGTTCGAATCGACATACGCTTCAATCACCAGAGAATCGTCCGCAATCGATTCCAAAGCTGTTCCAAAAGCCGATTGCTGTAACACCGGCGCGGTAGTCAACATCGTGGGAACGTCAGAGTTATCGGCCTGCAGCGGCAAGGCGAGAAAGCCCATGAGAAATCCGAAGATCACGACAGCTGTTAACAATCCTGCAGTTGCCGGAACCATGAATCCCTGAATCGCGTTCTCTATCCGAATCCGCAGATCGTGGAAGTACGGACGCCGCGCTTGCGCCACCTCGCGTGAAATCGCCAGACGCAATTTCAGCGACAGATCGTCCGGCGCTTTTCTGCGCCCGACTTTGGTAAGCAATTGCTGGGTTTGACGGAGCGAAACATATTCCCGCTGGCAATCGGCACAGGCGTCGAAATGCCGCGACAGAGCCTGCATTTCGGTGCCAGTCACCGCGCCATCGAGATAAGGCGAGAACATCGATTTCGCTTCGAAGCACTTCATGATGCCACCTCGAATTCCCGTCCTTTAGAGACTCGGGACTCAGCTTTCGATTCCCGTTTTTGTAATCCCAGCTCCGTTCCGACCTCTTGCACATATGCCGTCAGCCGTTGCCGAAGCGCTTCGCGTCCCCGAGTCAGCCGCGATTTCACCGTTCCCAGCGAAACTTGCGTGACTTCCGCAATCTCCTCATACGACATTTCCTCGAGATCGCGAAGAATCAAAGTACTGCGGTAAGGTTCAGAAACTTTTCGCAATTCTTCTTCGACTCGGGCACGGACCTCTTCGTGCGCAACCAAGTCAAAAGGTGAATCGGCTCCGTCGACCAACGAATCCTTTATGGCCAAAGCCACGCCAGATTCCGTGCACCCTCCCATCGGCTCAATCGAGGTCTCTTTCGATTTATGCCGGAACCACCAACGCCGCCGATTCGAGGCCTCGTGCACCGCGATGCGATAGATCCAAGTCTTCAGGCTGGACTCACCGTGGAAATGCTTGATTCCGCGGAAGACTTTCAGAAACACTTCTTGGGTTGTGTCAGCGGCATCCGCCGGGTCACTCACCACGCGGTAAACCAAACTGTAGATCGGCTGGTGGAACTCTCCGATAAGCCAGGCGTACGCTTCTTCCGATCCGGCCTTTAGTTCGGCGACGATCGCCGCTTCCTGCGTCCGGATGCCGATTGCTCCCGCTAAATCACCCACCGTGGTTGCTCCTGCCATGACACTCATGGCGTGACCTCCATTATAGGTGCTTTTCGGCCGTGAGCCTTCGCCAAATTTGAACCCTGCCCGCCAACCCAGCCCCGACCGCAACCCTCGATTCGCCTGCACTTATAGACTCCGCCGAGCTGCGCGAAGTTCCAACCTGGAGTTACCTTTGTCACTGTTACCAGGGATCGCTCGCGGACAGCCGCCCTTGGCTGTCCAGTCGAGCCAAGCGCAACACGGTGTCTGGCGAGGCTTAGCTCTTCGAGCGCTGCGAAAAACGGCCGCAGATTCGATTTGAGCCCCGCATTATTGTGGAAGAGCATGGCTGCACTTCATGCCACCAAGTCAGAAGTCCAGACTCAGGCCCCACATGGACCGACATTCCTATCTGACAGGTCCAGTTCCATGGTCTTCGCTCGATCGTCACCAGCATCCTAGTGCTTTGCACATCTTCTGCTTGCGGAAAAGATCTAAAAAACTCCATTTCGCCCCCAAGTCCAGAAAACAAACAACCGGAGATTTTTGTGCGTCCGTGCTTAACAAAATCACAGAACGGTGAAACAGACGGGCTAATCGCGACACTATTGGGTATCCGCTCTCCGGATCGCAGACCTTGCCACGACGGTGAACGGAACACACACGAGAAGGAGCATAACTCCATGCCTGAGGAAAGAAACGAATCCGGGTCATTGGCGACCCAGCGGGCCACGAGGGAACAGACGGTTGTATTGGTGCAGTCGCTGTTGGTGACCTGGAGCGTCCTGGATCACTTGAAGTTAAAGGGAGTGATCAAGTCGCGAGAAGGGATATCGAAGTTGCGAGCCGACGATGGCTGCTGCGCGCCGGATGGCGGCACTTGCTGCGTCAACAGGAAAATCGAATAACGCCCAGCCCGCTCCGGCGCTGGCTGGCTGGAGCGGATGTTTTTTGCTGGGCAGTCAGATGGTAATGCGGCCTCTGCTAGCAGTCCGCATTTTCTAGGGCCACTCGGGGGCGTCAATGACAATCACAAACCAGCAGTTACAAGAAGCATTTCTCAACCCGCAAATGAAATGCTACTTTGACAAGAAGCTATCGCCGCTGCCTTCCGCCGAAGTTTCGATCCGAGTTGAAGAGACCTTGAAATTTCTCAACATGGCGACCTATTTTCATTGCAACATACCGGTGTCGAAGGAAATAGACGACGTCTGGCACTTTTGGATTCTCGAGACCAGGGAATACGCCCAACTCTGCACCAAGCTCCAAGGGCGAAGATTCATCCACCACTCGTCGAATGTTTACCTTAATTGCTGCGGCCAACCGAATTCGAAGCATGAGAACGACTTGGAAGAGGAGGCGGCAATGCTCGGCACCTATGTGCTGAACTACGGCCCGTTTGAGCCTGACCGGATAAAATATTGGGTCTTTGCGGCGCATCTCGTCGACGCATGCGGCTGGAGCGTGCAACAGCTCAATGATTGGTTGCTGTCTGCGGTGGTCAGTCCCCAACTCTGCGATTCGCGCCTTTGAAACTTCTTGTATGCCTGGTGCCCTAGGTTCGCGTCGGGAAGCGAAGCCTCGGGACGGGCGCATTTCTTCTTGACCACACCCTTCGATACTGATAACATCGGACTGTGCAAGTTATCTATAAGATAACTTAGGTTCTTTGACAATCGGCAGAACGCTCCAGCGCTGATTCCAGGCACAGTTCCGAAAGGGGAACTAGGGCGCAACGATAACTCCAATGTTTCCAAGATTTTGCCCCTAACTACCTTTAGAACCATAGATCTGGGAGGCAAGAAAAATTCCAGTCCTTTGTTTTCTAGATTTTAGGCAAAAATGAGAGTTTTTTTTGCGGGAAATGTTGCACCAGGATATGTGCATCTACCAGGATTCCTGGGACAAAGCCCGACTCGGCCAGCCGCGAAGCGGCGAAAGAATGCAGCCCACCGCGCAAGCCGTGGGAAAGCCAGGAAACAGACAAGCCCCAGCGGGGCGACAGATCGATTTCAACCTGCGTCAGGGCTGCGGTTGCGTTTGCTGAGCTGGCGGCTGGGAACCTGTCGTCGTGCTCGGCTGCGTCGCCGGCGTTGTCGGCTTCGGAGGTTTTGGCACCGGCTTTTTCTTCACGGGCGGCTTCTTCGGAGGCTCCGTATCGTCGATGACAACTTTCTTCACCGGCGCCGGCGGCGGCGCTGCTGCCTGCAGATCGTGAACTTGAGTGCGCAGGCGTGTCAGTTCGCCTTCTTTGGCGGTGGCCAGAGTTTCCATTCGCTCAGCTAGGGCGCGCCGCGATCGCTCCAGATCGTTGAAATCGTTCTGCACCGACTGGAATTCGTCCTTCGAGCCGAACGCTCCGGCCGACTCGACCACCGGTCCGATCACGTCATAGAGTGCGTCGAGATTGCGATAAAGCTTGAAGGTCGCAGCCGCATTTTCGGGAGAAGCGCGGACCTGACCAATAATTTCGGGAAGCGCCATTTGCAGGTTGCGCTGGATGGAGTCGACGTCCGACTGCGTGCCGCGCTTGGTGTTCGAATCGATTTTCCATTTCTCGATTCGCAGCTTGGCCAGATCCACCTGTGTCTGTTGTGCGACCTGCTCCAACTGTGACAGCATCAGATTCAGTTCACTGACTGATGCGTAGGGAACTGGAGTCGTCGAGGCCGCAGGCGCCGGAGCAGGTGCGACTTGGGCGGTCGCAGTAGTGATTAGAAACGGCAATAACCAATGCCAGCCGCAAAAAGAGCAAAGTTTCATGAGGTTACTCGACCTCAGCATACCCATTTTTGTAGTTTTCGTAAAACTGTACGAACCAGAGTTTCGACAGTTGGCGAGCAGCGTTTGACTAACCTTACCTGGTAAGCGAGAATTGAGTCACCCGATCCGGATGTCTGCGCCGGATCATGATTCTTCCTCAGTGGGCCTGTGGCGCAGTTGGGAGCGCGCTTCCATGGCATGGAAGAGGTCGTCGGTTCGAACCCGACCAGGTCCACCAGATCCTATCCGCGATTTAACGCCAATGTCAGCAGGGTTGCATCACCTATCCGGCTAAGTCTTCCTTGACTTTGCCGGAGCTAAGAGTATTGTGGTTCCGTTCAGCAGAGTCGTTTCAGGCTCGGTTGATTGGCTTTCCCCACCGAATGGCGACTCGACGGTTGAACTGACGTCGGCTCGATATTTCCAACTAAGGAGGCCACTATGGCAGCAACTCCAATTCCAATTCCAGAATTGCAACTCGAAACAACCAGAACTCCTGAAGAAACTCTCGTCCGTTGCATCGGAAGGATCACGTCAACCAGTGCGGCTATGCTCCAGACTGCGGTGCGGAATCTCATCCCAGAGAGCAAGCGCGTCGTGCTGGATCTGACTGATGTCACCTACATGGATAGTTCCGGTCTCGGGGCGATCGTAGGCATTTACCTCTCGGCGCGAAGGCAACAACGCGAACTGAAGCTCATCAACCTGAACCAGCGTGTGAAGGAACTGTTCCGAATCACGAATATGGCTAAGATATTCGAAGGACACGAGGAGATGTTGGGCATGACTCCGGATTAGTTGGCAGAGCATCAACGGCCTTCTAACCGTCAAAAGCTGGCATTGGTATCCATGGGGTCGGTACGCCCGCTTTTCCCGCCCCATTCCGTCTCCTTGCAACGCACCCCATGGGCAAGCCCATTCTGAGCGGAGGAACCACCGGTCCCGAAGGCAGCATCTTCATCCTCGCTATCCTGGTCTTGATGACCATTATTGTTCTCGTCACCTTGCCCAAGAGGCACTACGGGCGGGCATCGAATGCCATGGCTGCACCCATATTTGACGAGTCGCGCTGATACAAGGCGAAGCCGCTTAGCGCGTCGTCGATCGGGAAGGGGCAGATATAGTGACGGCGCATCCGAACTTGGGAGTGTGGATGTATTCATTCATGGTTTAGCTTTTCAGGCTACATCTTGCAACGTATTGTTCTTATGTATGGAAGCTGGTGTCTTCAAAGGGAGGGTCGCGCAAACCTTCGTGCCGGAACTGTTGGATTCGATAACCAAATCGCCGTGAAAGTGGCGTACGCGCTCGCGCATTCCTCTGATTCCGACTCCCGTGCCTTGAGACTGAATCTCGGCTAGTCGTTCCGGGGACATTCCGCTTCCTTGGTCTTCAACTTCTACTTTGACATTGTCCCCTTCGCGCTCAATTCGAATCTGCGCGGTTTTGCTTCCGGAGTGACGATGGATGTTCGTCAAGCTTTCCTGTACAAGCCGGAAAATGACAAGTTCCATTTCCGAGGGAAGTCTTCCGAAGTTCTCGGGGACCTTCAGGTCGATCTGTAAACTGCCGCGCTCGGCGAGGCCTTGCACGTACCAACTCAGTGCTGAGGAAATACCAATTTCATCCAGCGTCGGTGGATGCAAAAGATAGGAGGTTGTGCGTATTTCTTTTGTCAAGTGCTGAACCAACTCTTCGGCGCTTTGCACGTTTTTAGCAAGTTGCGCAGGATCCTTCTTTGCGTCTTCGCTGATTCGTGCAAGGAGCATACCCAGCGCGGCCAATGACTGCCCCGCGCTATCGTGCAGCTCCCGTGCTATGTGCCTCCGCTCCACGTCCTGAGCCTCCATGAGCCGCCCCGAAAGGTCACGCAGTTCCGAGTTTCTTCTCTCAAGTTCCTGAGTACGGAACTGCACTTGGGTGTCGAGTGCATCTGCCAATGTTCGATAACGTTCTTCGCTTTCGCGCAACTCTCGCTCAATTCGTTTACGCTGAGTGATGTCCCGAGCAATTTTCGACGCTCCGATAATCTTTCCGCTGGCGTCCCGGACAGGCGAAATTGTGAGCGCGATATCGAGCAGCGTCTTGTCTTTACGCATGCGAACGGTGTCGAAGTGCTCGATTCGTTCGCCTTTTTTGATTCGTTCGATGATGACGGTTTCTTCGTCCCTACGATTGAGCGGGATGATCAACGAAATGTGCTGGCCTACTGCTTCGCTGGCGGCGTAACCAAACAACCGCTCCGCACTTGCATTCCAACTGGTTATGATGCCTTGCAGCGTCTTGCTGACGATGGCATCCTCAGATGAGTCCACGATTGCGGCGAGCAAGCCAATCGCTTTATCCGCCTTGAGGCGTAATGCTGGCAACTCATCCAAGAGTGACTGGCTGATGCCGTCTCGAGACTCCGGGTCCTTGAGGACGCAATCCGCCAGCGCTTCATGCGTCGCCAATAGTTTGTTGATGTCATCTTCCAAGGCGATCTCAGGATGCGTTTCAGTCCAATAGTGCGCTGCCCTGACAAATGCTAAGAACAACAGCAAGTATTGAAGGCGAGCCGGACCAAATAGCCGAGCCAGTGCGTCAAGACATAACAAATAATCGGAGGCCTTCAAGAATACATGCGCTGCCAATAGAAAGATGGCATCTTCCATCTGCGTATCGGGCATCGGCATTTCGACAATGGGTGCGGGGCAGGCTGCGCACAGTGAGAGACGAGACTGAAGTTCTTGTCCGCGTGGAAAAGGGCGTTGAAGGAGTTTAACAACGTCGGTGACACTTTGCGTACGTGCAGTCGGATCGCCAGCGGGGCGGCCAAGCCCTACCAAGAAACCAACGTGACGAGCAATGCAGTAGCGGACTGCGCAAAAACGAGACAGGTGGACGAAAAGGCGCTCCTTAAAAACGGAGGGAAGAGGGTTATCGAGGTAGGCAGCTTGTGCGAATCCCCACAGTTTCTCGGTGATCTCTGGTGCCTCAGGTGCGAGGAGGAAGAAATTGGGAAGAACCCCGAATCGCTCTTCTACTCGCTTCTCCAGTTCCGACATGGCATCGTCCACGCCCGATTATATGCCCATTTTGCCCAAACGACGGTATGCCGGCGACTCTCCAAGAGTTCCGGCAAGCTGCGTCAATTTTCATCGTACGTGCTGTCAGCGCCAACAACCACATAGCTTCCGAATTGTCGACCAAGCGGGTACGATTGCGTGATGGTGGGAGGTCGGGAATCGCTGCGGAACAAGTGGCCAATCCTGAGGTCACTCATGGCCGACTACCGGGTTCTATGCTGTGTATGACGAATTCTGCTCGCCTCGGAGATCACAATCGACCTTACTACTGTGTTTGTTTTATTCATCCTGTTTATGGCCACCCTGATCCGATCAGCATTCGGCTTTGGCGAGGCGCTAATCGCTGTTCCGCTGCTGGCCTTCTGTATTCCACTGGGCGTCGCCGCCCCGCTTGCCGTGCTGGTCTCAATCACTGTCGCTGGCATCATCGTAGTGCAGGACTGGAAAAGGATCCACTTGGGTAGCACATTCTGGCTCGTGCTTTCCACGCTTTTTGGTATCCCGTTGGGCCTCCTCCTTCTGATGAGTAGTCATCAAAAAATAGTGAAGGCTGCTTTAGCAGTGATTATTATGGCGTTCTCCACCTACTCCTTAATAGGCCGCACGCCGCTGGAACTACGACGGGAGAGTCGATTCTGGCTTCTAGCCTGTGGCTTCTGTGCCGGCGTGCTTGGCGGAGCCTACGGAATGAATGGTCCGCCACTCGCTGTTTACGGAGCCATGCGAAGGTGGTCCGCGCAGAACTTCCGGGCGACCCTTCAGGGATATTTTCTACCCGCAAGCCTTATCGGTATGGGCGGTTATTGGTTGGCCGGACTCTGGACTTCCACCGTAACGCACTATTATCTGATCTCACTGCCGGTCACAATATTAGGCGTGTTCCTTGGCAGAGTGATCAATCATCGCCTTCGCGGAGAGGTTTTTCTTAAGTACCTTTACATCGGATTGGCAAGCATCGGAGCGCTCTTGCTGGTACAAACAATAACGGACCGACTCTGATATGGATAAGTCTCCGAAGGAGACTCTCAAGGACGAGACTCAAGTCTCTCCAGGTTGGATCGAGCGTGCTGATAATCAGGCTGAATGTCGAGTGCCTTCTTGTACATTTCGACAGCGAGGTCGCGGCGGCGGGTTTGCTCGTACACGACCCCCAAATCGAAGTACGCCAGAGCATAAGAGGGATTGTGCTCGATTGCCTTAATAAGCTGTTCACGAGCAGCATCCAGGTTCCCTTCTTGCAGGAATAATGCACCTAAATCGCAGTAGGCGGCGGCTTGACCAGGATCGACGGCAATGGCCCGTCGGTACGCTTGCTCGGCAGCTGAAAAATCACCCGAGCGCTGAAGTACCGCCCCAAGATCGATAATTGCCTCGACATCATTCGGTTTCAGCGCTATTGCCTTTTCGTAGGCGCTCTTCGCTTGTTGGGTTAGAGCGAGGTGCAGATACAAGTTTCCGAGATCCACCCAGGCATCAGGATCTCGTGGATCAAGCGAAATCGCCCGCTCATATAACCCCTCCGCTTGTGAGTAATTGCCCTGGTTCTGCAAGAGATTGCCCAGGTTTATGATCGCCGAAGTGTAATCCGGTTTCAGAGCTATGGCGCGCTGGTAATAATCCGCAGCTTTTGAAGCATCTCCCGCCTCGGCGAATGCTACCCCGAGATTGTAGAGAAGCACCGAGCTCTTGGGTGTCGCATCCAAGGAACTCAGATAAAGTGGGACCTCGCCACGCCAATCGAGTACGCGCGCATTGAGGCGCCAAACGCCCCAAAACACCCACAAGATGAGTGCGCACAGCGCCATTGATCTTGTCCGACCCTTAAGGTGAAAGACAAGAGCCACAATTGCGAATACGAGGCCTAGACCAGCCAAATAGACATAGCGTTCGGCCATGCCTTGATAGATCGGCACGATTCCGCAAAATGGAACTAATGCGATACACAACCACGTCAAACCAGCGGCTACTTCGGGCATTTTGTTCCGCAGTCGCAGAATGGCAAGGAATAGCGCCAGACCTCCGATAAGCGCCGCAGCCCTGATCATCGGAGAATTGTTTGTCGGAACGTCAGTCGAACGCTCGATACTCATCCGAACCGGGAGAAGGATCCAGGCAATGTATTTCCAGAAAGTAATTGCTAGTCCGATAGGTACGGGGACACCTGAAGTAAGTCGCGCGCCTGCGCTTTGTCTGAGCCAAAGATAAAGAGTATCGACGGCCAGCCCCGCGCCGGACAGCACTAACCAGCTGCGACGCACGGCATTACCGGCATAAAGTAGCAGGCAGGTCATCGGCAACGTCAGGATGCCGATCTCATGCGAGAGAAGGGCACCGAAGGATGCAAGCGCGTAACAGAGCAGTGCCACAATCCTGTTCGAGCGCAGGTACCAATCTGCGCTCAATAAGCCGGCCAACAGGAATAGGACCGCTAAGGAGATGGAGCGGCCAGAAACCCACGCCACAACTTCGGAGTTAATTGGGAGACCGAGCCAGATGATAGAAACCGCTGCCGAGAGTAAAAGTGAAATGCGCAACCTTCTTAAGAACAGGAATGCGAGTAAACCATTCGCCCAATGCAGAGCAAGGTTTGTGAAATGGAACCCTGTCGCTCTCAGGCTCCAAAGGGCACGGTCCAGGGCCAAGCTGAACCAAAATACTGGTCTGTAAAAAGACCCGCCAACGCCACGAAATTCGCTGTTAAAGGGGACAGAGGAGCGGGCATACTCTGCCGCCGAATGCCAGGAGGACAGAGCGGGATTGTTTTGAATCTGGGTAACGTCGTCATATACGAATGCGGCGCCGATCACGTGCCGGTATAGCAAAACCACCCAACATGCGCTGATGATTGCAAACCACAGGTCGGGGCTTGAGGCGAACACCGATAGCACAGGCTTTATCCGGAGCCTAGCGAAAGGGCGCGACCGACGACGCGGGACAATAGAAGAGCGTTGGGCCATCGTTAAACGTTTACAGAATTCATCGAAGGTTGAGCTCTGTGAATCGTATTGATTCCATCCGCTCTACTTGCCCCCGGCAGAATCAGGTTCACCTCTGATCATGTTTCAATCAGGTGACACCTATTAACTTTGCCGAATCTTAATGGAGACTGGCAAGTACATTGCTATCGCGCGCATATAGGCACGACTGATTTGAAGCCGGGGCGACTACAACCTGCAGTGGGAGCGCAACCGCCAACGTGGCCTTCAATGCGGTCTCGGAAGAATTCCTGGCGAAATACCTGGGAGGAAGATTCGAGCCTGCAACGGCAAATGAGAGCAAGTTGATGGCGAAAATCGCCCGTCTGGGTTTGCGCTGGGGCGCTAGAAACTGGTGTCCCTACCGCGATCGTCGACAATCTAGCGGAGCTTGACCTGCCGCTTATCTCGGCAGGTCACCTTTGTTAGCAAGGCCTGGACATCAGGAAGCTAATGGAGAGTGGTTGCAGGCCGAAGCGCTCGAGATTTCTGGCCGAGGCTCCGATTCCGCCGGTGCTTGAAAACACAAAGCGGCATCCTGCTTCTACTGCGAGTTGCAAGCGAGTGCTCAGCAGAGCGGTTTGTACTCCATTGCGGCGATGCACGAATCGACAGCTGGTAGTCCGCAGATGCGCCGTGTCCCCGTTGATGTGGAGAACGCCTCCGCCCACCACGTCCCCGTTTCGCCGTGCCAGAAAGGGCTGCGCGCCATCGGCGAACCCGAAGCAGTAAAAAGTGTCGAGCAGTCTTGCTGGTAAGTTGGAATCGTCGACCGGCGCATCGGATTCCTGGAAGCCCGCGGCCACCGTGCGCACCCAGACGTCGGCCTCGTCAATGGTAGCCGGAGTCACTTCGATGTCATTGGCAGTAGTCTTGGCCGGGAGATCGGCGAGCGGCCTCCACCAATTCTCCATTGGCGTTCCGGCTTTGTATCCCCGGCTCGCCAATAAGGAATTTACCGCAGTGTGCGTTCGGCCGGAAATTGTGATGCGTACGGGCGAGTTTCGGGAGTTGTAAAAAGCTTCGATGGCTTCGATGTCGCTGGGATCAGGAGCGGTCGATGTACCAACTCCGATGGCGCACGTCAGCGGTACATCTGAACCGTTGTAGGCGACGCAGGCGTCCGCCACATCGGTCAGGCAGACTCCAACCTCAGGCCTTCGCATGCCCATTGCGGCCGTTGCGGCCCTCAACATCGCGATCGACGCATGCTGAACTTTCTCCAGCAGCATGTCGTTGTCGAAAATTAAAGAACTCGTGGAGCCAGGCGGGGAATATCTAACTTTGGCCTCAATCATAACGGCTGCCTTCCCGAGCTCAGTCCAGATTCTGTCTGAATATCCGCTCCATCAATAAATCTTCATTCGTTATTTCCACGCGTGAA